>JBKHXI010000136.1:0-7024 GCA_046566095.1 Gammaproteobacteria bacterium | reverse complement strand
CAGCAGACCCACCTGCTGGAATCGCTGCGCGGGATGCAGAGCCTGAAGGTCGCCGGCCACGAGCCCATCCGCCGCGCCACCTACGACAACCTGATGCACGAGACGGTGAACCACGACGTGCGCCTGGCGCGCATGGGCCTGGGCTTCAACAGCGCCAGCCAGCTGGTGTTCGGCATCGAGCGCATCGCGGTGATCTGGATCGGCGCGCTGCTGGCGCTGCAGAACGTGTTCTCGGTCGGCATGCTGATCGCCTACCTGGCCTACAAGGACCAGTTCGCCGGCCGCATGGGCGCGCTGATCGACAAGTGGGTGGAGTTCCGGATGCTGCGCCTGCACGGCGAGCGCCTGGCCGACATCGTCCTGGCCGAGCCCGAGGACGCGGAGCCGCGGCCCGAGCTGCCGGCGCCCGTCTCGCCGCGGATCGAGGTCGAGAACCTTTCGTTCCGCTATGCCGACGGCGAGCCCTGGGTGCTCAGGGACTGCAGTTTCTCCGTGGAGGCGGGCGAGTCGGTGGCGATCGTCGGCGGTTCGGGCTGCGGCAAGACCACCCTGGTCAAGCTGATGCTCGGCCTGCTGAAGCCGACCGCGGGACGGATCCGCATCGGCGGCCTGGACCTGCAGCAGGCGGGGCCGCGCAACATCCGCGGCATCGTCGGCGCGGTCATGCAGGACGACCAGCTGTTCGCCGGCTCGATCGCCGACAACATCAGCTTCTTCGACACCGCGCACGACCAGCAGCGGATCGAGGCCGCAGCACGGCTGGCCGCGATCCACGACGAGATCGCCGCGATGCCGATGGGCTACCACAGCCTGATCGGCGACATGGGCAGCTCGCTGTCCGGCGGGCAGAAGCAGCGGGTGATCCTGGCCCGGGCGCTGTACCGCGACCCGAAGCTCCTGTTCCTGGACGAGGCCACCAGCCACCTGGACGTGATGAAGGAGCGGCTGGTGAACGACGCGGTCAGGCAGCTGGAACTGACCAAGGTGATCGTGGCGCACCGGCCGGAGACGATCCGAAGCGCCGACCGGGTGCTGGTGCTCGATCAGGGACGTATCGTCCAGGAGCTGCGGCCGGGGCAGGCCGAACAGGCCGAACCGGTGGCCGTGCCTGCGTAGGGGACTGTCGCCGGGTGGATTTGCAGTTGTCATCCTGAGCGAAGCGAAGGATCTGCTTTCAAGCGGATTCCTCACTACGTTCGGAATGACAATGGGGTGCGATCATTGCGCGGCACACGGGCTACTCGCGGTCGTCGCGGGTCCAGACTGCGCCGTCCGCGACCTTCACCGGGAACTTCACGACCGGGGCGTAGGCTGGCGCGCACAGGGCGCGGCCGTCGCGGACGTCGAATTTCGCGCCGTGCAGGACGCATTCGATGGTCGCCTCGTCGCCGTCGAAGTTGCCCGCCGACAGTTCGAAGTCCTCGTGCGAGCAGCGGTCCTCCAGCGCGTAGTAGTCTCCGTCGTAGTTGACCACCAGGATCGGGGTGTCGCCGTCCCAGACGACGGTCGATTCGCCGGGCAGCAGTTCGCCGGTTGCGCAGACGCGGATCCAGTCGCCCATCGAAGCTCGCTCCCTTGCATGCAGGCCCCATTGTAGGAGGGGCTTCAGCCCCGACCCCCGGATTTCCTAGGGGCGGCGTAGCGAGGTCGGGGCTGAAGCCCCTCCTGCAGGGCATGCGGGTTTTGTAGGTGCGGCTCGAGCCGCGAGCTATCGTCTCCGGAGAGAGTGCTGTGCTGGGTCGGGGCTGAAGCCCCTCCTACAGGGGTTTTTCGAGGATCTCGAAGCGCAGGTCGTCGCGGCGGGGAATGCCGAAGCGGGGGTCGCCGTAGGGGAAGGGCCGGTACACGCCGGTGCGGCGGTAGCCGCGGCGCTGGTACCAGGCGATCAGCTCGTCGCGCAGGTCGATCACGCTCATGCGCATCGACGGCAGCCGCCATTCCTCGCGGACGATGCGCTCGGCTTCGGCCAGCACTCGATGGCCGATGCCCGCGCGCTGCAGGCCCGGCCGGACCGCGAACATGCCGAAGTAACCGGCGCCGTCCTCGTCGGCGACGTGGGCGCAGGCGACCAGCCGCGGCGCAGCGGCGGCGTCGCCCGCAGCTACGCCGGCGTGTGGCCCGCGTTCGGCCAGCAGCACCCGGCTGCGCGGGCGCTCGATTTCGGCCCGAAGCAGCTCCGGGTCGATGCGCGCGCCGTCGAGCAGGTCCGCCTCGGTGGTCCAGCCGGCGCGGCTGGCCTCGCCGCGGTAGGCGGAGGTCACCAGCGCGACGATCGCCGGGACGTCGGCGGGGCTCGCGTCGCGGAACTGCAGTCCGGTCATCGGGCGGTTGCGCGGCTGCGCTCCAGGTGCGAGGCGTCCATTGTAGGAGCGCGCCTTGCGCGCGATCCACGCGCAGGCGCGCCAGGGGCGATCCACGGAAGCGATCGCGCGCAAGGCGCGCTCCTACGCGAGCAGGTTGCGGACCTTGCGCAGCGCGGCGATGAAGGCATCGATGTCGGCATGGCTGTTGTAGAAGGCGAGCGAGGCGCGGCAGGTGGCGGCCACCCCGAAATGCCGCATCAGCGGGTGGGCGCAGTGGTGGCCGGAGCGCACCGCCACCCCCTCCAGGTCCAGCAGCGTGGCCAGGTCGTGGGCGTGCGCGCCGTCCAGCAGGAACGACACCACCGCGGCCTTGCCCGGCGCCTGGCCGAGGATGCGCAGGCCCTCGATCCGCTGCATCTCTTCGGTCAGGTGCGCCAGCAGTTCGGATTCGCGCGCGGCCACGTGGTCCATGCCGAGCGCGTCGAGGTAGTCGACCGCCGCGCCCAGGCCGATGTGCCCGGCGATGTTGGGGGTGCCGGCCTCGAAGCGGTGCGGCGGGTCGGCGAAGCTGGTGCCCTCGAAGCGCACCTCGCGGATCATCTCGCCGCCGCCGATGAACGGCGGCATCGCGTCGAGGTGCTCGCGCCGAGCCCAGAGCGCGCCGGTGCCGGTCGGCCCGCACATCTTGTGGCCGGTGAAGGCGTAGAAATCGCAGCCGATCGAGGCGATGTCGACCGCCAGGTGCGGCAGCGCCTGCGAACCGTCGATGAGCGTGGCGATGCCGCGGCGGCGCGCCTCGCGGCAGATGTCGCGCACCGGGTTGACCGTGCCCAGCACGTTCGAGACATGGGTCAGGCCCAGCAGCTTCACCTCTCCGGTCATCTGCGCGCGCAGCGCGTCCAGGTCCAGCGCGCCTTCGGGGGTGATCTCCGCGACCTTGATGGCGGCGCCGGTCCGTTCGGCCACCAGCTGCCAGGGCACGATGTTGGCGTGGTGCTCCATCCGGGTGAGCAAGATCGCGTCGCCGGGCCGCAGCCGCGGCAGCGCCCAGGAATACGCCACCAGGTTGATCGCGAAGGTGGTGCCGCTGGTGAGCACCAGCTCGTCGCCGCGCACGTTCACATGCGCGGCCAGCTTCGCGCGCGCCGCTTCGTAGGCTTCGGTGGCCTCGCTGCCGAGGGCGTGCACGGCGCGGCTGACGTTGGCGTTGTGGCGGCGGTAGAAGTCGTCGACCGCCTCGATCACCGGCGCCGGCTTCTGCCCGGTGTTGGCCGAGTCCAGGTAGACCAGCGGCCTGCCGTGCACCTCGCGCGCGAGCAGGGGGAAGTCGGCGCGCACGCGCGCCCAGTCGACGGCGCCGGCGGGGGCGGTCGCGGGATTCATGCGCCCTGCCCGAGGCGGGCGAGCGCGCGGTCCAGGGCGGCGTCGAGCTGCGGCTGGATGCGCTCGTCGCCGGACTGCGCGGCCTCGCGGCAGAACGCGGCGGTGAGCAGGCGTCGCGCCTGGGCGTCGGGCAGCCCGCGCGAGCGCAGGTAGAACAGCGCGGTCGGGTCGAGCCGGCCGACGGTGGCGCCGTGCGCGGCCTGGACCTCGTCGGCGTGGATCACCAGCACCGGCTGGGTGTCGATCTCGGCGCCTTCCGACAGCAGCAGGTTCTTGTTGGAGAGCGCGGCGTCGGCGCCGTCGGCGCCCGCGTGGATGGTGATGCCGCCGTGGAACACGGCGCGAGCGCGGTCCGCGCCCAGGCCGCGCCAGGCCAGGTCGCAGGCGGTGTCGCGCGCCAGGTGCTCGATCCCGAGGCGGGTATCGAGGTGGCGGCGGCCTTCGGCCAGCAGTACGCCGTCGGCGGACAGGCGCGCGCCGGCGCCGAGCAGCCGGACCTCCAGTTCGTGGCGCGAGAGCGCGGCGCCCAGTTCCAGGTCGACCCGCCGGTAGTGCGCGCCGGTCGCCAGTCGCGCCTCGGTCCGCGCGAACGCGGTGGCGCGCGGGTCCTCGTCCTGGATCCTGGCATGCGCCAGCCGGGCGCCCGCACCGAGCGCCAGCTGGGTGCCGAGCGTGGCGAGGTTGGCGTGCCCGCCGGCGGCCAGGTGGTGCTCGACCAGCGCCAGCGCCGCGCCTTCGCCGAGCTCGATACGGTTGCGCAGATGCCAGGCCAGGTCCGCGTCCGCGGCGGCGCCGACGAACACCAGGTGCAGGGCCGGTTCGACCCGCACCCCGGCCTGCACCTGCAGCAGCGCGCCGTCGCGCGCCAGCAACTGGTTGAGGCGGGCGAACACGGCATCGGGGCGCGGCGCCTGTGCGGCCTCGTCCAGGTCGTCGCGACCGGCGCCGTCGCGCCCGCGCAGCAGCACGCCTGTCGGCAACCCGTCGAGGTCGTCGAGCGCCGGCGCGTGGCGGCCGTTGACGAATACCAGCCGCGGCGCGGGGATCGCGGCCAGCAGCGACGGGTCCACGGCCACGGCCGCCGCCGCGACGGCGAAGCTGCGCCGTTCCAGCGCCCGCAGCGGGGTGTACTTCCAGGCCTCGCTGCGCGGCCCGGGCAGGCCGTCGCGCAGCGCGGCGTCGAGCAGCGCGCGCCGCTGCGGATCGCCCTGGAAGCCGGCCGCCAGCGATCGCAGCAGTCCGTCCATCAGGCGCGCGCCTCCGGCGCCACGCGGTCGCGGATCCAGGCGTAGCCGTGCTGCTCCAGCTCCAGCGCCAGCTCCGGGCCGCCGCTTTCGACGATCCGGCCGTCGGCCAGCACGTGCACCGCGTCCGGGCGGATGTAGTCGAGCAGTCGCTGGTAGTGGGTGATCACCAGGAAGGCGCGGTCGGGCGCGCGCAGCGCGTTGACGCCCTCGGCCACCTGGCGCAGGGCGTCGATGTCCAGGCCCGAGTCGGTCTCGTCCAGGATCGCGAGCCGCGGCTCCAGCACCGCCATCTGGAAGATCTCGTTGCGCTTCTTCTCGCCGCCGGAGAAGCCCTCGTTGAGGCCGCGGTGCAGCAGTTCGTCCTTCAGGTGCAGGACCGCCAGCTTCTCGCGCACCAGCTTGAGGAACTGCATCGAATCCAGTTCCGGCTCGCCGCGGGCGCGGCGCTGCGCGTTGAGGGCGCTGCGCAGGAAGTAGGTGTTGTTGACGCCCGGGATCTCGACCGGGTACTGGAAGGCCAGGAACAGGCCGGCCGCGGCCCGCTCCTCCGGCGCGAGCGCGAGCAGGTCGCGGCCGTCGAAGCGGACCGATCCGGCGGTCACCTCGTAGCCTTCGCGCCCGGCCAGGATGTGGCCGAGCGTCGACTTGCCGGCGCCGTTGGGCCCCATGATCGCGTGCACCTGGCCCGGCTGCAGGTCCAGGGACAGGCCCTTGAGGATTTCGGTGCCGGCGATGCTGGCGTGGAGGTTCTCGATCTCGAGCATGTAGTTTCTCTTTGTCGTTCCGAGCCGCAGGCGAGGAACCCGCTTGTGGCGACGCGATTGGGAAAGCAGGTCCCTCGCTGCGCTCGGGACGACAGCAGTGGAGGCCGGCCGAAGCAGGGCCGGCCGGAGCGAAGGTCAGCCGACCGCGCCCTCGAGGCTGACCTCGAGCAGCTTCTTGGCCTCGACCGCGAACTCCATCGGCAGCTCGCGGAACACCTGCTTGCAGAAGCCGTCGACGATCATCGAGACCGCGTCCTCCTGGCCCAGTCCGCGGCTGCGGCAGTAGTACAGCTGGTCCTCGCTGATCTTCGAGGTGGTGGCCTCGTGCTCGACGGTGGCGTCGGGGTGGCGGACCTCGATGTAGGGGAAGGTGTGCGCGCCGCAGCGCTTGCCGATCAGCAGCGAGTCGCACTGGGTGTGGTTGCGCGCGCCCGCCGCCGCGCGCTCCACCCGCACCAGCCCGCGGTAGGTGTTCTGGCCGCGGCCGGCGCTGATGCCCTTGCTCACGATCTTGCTCCTGGTGCGCCGGCCGACGTGGATCATCTTGGTGCCGGTGTCGGCCTGCTGGCAGTGGTGGGTCAGGGCCACCGAGTTGAACTCGCCGACCGAGTCGTCGCCCAGCAGCACGCACGACGGGTACTTCCAGGTGATCGCCGAGCCGGTCTCGACCTGGGTCCAGCTGATCTTGCTGCGCGCGCCGCGGCACTCGCCGCGCTTGGTCACGAAGTTGTAGATGCCGCCGCGCCCTTCCTCGTCGCCCGGGTACCAGTTCTGCACGGTGGAATACTTGATCTCGGCGTCGTCCAGCGCGACCAGCTCGACCACCGCCGCGTGCAGCTGGTTCTCGTCGCGCATCGGCGCGGTGCAGCCTTCGAGGTAGGAGACGTAGCTGCCCTTGTCGGCGACGATGAGCGTGCGCTCGAACTGCCCGGTGTTCTCGGCGTTGATGCGGAAATAGGTGCTGAGCTCCATCGGGCAGCGCACGCCCTCGGGGATGTAGACAAAGGTCCCGTCGGAGAAGACCGCGCTGTTGAGCGTGGCGAAGAAGTTGTCGCGCTGCGGCACCACGCGGCCGAGCCACTTGCGCACCAGATCGGGATATTCGCGGATCGCCTCGCTGATCGACAGGAAGATGACGCCGGCCTTCTTCAGCTCCTCGCGGAAGGTGGTGGCGACCGAAACGCTGTCGAACACTGCGTCGACGGCGACCTTGCGGGCGCCCTCGACGTTGGCGAGGACCTTCTGCTCCTCGATCGGGATGCCGAGCTTCTCGTAGGTGCGGCGAATCTCCGGATCGAGTTCGTCGAGGCTCTTCAGCTCCGGCTTC
>JBKHXI010000135.1:0-3930 GCA_046566095.1 Gammaproteobacteria bacterium | reverse complement strand
TGTCCGCCTCCAGCGGCGGCAGCTTCATCGGATGGTCATGCCACTCCATCACTCACTCCGCGGCTTGTTGGACTTCAGGCGCTGACGTGCAGGCGGGTCGTCGCCCGCACGGGTGTCCGTATCGCCTTCGGCCTCGCTGGGGCCGCGACGTTGCCCGCGCAGCACGGCGCCTTCGAGGAGCTGAAGCCGCAGCTGCCGCAACCTGGCTTCGAGAAGCTCGCGTTTTCCGGTCGTGGCCATGACCATCATGTCCTCGTCACCGGGCTCTGCTCGCGCGCATCGACGAAGCGGATGTCGGGCCAGCGCTCCGCGGTCAGGCGCAGCATCGACTGGCTGGACGCGAGATAGACCAGCGCACCGAAATGGTCGTGTGCCACGCGACCGGCGTTGCGCTGCTTGAACTCGTCGAGCTTCTTCGCATCGCCGGTAAGAACCCAGCGCGCAGTATTGATGTCCACCGGCTCGAAAACCGCCTGTACGCTGTACTCGTCCTTGAGACGGTGGGCGACGACATCGAACTGCAGCACGCCGACGGCGCCCAGAACGATGTCGTTGTTGGCGAGCGGCCGGTACACCTGGGTCGCGCCTTCCTCGCAGAGCTGGTCGAGGCCCTTGTTGAGCTGCTTGGCCTTGAGCGGGTCCTTGAGAATCACGCGCCGGAAGTGATCGGGGGCGAAGTTCGGGATACCGGTGAAGCGGATCGTCTCGCCCTCGGTGAAGCTGTCGCCGAGCGCGATCGTGCCGTGGTTGTGCAGGCCGATGATGTCGCCGGGATACGCTTCCTCGACCAGCTCGCGGTCGCGGGCCATGAAGGTCAGCGCGTGCGAGATGCGCACCGACCCGCCGAGGCGCACGCTGTGCAGCATCATGCCGCGGCGATAGACCCCGGAGCAGACGCGCACGAAGGCGACGCGGTCGCGGTGCTTCGGGTCCATGTTCGCCTGGATCTTGAAGCAGAAGCCCGAGAAGCCCGGCTCGCCCGGCGTCACGTCGCGCGGCTCGGCCGGTCGCGGCAGCGGCGGCGGCGCCCATTCGACGAAGGCGTCGAGCAGCTCCTTGATGCCGAAATTGTTGATCGCCGAGCCGAAAAACACCGGCGTCAGCTGGCCGGCGCGGTAGGCTCGCAGATCGAAGCCGGTACCGGCGGACTGGATCAGCTCGACCTCGTCGAGCAGGGTCCGGTATGGCGCGCCGAGACGCTCGGCGATGCCGGACGCACGCAGACCCTCGACCGACTCGATGTCGCTGACCTTGTCCTTCGGTCCCGTGTACAGGTAGAAGCGGTCCTGCAGCAGGTGGTAGACGCCCTTGAACTCGCGACCCATGCCCACCGGCCAGGTGATCGGCGCGCAGCGGATCTGCAGGACCTGCTCGATCTCGTCGAGCAGTTAGATCGGATAGCGCACGTCGCGGTCCATCTTGTTGATGAAGGTAACGATCGGCGTATCGCGCATGCGACACACCTCCATCAGCTTGATCGTGCGCGGCTCGACACCCTTGGCGGCGTCGATCACCATCAGCGCTGAGTCCACCGCCGTGAGCGTACGGTAGGTGCCCTCGGAGAAGTCCTCATGACCCGGCGTGTCGAGCAGATTGATGACGCGGTCGCGATACGGGAACTGCATCACCGAGGTCGTGATCGAGATGCCGCGCTGCTGTTCGAGCGCCATCCAGTCGGAGGTCGCATGCCGCGTGGACTTGCGCCCCTTGACGGTACCCGCGAGCTGGATCGCGCCGCCGAACAGCAGCAGCTTCTCGGTCAGCGTGGTCTTGCCCGCGTCGGGGTGGGAGATGATGGCGAAGGTGCGGCGGCGCGCGGCCTCGCGGGCGACGTCGGACATGGCGAAGGCGCGCGGGGCGCGGTTCCGGGATGGGGAACCCGACATGATACCGCCGCAGGCGCGGTCCTCGCCCGCGATGGGGTTCGCCGCCGCCGTGCGAGGCACGGGCATCGCGCCGGGGGGCGCTCCTACGGGGTTTGGTGCGGATGTCGGGCGGGTGCTGCGGATACGCGGGCTGCGTAGGAGCGGGCCTTGCCCGCGATGGCGTTCCCCGCCGCCGCACCAGGCGCGGGCATCGCGCCCGAGGGGCGCTCCTACGGGGCGGCGGTGGTCAGGCGCAGGGGGCCGCCGGGGCCGGACATGCGGAACGGGATCGAGACCAGGCGCATGCCGCGGTTGACCTGGACCACGAAGTGCAGGTGCGGCCCGGTCGTGAACCCGGTGTTGCCGGACAGGCCGATCTGCTGCCCGGCGCGCACCCGCTGCCCGACCCGGACCAGCACGCCCTCGGGCCGCAGGTGCGCGTACAGGGCCATGGTCCCGTCGTCGTGGACGATACGCACGAAGTTCGCCCGCCCGCCGTATTTCTCGCGGTCCAGGCCGGCGCGGTCGAAGTTGGACTCGACCTGCATCACCACCCCCTCGCGCGCGGCCAGCACCGGCGTGCCCTCGGGCGCGGCGAAGTCGACCGCGTACAGGTTCTGCGGATCGTCGTGGCTGAAGCGGCCGCCGTAGCCCTGGTCGACCCGGGCCGCGGCCAGGCGCAGGGGCAGGCGGTACTCCACGTCCTGCGGCTTGGCGCCGGGGTCGCCCGGCACGCTGTCCAGCCGCAGCTCGAACTCGCCGCCGCGGACCGGATCGTCCAGGGTCAGGCGCGAGACCAGCGCGCTGTCGCGCGCGGCGACCGTCGAGCGTGCCGGCAGTGGCGGGCTGCCCAGCACGTTGCTGCGGCGATTGAAGTGCAGCATCACCTCGATCGGGCCGGCCAGCGCGTTGTCGGCCCAGGCCAGATAGTGGCCGTCGCGGTTCTCCACCCGCAGCCGCACGATCGCCCCCGGTTCGGCACGCACCGGGATCACCTTCAGGTTGGCGGCGCCGGCCTCGGGCGGTCGGTCGCCGTAGTGGGTGACGCCGTGGCGGTCGGTCCAGCGGTAGACCCGGGAGGCCTGCGCGGCTGCGGCCGAGGCCAGCAGCGCCAGCGCGACCGCGGCCAGGCAGGCGATGGCGATCGGCCGGCGCGCCCGCATGCTCACTCCAGGCAGGCGGGCGACAGGCCGAGCACGCGCACGATCTCGCCCAGGTCGAACGCGGTCACCGCCCTGTCGGCATGCACCGCGAACAGCGCGCCGAACGGGAACTCCGGGGTGGCCGCGGCGTGCAGGGCGATGCCGTCGGTCCAGGAGGTGGTCGCGCCCTGGAAGCTGCCGGCCAGCGCCAGGCTGTCGCGCTCGAACACGTGGAAGGTGGTCAGCGGCGAAAGCTGGTCGACCGCGATCCAGTAGCCGCCGGCCGCCGCGTCGCCCTCGTCGCGGCAGGGCCACAGGACCACGCCCTCGGCCTCGGCGGCGAAGCTGCGCGGCGGCAGGCTGCGACCGGTGAAGCGGCCCGACAGGGTGTATTCGCGCAGGGTCGAGCCGCGTTCCTTGTACTCGTCAGCGATCAGCAGGCGGTCGTTGGCCGGGTCGCCGGCGAGCGATTCGACCATCCGCAGCGCGCCCGCCCCGGTGTCGCCGAAGCTGCCCAGGTAGCGCGCACGGACCCCGCCGTCCGGGCCGAAGCCGACCCGGTAGCGGCGCACCCGCTGGTCGAGCTCGTGCGCGGGCGGCACCACGTCGTAGCGCTCGCCGTACATGAAGCTGTCGGTGACGAAGATCTCCAGTTCCCCGGGCTCGGGTTCGTGCAGCCACAGGCCGTAGGGACTGCGCAGCTGCGCTTCGCCGAAGCTGCCGGCCGGCGCGAAATCCGGCAGGCGCAGCACCTGCACCCGGCGGTTGTCGCGCTCGGTGACGAAGACGTGGTCGCCGAACACCGCCACCCCGTTCGGCCGCAGGAACTGGCCCGGGGCCTGGCCGCGGCTGCCGACGCTGCGCAGCACCCGGCCGGTCGCGGCATCGAACACGGTCAGCCGGTGGCTGGCCTTGCCGGTGGC
>JBKHXI010000134.1:0-4751 GCA_046566095.1 Gammaproteobacteria bacterium | reverse complement strand
CCCAAGCGCCGTCAGCCAGAAGCCTGCGGGCGCACGGCACGCATCGAAAGTGTCGATGCCGACTGACCTTGCGCTTCAGCGTGCGCGCAGTCTGGATACCAGCGTGCGCGTGATCGGGTCGTCCGCTTCGCTGCGTCCTTCGAGCGCGGGCAGCAGGCGGCCGGCGACCTGCTTGCCGAGCTCCACGCCGAACTGGTCGAAGGCGTTGATGCCCCAGAGCACCGACTGCAGGTAGACGCTGTGCTCGTACATCGCCAGCAGCGCGCCGAGCGACTGTGGGGTGAGCGCGTCGAGCAGGAGCATGGTCGAGGGGCGTCCGCCCGGATAGGCCCGGTGCGGGTCCGCGCTGGCCTGGCCGTTGGCCAGCGCCTCGGCCTGGGCCAGCAGGTTGGCGTGCAGCGCGCGATGGCTGCCGGCGTGCGGATGGTCGGCGCCGACCACGCCGATGAAATCGGCCGACATCGCGTTCGTGCCCTGGTGCAGGGCCTGGAAGAAGCTGTGCTGCACGTCGGTGCCGGTGCCGCCCCACCACACCGGCACGGTGTCGACCGCGACCGGCGCGCCGTCCAGCCGCACCGACTTGCCCAGGCTCTCCATCACCAGCTGCTGCAGGTAGGCCTGCAGCAGCCGCAGGCGCTCGTCGTAGGGCAGCACCGCGTGGCTGGCGGCGCCCAGCGCGTTGCGGTTCCAGACCGCGACCAGCGCATGCCAGACCGCGAGGTTGCGCTCGGGCGGGGCGTCCAGCGCGTGGCGGTCGAAATCGGCGGCGCCTTCCAGGAGCTGCTCGAAGCGCTCCATGCCCAGCGCCAGCGCGATCGGCAGACCGACCGCCGACCACAGCGAATAGCGGCCGCCGACCCAGTCCCACATCGGCAGGATCCGCTCGGCCGGGATGCCGAAGGCCTCGGCGCGGGCGACATTCGCGCTGACCGCGTACAGGCGGTCGTCGTCGCCGAGCCAGTCGCGCACGATCGCGCCGTTGAGCAGGGTTTCCTGGGTGCCGAAGCTCTTGGAGACCAGGACCGCGGCGGTCCGCGCGGGATCCAGGCCGGCCAGCACGCGCTGCGCGGCGTGGCCGTCGACGTTGGACAGGAAGTGCAGGCGCGGGCGCGAGCCGCCTGCGGCCAGCGCGTCGACCGCCAGGCGCGGACCGAGGTCCGAGCCGCCGATGCCGATGCTGACCACGTCGTCGATGCCGGCCGCACCGATCCGCGCCGCCAGCGCGCGCATGCGTTCGCGCGCGGCGAGTGCGTCGGCGTGCGCCGCGCGCGCGGCCGGCGCCTGCGACAGCGCGCCGCGCAGCGCGGTGTGCAGCGCGGCGCGGCCCTCGGTGGCGTTGACCGGCGCGCCGTCGAACAGGTGGCGCATAGCACCCGCGAGGTCGGCGCGGCCGGCCAGCGCGAACAGCGCGTCGCGGGCGGCGTCGTCCAGGCGCTGGCGGGCGAAGCTGGCGTGCAGCGGGCCGGCGTCGAGCGCGTAGCCGTCGGCGCGGCCCGGCGCGGCCGCGAGCGCGCGCAGCGACGATGCGCGCAGGCGCACGGCGTGCGCGCGCAGCTGGTCGAGCGTGGCGGCGTCGAGCGCGGCGTCCATGCGCGCGGGACTCAGGCCGCGGCCTGCGCGGGGATCGAGTCGTTGGTGTGGGTGAGCCGGTTCTGCCGGTCGACGTAGACCAGGGTCGGCTTGAACCGCGCCGCCTCGGCTTCGTCGCAGGCGCCGTAGGCGCAGATGATCACCAGGTCGCCTGGCTGCGCGCAGTGCGCGGCCGCGCCGTTGACCGAGATGATGCCGCTGCCGGCCTCGGCGCGGATCGCATAGGTGCTGAAGCGGTGGCCGCTGTTGATGTTGTAGACGTGCACCTGCTCGTATTCGCGGATGCCCGCGATCTCGAGCAGCCGGCCGTCGATCGCGCACGAGCCCTCGTAGTGCAGCTCGGCGTGGGTCACGGTGGCGCGGTGGATCTTGGCCTTGAGCAGGGTCAGTTGCATGTCGGCTGCGGCTCCGCCCGCCGGGGCGGGCGCGGGCTTGTGGGATTCGAAGGCGATTCTAGCAAGCCGTGCCGCGGCGCAGCATCACGCAGCCGGCCGCCGGCGGGCCGTTCAGCCGAACTCGAGGTTGTCGATCAGCCGGGTGCGGCCGAGCCGGGCGGCGACCAGCGCCACCCGCGGCCCGGGTTCGCCGTCGGCGGGCTCGACCAGGTCGGGCCGGCGCAGCGCCGCGTAGTCGACCCGGAACCCGGCTGCGGACAGCCGCGCGGCCGCGTCCGCCTCGAGCCGCGCGCGCGGCACCCCCGCACGCCAGGCCGCGCCCATCGCCTGCAGGGTCGCGTGCAGCAGCGGCGCCTGCGCCCGCTCCGCCGTGGTCAGGTACTGGTTGCGCGAACTCATGGCCAGCCCGTCCGCTTCGCGCACGGTCTCCCCCGCCAGCAGCGCGACCGGGAACGCCAGGTCCGCGACCAGGTGCCGGATCACCGCCAGCTGCTGGTAGTCCTTGCGCCCGAACGCGGCCAGGTCCGGCTGCACCTGGTTGAACAGGCGCGCGACCACGGTGGCCACGCCGTCGAAGTGGCCGGGGCGGTGCGCGCCTTCGAGCACGTCGGTCACGCCCGGCACCCGGATGCGCACCGCGGCCTCGATGCCGAGCGGGTACATGGTCGCCACGTCCGGCAGCCACAGCAGGTCGCAGCCGGCCTGCCGCAGCCCCGCCGCATCGGCGCCCGGGGTGCGCGGGTAACGGGCGAAATCCTCGCCGGGGCCGAACTGGGTCGGATTGACGAACACGCTGGCCACCACCCGGTCGGCGTGCGCGCGCGCCAGCGCCAGCAGCGAATGGTGGCCGGCGTGCAGGTTGCCCATGGTCGGCACGAAGCCCACGCGCAGGCCCGCGCGCTTCCATGCGCCGATGCGCGCGCGCAGCTCGTCCAGCTCTGCGATGGTTTCCATCACCGACGCACCGTAGGAGCGCCCCTTGGGCGCGATGCCATCTGCCTGATAAACGCCAATCGCGCCCAAGGGGCGCTCCTACGGAAACCGGGATTCATTCGTAGGAGTGCGCGGGGTCGGGGAAGAGGCCTTCGCGCACCGCCGCAACGAAGGCGCGGACCGCGCCCGCGACCGAGCCGCCTTCGGCCAGGAAATCCTTGACGAACTTCGGCCGGCGGTGGCCGCTGTCGAGGCCGAGCAGGTCGTGCAGCACCAGCACCTGGCCGTCGCAGTGCAGGCCCGCACCGATGCCGATGGTCGGGATCGCGCTGGCCTCGGTGATCCGGCGCGCCAGCGCCGAGGGCACGCATTCGAGCACCAGCAGGCTGGCGCCGGCCTCGGCCACCAGCCGCGCGTCCTCGAGCAGGCGCTCGGCCGCGGCCTGCTCGCGGCCCTGCACCCGGAACCCGCCCAGCCGCAGCACCGACTGCGGCGTCAGCCCCAGGTGCGCGCAGACGGGGATCTCGCGCTCGACCAGGTGGCGGATCACCTCGAGCTTGTGCCCGGCGCCCTCGAGCTTGACCATCGCCGCGCCCGCCTGCAGGCAACGGGTCGATGCGTCGAGCGCACGTGCAGGACCGGCATCCGCCTGGAACGGCAGGTCGGCAATCAGCAATGCGCGGGACAGGCCGCGGGCGACGCAGCCGGTGTGGTAGACGATGTCATCGACGGTCACCGGCAGGGTGCTGTCGCGGCCCTGCACCACCATGCCGAGCGAGTCGCCGACCAGCACCAGGTCCACGCCGGCCTGGTCGAGGGTGCGCGCGAAGCCGGCGTCGTAGCAGGTCAGCATCGCCAGCCGGCGGCCCGCGCGCCTGGCCTCGGCCAGCATCGGCACGGTCCAGGGCTTGCTGTCGGCATGGGTGGACATGCGGCTAGCTTAGGGCCTCGATGCCCTCGCGGGCCATCGCCGCGAGCGCCGCCTGCGCCGGGCCGATGCCGGGGATCGCCGCCTCCGGCCAGACTTCCACCAGCGGCAGCAGCGCGAACACCCGCTCGTGCAGGTGCGGATGCGGAACCGCCAGCCCGGGCTCGTCGACCACGCGGTCGCCGTACAGCAGCAGGTCCAGGTCGAGCCGGCGCGGCCCCCAGCGCCCCGCCTCCGCGCCGCGATCGCGGCCGAAGGCGCGTTCGATCGACAGCAGGCCGTCGAGCAGCGCGCGGGGGGCCAGCCCGGTCGCGACCAGGGCGGCGGCGTTGACGAAATCCGGCTGCTCGCGCAGGCCCCAGGGCCTGGTCCGGTACAGCCGCGAGGCGCGCAGCAGCCGGGTGCCGGGCAGCGCGTCGAGCGCCGGCAGCACCGCGCGCAGGGTGGCCGCGGCATCGCCGAGGTTGCCGCCCAGGCCCACCACCGCATGCACCTGCGGCATGGCCGCGCTCACTCGCCGGCGGTTGCGGACGGTCGCCGCCGGCGGCGGCGACGACGCCGCGGCGCGGACGCGCTCTCCCCGTCCGCGTCCTCCTCCGGTTCCGCCTGGCCCTGCGACGGCGGGCCGCCGTGCGGATCCTGGCCGCCGGCCTGCAGCTCGCGCCAGAACGCGACATCGGCGGCATGCGCGTCCGAGGCGGACTGGCGCAGCACCAGGAAGTCGTAGGCGGCGCGGAACCTGGGATGCGCGAGCAGCCGGTGCACGCGCTTGCGCTGTCGCAGCGAGAAGCGCGGCTGCAGCAGCCAGATCTCCTGCATCGGCACCGAGAACCGGCGCGGCAGCGCGATGGTGGCCAGCTGGTGCAGCGTGACCCGGTCGGCGGCGCGGCGCTGCGCCTCGACCG
>JBKHXI010000133.1:0-9961 GCA_046566095.1 Gammaproteobacteria bacterium | reverse complement strand
AGCCGCCCAGCTGGGACATACAATCCACTTCGGCCACGGCTGGCCCCGTTTTGTTGCCTCGAGAACAACAATTCTGCCGGGTCGGCCGTGGGCCTCTCCCTCAGTTGGGAGAAGAACCTTTTCTTTGCCCGCACCGCACCGCACACAGCCCACCGGGCGCGGACCACCGAACCGCCGTAGGAGCGCCCCTTGGGCGCGATGCCCCGCGCCGGGCCGATCGCCGGCACGGCTGTCGCGGGCAAGGCCCACTCCTGCGAACGGGGGCGCGTCGCGGGCCACGGGCCCGCCGTAGGAGCGCCCCCTGGGGCGCGATGCCGGGGGCGTTGGGCGTGCCGGGGCCTGAGGGCCGCACGGGGGACTCAGAACAGCGAGCCCTGCGCGCCTTCCGGTGCGGGGGCGACCGTGGATCCGGATCCGCGGCCGGCGGCGCCGTACCGCCGCGCCTGTTCGTCGCCGCCATGGGCCTGGCTGCGGCGCTCCCGGGCCTGCCGGTGGCTGGCTTCGGCCAGCACCTTGAACTGCCGCGCGCGCGCCAGCCAGAGCTCTTCGGCAGGGGAGGCGCTGCGGGCGCAGGCCTGCTTCCTGGTGACGTTGTCCTCCTCGAGCCCGCCGTCCGGGATCGTCTGGAAGGGGATGCGCATGGGCGCGGCGTCGCGGGCGATCGCCTGCTGCATCGCGCCGAAGTACAGCGCGTTGTTGCCGAACTTCCGGTTGATGCCGTCCAGCGCCTGGCTCAGGCGCCTGCTGCGCGGAAGCGCAGGCAGGAGTTCCTCGCCGACGCTGCCGCCGGGTTCCAGTTCCAGCAGGGTGACCGCGACCGACAGCGGCGGGTGCCGGCGCGGATCCCAGCGGCCGCGCACGATCGCGCGCTCCAGCGCGTCCAGCTGTCCGCCCAGCAGCCGCAGCAGGGTGGAGGTGTCGTCGACCGGGGCGAAGCGCAGGTCGCGCTCGAAGCGCTGCTCCATTCCGACCAGACGCACCCGGATCGCCATGCCGGCGGCGAGGAAACCCTCCCGCCGCAGCCGCATGGCCGCCTTCGCCAGCAGCTTGAACAGCACCGAGCGCATGCCCTCGAAGCTGCGCAGTTCCGGGCCGAGCACGTGCGAGTGGCCGATGGAGCCGCGCCTGGCGGTGCGCTCGGGGAGGTCGAAGCCGCGCAGCTGCAGCCAGTAGCGCTCGCCCTCGATGCCGCCCCAGGCCGCGCGCAGCCGCTCGCGGCTGGCCGCGCACAGGCGTTCTACCGTGTCGATCCCGGCGCGCTGCAGCCGCCGTTCCATCGACGGGCCGATGCCGCACAGGTCGCGCAGCTCCAGCCCATGCAGGGCGTGCGGCAGGTCGGACGCCTCCAGCACGGTCAGCCCGTCGGGCTTGCGCATGTCCGAGGCGGTCTTGGCCAGGAATCCGTTCGGGGCGATCCCGATCGAGCAGCGGATCCAGTCGAACTCGTCGGCGATCCGGCGCTTGATCGCGCCGGCGATCGCCTCGGCGTTGCCGCGGTTGCGCTCGCGCCCGATCAGACGGCACGGCACCTCGTCGATCGACTGTGCCTTGCCGTGCGGGATGCAGTCGGCGATGGCGTCCATCAGCCGGTGGTGCAGCTCCACGTAGCGGGCCGGACGCGCCTGGACCAGGACGATGTCGGGGCATTTTTCCAGCGCCTCCCAGACCGCGGTGCCGGTGCCGACGCCGTGCCGCTTCGCCTCGACGCTGGCGGCGATGCAGCAGGTGGTGGGCGCCATCACCGGGACCACGCCCACCGGGCGCCCGCGCAGGGCCGGCTCGTCCTGCTGCTCCACCGAGGCGAAGTAGGAGTTGAAGTCGACGAACAGGCAGCGCAGCGTCATCTCGGTGCGGACCTTGCCGGGGGGCCGGGGGGAAGCCAGTATCGCGCCCGCGCGTCGCAGCGACCGGCGCGATGCGGAGCCTGGCCGTCGCCGGTCTCGTCGGTGGAGAATCTTTCGGGATCAGCGGGTTACAGGACCTGCGGCGGCTCTCCGCCGACGATCAGGACGTCCGCCGGCCGGCGCGCGAACAGGCCGGTGCAGACCACGCCGGGGATCTGTTCGAGCTCGCGCTCGAGCGCCACCGGGTCGAGGATCGACAGGCCGTGCACGTCCACGATCCAGTTGCCGTTGTCGGTGACCACCGGCCTGCCGTCGGCATGCTGGCGCCACACCGGCTGGCCGCCGCTGCGTGCGACCACTTCCCGCGCGACCAGGCTGCGCGCCATCGGGACGACCTCGACCGGCAGCGGGAAGCGGCCGAGCACGTCGACCCGCTTGGACGGGTCGACGATGCAGACGAAGCGCTCGCTGGCCTGGGCGATGACCTTCTCGCGGGTGAGCGCGGCGCCGCCGCCCTTGACCAGGCGCTTGTGCGGATCGCACTCGTCGGCGCCGTCGACGTACAGCGGCAGCGGACCGGTGTCGTTGAGTTCCAGCACCTCGATGCCGTGTCCGCGCAGGCGCGCGGTGCTCTGCTCGGAACTGGACACGGCACCTTCGATGCGGTGCCCGAGCCGCGCCAGCGCATCGATGAAATAGGCGACGGTGGAGCCGGTGCCGACCCCGACCACCATGCCGTCCTCGACGTAGTCGATGGCCTTTTCGGCCGCAAGGCGCTTGGCTTCGGTCATGGCATGGTACCGGAGGGAAGGGTGGCGCTTGCGCCCATTCTGCCAGAGCCGCGGCAGATCCCCGGCCTTCGGGCCGGGATGGCGGATCCCATGTTCCCGGTGTCGGGCGCCGGGCGCCGGGCGGCCTCACTCCAGCGAGAGCAGCAGCTTCCATTGCGCCGGGGTCACCGGCATCACCGACAGGCGCGAGCCGGTGCGGACCAGCGCGAACTCCTCGCCGAGCGCGTCGCGGTGATCGCGGATCCGCGCCAGCGGGATCGGGCGCTTCAGCCTGCGCACGAAGCCCACGTCCACCAGCTGCCAGCGCGGCTCCTCGCGCGTGGCCTTCGGGTCGAAGTACTTCGACTTGCGCTGGAACTGGGTCGGGTCCGGGTACGGCAGGCTGGCGACCTCGCCGATGCCGTAGATGCCCGGCACCTCGCAGTTGGAGTGGTAGAACAGCACGCCGTCGCCGGGCGTCATCTGCCGCATGAAGTTGCGCGCCTGGTAGTTGCGCACCCCGGTCCAGGGTTCGGTGCCGACGCGTTCGAGGTCGTCGATCGAGAAGTCGGTCGGCTCGGACTTCATCAGCCAGTGGCGCCTGCGCTTGCTCATGCCGCGGTCGGGTCCTCGTTGTCCGTGGGGTCGGTGCCGGGCGGCGCGAACAGCTGCGCGCCGCGTTCGGTGCACACCGCATCGAGCGGGACGTCCCAGGGCCGGGGTTCGACGGCGTCGACCTGCTGCGCCGCGAAGGCGGCGCCGACCAGCCAGGGCGGCGCCGGACCCGTGCCGCGGAACGCGAAGCTGCGATCGTACCAGCCGCCGCCCATGCCCAGCCGCCGGCCGTGGGCATCGAAGCCGACCAGCGGCGCGACGACGAGCGCCATCGCCTCGGCCGGCAGCAGCGAGGCGGGCGCCAGGTCGGGCTCGGGAATGCCGAAGCGGTTGGCGACCAGCCGATCCCCCGGCCGCCACGGCGCGAAGCGCAGGCGGCCGTCGTCGTGCAGCACCGGCAGGCAGTACGACAGGCCGGGCGGCAGGCGCAGCTGCCAGGCGTGCAGGGCCAGTTCGCCGTCCATCGCCCAGTAGCCGGCGACGTAGCCGCGGACCGGCGCGAACGGCAGAGCCAGCAGGTGCCCGGCGACGGCCTCGGCGGCGGCGATGCGCGCGGCCGCCGGCAGCGCGCGCCGGCGCGCCCGCAGTTCGCGCCGCAGGCGCGCGCGCGCGTCGCTCATCGCGGCCGGGCCCGGCGCGGCGGGCGCAGGGACGTGGAGCTTGGCAGGTCCATGCGCATGGAAACGCCCGCACCGTTGCCGGTGCGGGCGTGGTGGTGGGTCCTCCGCCATGACGATGCGTGCGAAACGACCTTGAACCCGGGGTTCAAGTGGGCATGCCTGGATGCCTTCGGGCTTCCCGCTGCAAGGCGGACCTGCACGCTCGGCACCCGCTGCATCCCCGTGGTCGTCATTAAGGGACAAGGCGAATGTTTGCGCACGCCGTCGGGCACGGCAGAGGACGCGGACGAAGTATAGCGCGCGGGAAATGAACGCAGCGCCCGTCCATCGGCAGCCACGCGCGGGGGGCCCTAGCGGGGCGCGTCGAGCAGGCCGTCGACCTTGCGCTGCAGGTCGTCGACCGCGGCGGCGAGGTTGCGGTCGCGGCGTTCGCCCTCCTCGCGCAGCTGCTGCAGTTCGTGCGCGAGGTTGAGCGCGGCCAGCACCGCCACCCGGTCCAGCGCCGCCACCCGGTTGCCGCCGCGGACCTCGCGCATCCTCGCGTCGAGCAGCCGGGCCGCGGCCATCAGGCCGTCCTTCTCTCCGGGCGCGCAGCCCACCGTGTATTCGCGGTCGAGGATCCGCACCACGACCGGCTCGGTCGCGCTCACGTGTGCTGCTCCAACGACTTGAGGCGCGCGATCATCGCCTCGACCCGGGCCCGGACCTGCTCGTTCTTGGCCAGCAGCTGCGCGCGCTCGCCGGACAACTGCTCCTGCTGCTGGCGCAGGCTGCGGTTCTCGTCGGCCAGGCGGCGCGCATGCGCGACCAGCTCGTCCAGCCGCGCGGTCAGCGCCTGCAGCCGGGCGATCGCGTCTTCGGGGTCGGGCCGGTCCATGCCGGCACGATAGGCAGCGGCCGGGGGGCGGTCAAGGCGCCGCGCTCAGACGACCGGGGTCGAGGTCAGGTCCGGCGTCCAGGTCCGGATCAGGGCCAGGCAGCGGTGCGGGTCGAGCGGCGGCGACAGCCAATAGCCCTGGATCTCGTCGCAGCCGTGCTCGCGCAGGAACTGCATCTGCGCCTCGGTCTCCACGCCCTCGGCGACCACCGTCAGTTCCAGCGAGCGGGCCATGGTGATGACCGTGCTGGTGATCGCCTCGTCGTCCGGGTCGCGGGTCAGGTCGCCGATGAACTCCTTGTCGATCTTCAGGGTGTTGATCGGCAGCCTCTTGAGGTAGGCCAGCGACGAGTAGCCGGTGCCGAAGTCGTCGATCGCCAGCGACACGCCCAGCGCCCGGAACGCCTGCAGCGTGGCCATGGTGTGCTCGGCGTTGGCCATGATCACGCTTTCGGTGAGCTCGAGCTCCAGGCAGCCGGCGGGCACCCCGGTCTCCTCCAGGATCCGCGCCACCACCGCGGGCAGGTCGCCGCGCAGCAGCTGCAGCGAGGACACGTTCACCGCCATCGACAGGCGGTCCAGGCCGTGCTGGCGCCAGCGCTTGAGGGTGAAGCAGGCCTCGCGCAGCGCCCACTCGCCGATCTCCAGGATCAGCCCGCTCTCCTCGGCCAGGGGGATGAACTGCGCCGGCGCGATCTCGCCGTGTTCGGGGCTGTTCCAGCGCAGCAGCGCCTCCACGCCGGTGATCCGCGCCTGCGACAGCGACAGCTTCGGCTGGAACGCCAGGCGCAGCTCGTCGCGGTCGAGCACCTTGCGCAGCGCGCTGGACACCGTCGCCCGGTGGCGGATGCGCACGTCCATCGACTCGGTGTAGCGCATGTAGGTGCGGCGGCCGGCGGCCTTGGCCTGGTACATGGCGGTGTCGGCGTGCTTGAGCAGGTCGGTCGGCACCTGGGCGTTGTCCGGGTACAGGCTGATGCTGATCGAGGGCGAGATCGAGACGTCGTGGGCCTCGTCGATCTCAAGCGGCGCCTCGAACGCGGTAATGACCTCGCGCGCGACCTTCTCGGCGTCCTCCGGCGCGTCGAGGTCCTCCAGCACCACGGTGAACTCGTCCCCGCCCAGGCGCGCGACTGTGTGCTGCGCGCCCACCGTGTCCTGCAGCCGGCGGGCGGCCGCGCGCAGGATCCGGTCGCCGGCGGCGTGGCCGAGCGAATCGTTGATGTCCTTGAAGCGGTCCAGGTCCAGGAACAGCACCGCGATCCGGCTGCCCTGCCGCCGCGCGCGCACGATCGCGCGCGAAAGCCGCTCGGACAGCAGGGCGCGGTTGGGCAGGCTGGTGAGGGTGTCGTAGTTGGCCAGGTAGCGCAGCTCCTGCTCGGCGCGTTTCTGGTCGGTGATGTCCGAGAGCACCGCCACGTAGTGGCTGCGCTGGCCGCTGGCGTCGTGCACCACCCCGCCCTGGATCCAGCACAGGAACTCGTCGCCGTCCTTGCGTTGCTGCCACATCTCGCCGGACCAGCGCCCGTTGCGTTCCAGGTCGGCGCGCATCTGCGCGTAGAACTCCGGGTCGTGCTGGTTGCTGTCGAGCAGGCTGGTCGGGCGGCCGACCACCTCGGCCTCGCCGTAGCCGGTCATGTGCGCGAACGCCGGGTTGACGCCGACGAAGCGGAAGTCGCGGTCGAACACCGCCACCGCCTCGGTCATGCTGCGCAGCACCTCGCTGGCGATCCGGCGCTCGCGCTCGGCGCGGCGGCTGATGGTGATGTCGCGGGCGGTGCCGGCCACGCGCACGGGTCGGCCCTCCGGGTCGCGCTCGACCACGCGGCCGCGGGTGCGCACCCAGGTCCAGGCGCCGTCCTCGCTGCGCACCCGGTGCTCGGACAGGAACACCGGCTTGCGGCCGTCCAGGTGCTGGCGCAGCCGCTCGCGGACCTGCGGCAGGTCCTCTTCGTGGATCCGGTGGTCCTCCTCGACCGAGGTCTGCACGCCGATGTCCGGCGCCTGGCCGCTGTCCTCGGCGCGCAGCCAGTGCAGCTCGCCGCGGCGCAGGTCGTAGTCCCAGAACTGCTCGCCCGAGGCCCACAAGGCCAGCTTGAGCCGCTCCTCGCGCTCGCGGATCTGGCGGAAATAGCCGCGTTCGCGCTCGCGGCGGCTGTACCAGAGCCAGCCCAGGCTGCCCAGCAGCAGCAGGCCGGCGAGCACGTATCCGGCGATCGCCCACGGCGTCCGCCAGGCCGGCAGCTGGACCCGCACCGGCACCTCCAGCAGCGCCGGGTTCCAGCGCCCGTCGCTGTTGCCGGCCTGCACCTGCAGCAGGTAGTCGCCGGGCGGCAGCCGGGTGTAGGAGATCTCGCCGCTGGCGCCGTTGTCGACCCAGTCGCGGTCGAAGCCCTGCATGCGGTAGCGGTAGCGCAGGTTGGCGGAGGGCGAATAGTCCAGCGCGCCCACCCGCAGCCGCAGCAGGGCGGCGTCGCCCGGCACCTGCAGTTCGCCCGGCTGCCAGGGCACCCGGCCCTCCTGGTCGGCGGCGCCGATCCGCGCCGACAGCAGCCGCACCGGGGGCATGTAGTCCGAGTCGGCGATGCGGTCGGGATGGAACAGGTTCAGGCCGCGCACGCCGCCGAAGGCCAGCCGCCCGTCGGCCAGCCGCGCCACCGCACCGCCGTTGAACTCGATGTCCTGCAGTCCGTCGGCCAGCGCGTAGCCACGGGCGCGGCCGCTGGCGACCTCGTAGCGCAGGATCCCGGCATTGCTGCCCAGCCACAGGATGCCGGCCGGCGACTCGGCGATCGAGAACACCGTCGGCGGCACCTGTGCCGGCAGCGCCGCGGCCAGCGGATGGTCGAAGTCGATGCGGCGGTCCGGGTGCTCGCGGACCCGGCTCAGGCCGGCGTGGCTGCCGATCCAGAGCGTGCCGGCGGCGTCCTCGTGGATCGCGCGCACCAGGTTGCCCGCCAGGCTGCGCGGATCGTCGATGCCGTGGCGGAAGCGGCGCGCGCGCCCGCTGCCGGGCTCGAGCAGGCCCAGGCCGTCGCCGGTGCCGAACCAGACGCGGCCGCGGCGGTCGACGTGGACCGCGTGCACCGCGTCGCGGTCGCCGCCCGCGGCCGGGCCGGTCCCGCCGTCCGCGCGCCGCCACTGGCCGCTGCGCGGCCGGTAATGGAGCAGGCCGTGGCGGGTGCTGCCCAGCCACAGGTCGCCGGCGGCATCGCGGGCGATGCTGCGCAGCGCCGGAACCGGCAGCCCCTCCAGCGCGACGGGGACGACCCGGCGCGCACGGGTGTCCAGCAGCATCAGGCCGCGCGTGGTCGCCATCCACAGGCGGTCGGGCGCGGCGCGCGCGAAACCCATCACCCGCATGCGCAGCGCCCCGGGGCCGGCCACGGGTTCAGGCAGCAGCGCGCTGAAGTCCTCGAAGCGGTGGCCGGGCAGGGACAGCCGCTGCAGCCGGCCGAGGTCGGTTGCGACCCAGAGCTGGCCCTGGTCGTCCTGGGCCAGGGCGCGGACGCTGCTTTCCACCGCGCCGCCGCGCTCGAGGTCGGCCAGGTAGGCGAAGCGCGCCCCGCGCGGGTCGGCGATGGCGATCCCGCGGTAGCTGCCGCCCGCCCAGAGCATGCCGCCGCGGTCGAGCATCAGCGTGGAGACCGAGTCCTCGTGCAGGCTTCCGGGCACCGCACCGTTCTCGCGCACCCGGGCCGCGACCGCACCGGTGGCCGGCTCCAGGCGCAGCAGCCCCTGGCCGGGAACCGAGAGCCAGAGATGGCCGTCGCCGGCCTCGGCGACCGCCTGCACCGGCGCGCCGCCGCCCTCGCCCGGCCAGGCGCGCACCAGTGCGCGGCCGTTGTCCGAGAGCCGGTGCAGGCCGTCGTCGCGTCCGACCCAGAGCCGGCCCTGGCGGTCCCGGGCGAGGCTGCGTACCGGCTCGGCCGGGCCGACCCGCGCGATCCCGCCGCGCGGCCCGATCCGGTACAGCCCGGCGCCGCTGCCGTACCACAGCGCATCCTCGCCGTCGATCGCCAGCGCATGCCACGGCGACGCCGCCGCGGCCGGGTCCAGGCGCAGGACGATGTCGCGGCCGCCGGTTTCCGGATCCAGCCGTTCCAGGCCCGCAGCGGTGGACACCCACAACCGGCCGTGCTGCGGCAGCAGCGCCCGGACCTGCTGGCGCCCGGCATCGGCGCCGGTCGCGGCCGCATCGGGGCCGTCCGGACGGTAGCGACGGAAGCCGCCGTCGACCAGGTCCAGGCGCACCACGTACTGGGAATAGGTGCCGATCCACAGCGCGTCGCCGTCCACCGCCAGCGCGGTCACGAAGCTGTCGGGCATGCCGTCCGGATCGCGCGGGTCGTGGCGCCAGGCGACGAAGCGCTGGCCGTCGTAGCGGTGCAGGCCGCCCTGGGTGCCGACCCAGACGAAGCCCTGCGGATCCTGGACCAGGGCGGTGACGGTCTGCTGCACCAGCCCGTGCTCGCTGCCCAGGCGCTGGAAATAGAAGTCGCGGACGGTGGCGCCGGTGGTGGGCGCAGCGCCCAGCAGCGCCGCCAGCAGCACCAGCAGGCCCGGCCACCGGGCCGCAGCGGCGGCGCGCGGGCGGCGGAACTGGCTCCGGTCGGATTCGGGAGGGCCCACGGGCACCGTGTCTTGTGTAGACGGTGTGAACCCCAGTGTAGGCGTGCGCATGCGCAGGCAACAAGCGGCGCCGCTGCCGGACCGGCTTGCGCGCATTGCTAGACTGCGCCACAGCCGGCATCCGATGGACCCACCCGTGACCGAACTGCCCGCCGCCGAAGCCGTGGCCGCCGAACTCCAGGCCGCGCGAGTGGCCGCCACTCCGGCCGAACTGCACGGCGCCCTGTGCGGCTGGCTCGCCGGCGGCGGGGCCCAGGACGGCCCGTGGCTGGCCAGGCTGATGGTCGACGACGCGCTGCCGCGCCCGGCCGCGGACTCGGCGCTGGATCGTCTGCGCAGTGCCAGCGCCGCGCAGCTGGAGGATCGCGACTTCGGCTTCGAACTGCTGCTGCCGGAATCCGGTGCGAGCCTGGCCGAGCGCAGCGGCGCGCTGTTCGACTGGTGCCGCGGCTTCCTCGGCGGTTTCGGCATGGCCGCGGGCGGCGAGCGGCGGCTGTCCGCCGAAAGCCGCGAGGCGCTGGCGGACCTGGCCAGGTTCGCCGCCGCGCCGCCGCAGGAAGAGGGCGACCAGGAGGACGAGGACGCGCTGGCCGAGATCGAGGA
>JBKHXI010000132.1:0-5422 GCA_046566095.1 Gammaproteobacteria bacterium | reverse complement strand
GGCGGCTTCGGCTACGACCCGGTGTTCCTCGACCCGGCCAGCGGCCTGAGCGCCGCCGAACTGGCCCCGGCCGACAAGCACCGCGTCAGCCACCGCGGCCAGGCCCTCGCCGCCCTGCGCGCCCGCCTGCTGGCCTGCTGACCGGCGCGCGCGCCTGCCCCCCATCGCTGGCATGCGTGGCAGCGGCGTCCGCCGTATCCGGGGCCCCGCAAAACCCGGCAGGCGTCCTGGCGCAGCCCGGAGTGGGACAATCGGCGCCATGGATGGCGCCGATCAGCCTCCATGGGTGAGGCGGCGCGCTTGCGAAGCACTGCTTCGCGCGCCGCCGAACGCCCGCCATCTATGATGGCGGGCCGGGCCCGCGTAGCGGGGATTCACGGCGTGTCCCGCTCCGGGCTGCGCCAGGACGCCCTCCACGAACCCGCTTTCCCCCTCTTCCGCACCCCCGGCCCATCATGGCCCAGCCCAACCCAGGCTCGTCCGCCGACTCGCCCACGCTCGACCCGCGGCAGCATCCCCATGCGGCTGCGACGCGCGCACTGCTGCGCCACCCCCCGCTGGCCCTGTACGTGCACCTGCCCTGGTGCGTGCGCAAGTGCCCGTACTGCGACTTCAACTCGCACGAGTTCCGCGGCGGCGGCGCCCCGCCGTTCGCGCAGTACGTCGACGCCCTGCTGGCCGAGCTCGACCACGACCTGCCGCTGGCCTGGGGCCGGACCGTGCACAGCGTGTTCTTCGGCGGCGGCACCCCCAGCCTGTTCCCCGCCGACCAGATCGACCGTTTCCTGCAGGGCGCCAGCGCCCGCCTGCGCTTCGCCCCCGGCTGCGAGATCACCCTGGAGACCAATCCCGGCACCGCCGAGCACGGCCGCTTCGAGGACTACCGCCGCGCCGGCGTCAACCGCCTGAGCTTCGGCATCCAGAGCTTCGACGACGGCTGCCTGCGCCGGCTCGGCCGCATCCACGACAGCGCCCAGGCGGTGGCCGCCGTGCGCCTGGCCCAGGACGCCGGTTTCGACAACCTCAACCTCGACCTGATGTACGCCCTGCCCGGCCAGGACCTGGCGATGGCGCTGGACGACATCGCGCGGGCGATCGCGCTGCAGCCGGCGCACCTGAGCCATTACCAGCTCACCCTCGAACCCAACACCGTGTTCGCCGCCCGTCCGCCCGCCGGCATCCCCGACCACGACGCCGCCTGGGACATGCAGGAGGCCTGCCAGGCCCGGCTGGCCGCCGCCGGCTACGCCCAGTACGAGGTCTCCGCCTATGCGCGCGAAGGCCGGCAGTGCGCGCACAACCTCAACTACTGGCGGTTCGGCGACTACCTCGGGATCGGCGCCGGGGCCCACGGCAAGCTGACCCTGCCCGCGGGCCTCGACGCCGCCGACGCCGGCACCGGCACCGTCCTGCGCCGCTGGAAGCAGCGCCACCCGGCCGCCTGGCTGGCATGCGCCGGAAGCGCCGTGGCCATCGGCGGCCAGGAACGGATCGAGGGCGGGCGCCGCGCCTTCGACTTCATGCTCAACGCGTTGCGCCTGGTGGAGGGCTTCGACCTGGCGATGTTCGAGGCGCGCACCGGCCTGTCGCGCGACGGCATCGCCGCACGGCTGCAGCTGGCCCAGGACCGCGGCTGGCTCGGCCTGGAGGCGGAGCGCGTGCGCCCGACCGCGCTGGGGCGCCGCTTCACCAACGACGTGGTCGCCTTGTTCCTGGATTGAGATGCCGGCCGGTCGCTCGACGGGAGCGCCCGAGCGGGGCCCCCGCGGGTACGGGGCGTCCGGCCCTGCCCGCGATCGCCCCGCCCGCGCAGCCGGCCGCCCCGGCGCCGCATGCTGGCCCCCGCACGCGGGGCATGCGTAGAATCGGCCGCATCGGGCCCACCGCCCGGCGCGAGCAGCCGATGCCCGTCACGCCCGCACCGCCCACGTCGCCGCCCGCCGCTTCCGGCGCGCCGACCACGCTGGCGACCGCCAACCTGCCGCGGCGGGTGCGACGCGTGCTGGAACACCTGCTGGCGATGCTGTCGGAGGAGATGGCGCGGCACCTGGGCCAGATGCTGGCCGACTTCGACCAGCAGCTGTTCCGGCTCGCCGACCACGCCCGCAACCCGGCGCTGCAGTCCGGGCACCTGGAAACCCTGCGCACCCTGCGCCTGAACCGCTCCGACCTGGTCCCGCGCTACCTCATGGGGCTGGAAGCGGGCCTGGCCGGGCTGCGCTACGCCGTGCCGCGCAGCGCGGCCGAGCAGGTGCAGTCGATCGCGTTCGCCGACCTCGCCCTGGTCGAGGACCAGGACATGGACGAGGAGGCGATTCTGCGCGAGATCGCGATGCGCCACGAGGCCCGCGCCAGCCTGGCGCTGCACCTGCTCGGCCAGCGCTTCGGCGTGCTCGCCGGCGCGCCGGCGATGGACGCGGAACGGCTGCCGGTCGGTCCGCACGCCCTGGGCCGCATCCTGCGCGAGAGCAGCCACGCCCTGCAGATCGGGCTGGAACCGCGGCTGCTGCTGTTACGCACCTTCGAACGGCAGGTGATGAACAACCATTACGCGCAGCTGGCCGACATGATGAACGCGCTGCTGGCCAGCGAGAACGTGCTGCCGAGCCTGGCCTACGTGCCGATCCGCGCCCGGCCCACGCTGCAGAACCCGGACCCGGCCGAGGGCGGCGAGGGCGGCGAGGGCGGCGCGGCGGCGGCGCGCGCGCCGCGCGCGCGCGGGCAGCCGCGCCGCGACACGCTGCTGTCGCGCGGCGAACGCGGCGCGCAGCGCCCGCTGACTTCGTGGCCGGGCGAGGCCGATGCGGAATCGGCGGCGATCGACGAGGAAGCCGCCTTCGCCCTGCTGCAGCAGCTGCTCTCCGGCCGCCGCGGTCTGATCGGCAAGCTGCGCCCCGGCGCCGGGGGCCGCAACCGCCAGGCACTCGACACCGCGGAGGTGGTGCGCGAGCTCGGGGCGCTGGCCGAAGGCGGCGCCGCACGCGGCGCGCGCAGCATCGGCGACCTGCACCAGGCGCTGCTGGCGCGCGCCCGCCAGCAGCGCGGCCAGGCCGCCACCCTCGCCCGCGAGGACGACGACGCGTTCGAACTGCTGGGCATGCTCTACGGGCAGATCGAACGCGAGGTGCGGCAGGACGCGCCCGCGCGCGGCCTGCTCGGGCGCCTGCAGGTGCCGCTGCTGCAGGTCGCGCTCCAGGACCGCGCGTTCTTCGTGCGCAGCCAGCACCCGGCGCGGCAGCTGCTCAATGCCGTCGCCGAATCCGGCGCGACCTGGCTCACCGACGAGGACGTCGACCCGCAGCTGGCCAACCAGCTCAAGCAGGCCGTGGACCACGTCGCCGAACACTACCAGGACGACCCCGGCGCGTTCGAGCAGGCCAACCGCGAACTGCAGGAACAGCTGAAGCTGCTCGCGCGCAAGGCCGAGGTGGCCGAGCGCCGCCACGTCGAGGCCGCCCGCGGCAAGGAGAAGCTGGCCCTGGCCAAGCGCCGCGCGGCCGACGTGATCGAGGCCGCGCTGCGCGACCAGCGGCTGCCGAAATTCGTGCGCGCCCTGCTCAACCAGGCCTGGGCGGACGTCCTGACCCTGACCCTGTTGCGCCACGGCGAGGAATCGCCGGAATGGAAGCGGCAGCTCGAGGCCACCGGCCGGATCGTGGCCGCCACCGGCCGCGGCGGCGCCCCGGACCCGGTGCTGTCCGAGCACATCGAGGGCGCCCTGGTCCAGGTCGGCTACCACGTCGACGAGGCCTCGGTGATCGCCCGCCGCCTGACTTCCGGGGTCGATGAGGACGAGGACGATCCGGCATCGCGCACCGAACTGGCGATGAAGCTCAAGGCCCGCGGCCGGCTGGGCGAGGATGCGGTGCCGCCGCGGCCGAAGCTGCCGCCGCGTTCGGCGCAGGAGCAGGCCGCCTACGACCACCTGCGGACGCTGCCGTTCGGGACCTGGTTCGAGTTCGTCACCAACCAGCAGGGAGACCGGCTGCGGCGCCGCCTCTCCTGGTTCAGCCCGGTCACCGACAACGCGCTGTTCGTCAACCAGCGCGGCCAGCGGGTGAGCGAGCAGTCGCTCGACAGCCTGGCGCGCATGCTCGCGCGCGGCCAGGTGCGGGTGGTCACGGCCGACCGCGGACGCCTGGTCGACCGCGCCTGGCATGGCGCGCTGAACGCGCTGCGCAGCTTCGCCAGCAGCGGCGGCCCCGCCGGAGAGGCGGAAGGAGCGGCGGGATGATCAACGAGTTCCGCCGCACCCGCAGGCGCAAGGTGTCCGACACCATCCTGGTGGTCGACACCATGACCGACAGCGTCGCCGGCCGCCTGGGCAACCTCTCGGAGACCGGCATGCTGATGATGGCGGCCGCGCCGATGGTCGAAGACGCGCTGTTCCAGTTCCGCTTCACCCTGACCGACGCGCGCGGGGCCGAACACCCGATCGAACTGGGCGCCCACCTGCTCTGGCAGGAACCGGCCGGCGGCTCGGGCCAGGCCTGGACCGGGTTCCGCTTCATCACCGTGCCCGAGGAACAGATGCTGCAGCTGCGCGCCTGGATCGACGCGCCCGGCGGCCAGTTCGAGTGAGTCCGGCCGAAGCTAGTGCTACGTCCCGGAAATATCGTTCACAAGAAGTTGTCATCCTGAGCGAAGCGAAGGATCTGTTTTTCAAGCAGATTCCTCACTACGTTCGGAACGACAACGCAGGTGCAGTTGTCCAAGGAACTTGCGGGACAGGACGCTAGCTGCGCTGGAACAGCACCGGTTCGGGCTTGTGCAGGGCGAAGCCCTGGGCGTAGTCGACCCCGATCTCCACCAGCCGTTCGATGATCTCGGCGCTGGACACCCACTCGGCGATCACCTGCATCCCGCGCTGGTGGCCGATGTCGGTCACCGCCTGCACGATCGACTGGCTCATCGGGTCGCGGGCGATGTCGCGGATGAAGCTGCCGTCGATCTTGATGAAGTCCACCGGCAGGTTCTTGAGGTAACCGAACGAGGACATGCCGGCGCCGAAGTCGTCCAGCGCGAACAGGCAGCCGACCTCGCGCAGGCGCGCGATGAACGCGCCGACCCGCGCCAGGTTGCGCACCGCCACCGTCTCGGTGATCTCGAAGCAGACCCGGGTGGGATCGACCCGGTGGCGTTCCAGCAGTTCCAGGATCAGGTCCGCCAGCGAGTCGTCCTCGATGCTGGCGCCCGACAGGTTGATCTCGCACAGCGCCAGCGCCGGGCCCTGGTCGTGCAGCTGGTCGAAGTTGGCCAGGGTGGTCTCGATCACCCAGCGGTCGATTAGCGGCATCAGCCCGTAGCGTTCGGCCGCGGGCAGGAAGGCGCCGGGCAGCACGATCCTGCCGTCCTCGTCGCGCAGACGCAGCAGCACCTCGATCTGCGGCGGCTGGCCCGCGTGGGCGGGCAGCGCCCGCAG
>JBKHXI010000131.1:0-6685 GCA_046566095.1 Gammaproteobacteria bacterium | reverse complement strand
CCCCAGGCCGCGGAGATCACCCTGGCCGACGGGCGCACGGTGCTGAACTTCTGCGCCAACAACTACCTGGGCCTGGCCGACCATCCGGACATCATCGCGGTCGCCAAGCAGGCGCTGGACAGCCACGGCTTCGGCATGGCCTCGGTGCGCTTCATCTGCGGCACCCAGGACCTGCACAAGCAGCTCGAGCGCACCATCGCCGGCTTCTTCGGCAAGCAGGACGCGATCCTCTACGCCGCCTGCTTCGACGCCAACGGCGGCCTGTTCGAACCGCTGCTGGGCGAGGAGGATGCGATCGTCTCCGATGCGCTCAACCACGCCTCGATCATCGACGGCGTGCGCCTGTGCAAGGCCCGCCGCTACCGCTACCCCAACTGCGACATGGGCGAGCTGGAACGGCAGCTGCGGCAGGCGCGCGAGGACGGCGCCCGCACCATCCTGATCACCACCGACGGCGTGTTCTCGATGGACGGCTTCGTCGCCCCGCTCGACGAGATCGTCGCCCTGGCCCGCGAATACGACGCGCTGGTGCACATCGACGAGTGCCACGCGACCGGCTTCATCGGCGCCACCGGCCGCGGTTCGGCCGAGGTCAAGGGCGTGCTCGACCGGATCGACATCGTCACCGGCACGCTCGGCAAGGCGATGGGCGGGGCGCTGGGCGGGTTCACCACCGCCCGCGCCGAGGTGGTCGAACTGCTGCGGCAGCGCTCGCGCCCCTACCTGTTCTCCAACTCGCTGCCGCCGCACGTGGTGGCCGCGGGGACGAAGGCGTTCGAGATGCTGGCGGCCGCAGGGGACCTGCGCCAGCGACTGGCGGAGAACACCCGCTATTTCCGCGAGCGCATGACCGCCGCCGGCTTCGACCTCAAGCCCGGCGAGCACCCGATCTGTCCGGTCATGCTCTACGACGCCCCGCTCGCGCAGACGTTCGCGCAGCGCCTGCTGGAGGAGGGCATCTACGCGATCGGGTTCTTCTTCCCGGTGGTGCCCAAGGGCCAGGCCCGGATCCGCACCCAGATGAGCGCCGCGCACACCCGCGCGCACCTGGACCGGGCGATCGACGCCTTCATCCGGATCGGGCGCGAGCTGGGCGTGCTGAAGGCCTAGATCCGGCCGCCCAGGGAGAGCCGGCCGCCCGGGACCTGGCGCGGGCGGCCGCGGCGCGCCGCGGCGCAGGGCTGGCGGGTCAGCGCGGCGGCGGATCCCCGGCCGGGCCGTCCGGGGGCGCCGGGTCGGTGCCGGCCGCCGCAGGCGGCGCGGCGGCATCCATCGCATCCACGCCCTCGGCCGGCGCCGGCGCTGCGGCCTGCGGCGCACCGCGCGCCACGCGTACCCCGCGCGCCTCCATCCAGGCAGTGAACTCGTCCGCGGTCATGCCCTTGTGCATGTTGAAGCGATACGGGGTGTTGTCGAATTCGGTACGCGGCTTGTAGGTCGCCGGGTCGATCACCGCGTTGGATCGGGGCTCGGGGGCGATCGTGCCGGGCAGCGTGGCCCCGGGCACGGCGGGCACGATGTTGGCGGCCGTCGCCGCCGCTGCGGGCGCGGCTCCGGGCAGCAGCCCGGGCGCCGTGCCGGGCGCCAGCATCGCCGTGGCCGGGATCGCGGGCGTCAGCAACCCGCCGACCGCGCCGGGCGTCGCCACCGCCAGCGGTCCGCAGCTGGCGCTCAACAGCGCCTGGTCGAACGAAGGAGGCGGCCCCAGCGGTTCGGCCAGGGGTCCGGGCGCAGCGACGGCAGGCGCGGACACGGCGAGCAGCTCGGGACTGATCGCCGCCAGCGTGCCGGCGGCGGCCGGTGCCGCGATCGCGCTGCAGTCGACGGCGGCCTGCGCATGCGCCGCCTCGGCCGCCATGGCCAGGCAGGCGGCTGCGCCCATGGAAACGAAGATCTGGCGCATCGCGCTCTCCCCCGGGGTGTTCGTCGGAGTGTAGGGCGCGATCGCCGCAGCGCACAACCGGATCGGACCTGCCGCGCGCATCCGATGCCGGCTGCGGCTCATCTGCATGAACGGCATCCCCTGCGCCGCAGCATCCGGCCCGAGCGCGGCACGAAAAAGAGAAGCCCGGCTTGCGCCGGGCTTCTCCGTCCTGCGGATCGCCCCAACCGGGGACGATCGTCAACCGCGTGCTCAGTTCTGCACGTTCAGCTCGGTACGGCGGTTGGTCTCGCTGCGGCAGGCCGGGTGGCTCTCCGGGGTCTGCTCCAGCGGACGGCTCTCGCCGTAGCCGTTCGGCCCGATCAGGCGCGAGGAGTCGATGCCGTTGCTGGTCAGGTAGTCGTACACCGCGCGGGCGCGGCGCTCGGACAGGGCCTGGTTGTAGGCATCGGTGCCGCACTTGTCGGTGTGGCCGGCCACTTCGACCCGCAGATCCGGGTAACGCTGCAGGATCTGGATCGCCTCGTTGAGGATGGCGATCGCGTCCGGACGCAGGGTCGACTTGTCGAAGTCGAAGTTCACGCCGCGCAGGTCGAGCGAGACCGGGACCGGGCAACCGTCCGGACCGACGGTCTGGCCGGGCTGCGAGTTCGGGCAGCGGTCGTCGCAGTTGTTGACGCCGTCGCCGTCGTCATCCAGGTCGGCGCAGCTCGGCGCCACCGGGGCCGGGGCGACCGGGGCGACCGGGGCCGGGCCCAGCGGCACCACGATGCCGATCGAAGCCAGTACGTCGCCAAAACCGTCCTCTTCAGGAGCGTAGGCGCTGGAATCGTCGAAGTCATGCCGATACGCGATCTCGGTGCGCAGGCCGACGCGACCCAGGTCGCCCTGCAGGCCGATGCCGAGCTTGCCGGCGATGCTGCCATCCTCGCGTTCACCCGGGGAGTTCGGGTTCGGGAAGTTGTTGAACTCTTCCTCCGACCGCTGGTAGCCCAGACCCATCAACAGGTAGGGATGCCAGTTGCCGTCGGTCAGGAAGTGGCGACGCAGGTCGAGCGAGATGCCGTACTGGCTCCAATTCAGGTCCCCGGCGCGGCAGACACCGCCAGCAGCACAGACCGCCGGATCATCAAATTGGGGATTCTGGTAGTTGATCTCGGCATCCAACGACCAGTAGGGGTTGAGATGCTTGCCGAAGCCGATCGCGCCGAAGGTGGCGTTGTCGGTTCCGCGGTCGTCATCCTGCAGGTTCACGCCGGCGGTACCGGTGATGTACCACCGGTCGTCGAAGGTCTGCGCGGAGGCCGCCTGCGCAACGCACAGACCGCTAGCCAACGCGGCGCAGAGGAGTTTCTTGTTCATGTTCAGCTCCTTGATCAGGGAAGAAACCATGTTGCAGTGGATTTTTGGGACGGCCGTTCCGCACGCCATCTCGGGCAGGCTATGTTCCGCAGCGTGAAAGCCGTGTTAACGCTAGCATAACGATTCGCCGCCAGCCACCCATTCAGCACGGGCCGGCGGAGTTTACACCCGGTAAAGGTGCATGAAATCTGAAAACGGCAGGGCATCCAGGCCCGCCGGGTCGGCGGCCAGGGCCACCAGCCGGTCGGCCTGGGCCGCGGGCAGGTGGGCGCGGACGGCGGCCTCGAACTTGGCCAGCAGCACCGGGATCCCCTCGGCCCGGCGCCTGCGGTGGCCGATCGGGTAGTCGATCGAGACCCGCTCGCTGGCGCTGCCGTCCTTGAAGAACACCTGGACGGCGTTGCCGATGTAGCGCTTGTCGGGGTCGAAGTAGTCGCGGGTGAAGGCCGGGTTCTCGCTCACCACCATCTTCTCGCGCAGGGCGTCGATGCGCGGGTCGGCGGCGACCTCGTCGTTGTAGTCGTCGGCGGTCAGCCGGCCGAAGATCAGCGGCACCGCCACCATGTACTGCAGGCAGTGGTCGCGGTCGGCGTAGTTGGCCAGCGGCCCGGTCTTGTCGATGATCCGCACCCCGGCCTCCTGGGTCTGGATCTCGATCCGCTCGACCTGGTCGATCCGGTCGCGGACCTGTTCATGCAGCCGCAGCGCCGCCTCCACCGCGGTCTGGGCGTGGAACTCGGCCGGGAAGCTGATCTTGAACAGCACGTTCTCCATCACGTAGCTGCCGAACGGGCGCTCGAACTCGAAGGCACGGCCCTTGAAGGCCACGTCGTAGAAGCCCCAGGTCTTCGCGGACAGGGCGCTGGGATAGCCCACGACCTGCTTGCGCACCGCATTCAGGGCATGCGTGACCGCCCGGCGGCAGGCGTCGCCGGCCGCCCAGCTCTTGCGCGGGCCGGTGTTGGGCGCGTGCCGGTAGGTGCGCAGCACGCCGTTGTCGATCCAGCTGTGGGAGACCGCGTTGATCACCTCCTGCTTGCCGCCGCCAAGCATGGCGGTGGCGACGGCGGTGGAAGCCAGGCGGACCAGGATCACGTGGTCCAGGCCGACCCGGTTGAACGAGTTCTGCAGCGCGTAGACGCCCTGGATCTCGTGCGCCTTGATCGCCCAGCCCAGCACGTCGCGCACGGTGATCGCCCGGCCCTCCTTGCGGGCCAGCCAGTCGGCCACTGCCAGGATCGCGCCGAGGTTGTCGGAGGGGTGGCCCCACTCGGCCGCCAGCCAGGTGTCGTTGAAGTCCAGCCAGCGCACCAGGGTGCCGATGTTGAATGCGGCCTGGACCGGGTCGAGCTCGAACGAGGTGCCCGGCACCCGCGCGCCGCCGGGGATCTCGCCGCCCGGCACCAGCGGCCCCAGGTGCTTGACGCAGCCCTCGAACTTCATCGCCAGCATCGCGCAGGCCAGCGAGTCCAGCAGCATGTAGCGGGCGGTGTCGAAGGCCTCCTGCGAATCGACGCGGTAGTCGATCACGTAGTCGGCGATGTCCACCATCGGCTGGTCGGGGTCGGGGCGGACGGCGGAACGGATGTCGGCATGGCTCATGCGCGCTGGGTCTCGTGGGCGGAGGAAGCCGGCTATTTTGCCAGAGCCGGCCGCCGCGCCGATCCGTATGCTGGGGCGGTCGCCATTCCGGGAGAACGCGCATGTGCGCAATGCACCGCAACCGCTTCGCATGGCTGCTCGGCCTGGCCGCGCTGCTGGCCGGCGCGCCGGCCGCGCAGGCCCGGGAGGACGCCGCCCCCGCCGGGCCCGCCCGCATCCAGGAATGGACCGTGCCCTGGCCCGACACCCGGCCGCGCGATCCCTACGTCGCCCCGGACGGGCGGATCTGGTTCGTCGGCCAGGCCGGCAACTATCTGGCGGTGTTCGATCCGGACAGCGCATCCTTCGATCGCCACGACCTGCCGGAAGGCACCCGTCCGCATACGGTGGTGGTCGACGACCAGGGCCGGCCGTGGATTGCCTGCAACGGCAACGGCACGATCCTGCGCTTCGATCCCGACAGCGGCCGGTTCACGACCTACACCGTGCCGGAAACCGAGGGCATCGGCCGGCGCGACCCGCACACCTTCGCCTTCGACGGCCGCGGCGGGATCTGGTTCACCCTGCAGCGCGGCAACGGCATCGGCCGGATCGACATGGCCAGCGGGCGGATGCGGCTGGTGCCCGTGAAGACCGCGACCGCCCTGCCCTACGGCATCCTGGCCGCCGAGGACGGCCGCCCCTGGGCGGTGCTGCTGGGCACCAACAAGCTCGCCACGGTCGACCCGCAGTCCTTCGAGGTGACCGAGATCGACCTGCCGCGCGCCGATGCCCGCCCGCGCCGGCTGGCGATCACCGCGGACGGCAAGGTCTGGTACGGCGACTACGCCAAGGGCCACATCGGCGTCTACGACCCGGCGACCCGGCGCTTCCGGGAATGGCCGGCCCCGTCCGAGCGCTCCGGCCCCTATGCATTCGGCAGCGATGCCCGCGGCCGGATCTGGTTCGTCGAGACCATTCCGCAGCCCAACCTGCTGCAGGGCCTGGACCCGGCCAGCGGCCGATACCTCGCGCCCAGCCCCATTCCCAGCGGCGGGCGCAGCGTCCGCCACATGGTGTTCGACCCGGACCGCAACAGCCTGTGGTTCGGCACCGACAGCAACACGCTGGCGCGGGCACAGCTGCCCGACTGAGCCGCGCGCGGAGCGTGTGGACCAGGCGCGGCTCGGCCGTGCCGGCTCGTCGTCGTCCGGTGCGCGGGCGCCGCGGCAGGGCGGCCGACGTGAACGCCCGTTCAGCATTCGCTCAGATTCGTGTGTTACCTTGCGCGCCGCTTTCCCGCCGCCCTTGTGCGGGACCGGCGACGGCCGGCGGTGGCGATGCCCACCGCGCGGTTTCGACGCCCGGGCATCCCAAGCGCGCCGCAGAGCCGCTGCCCTTCTTGCTGCGATCCACGCAGCGCCCGGCCCCGCCCGTCGAATCCGTTCGATGGCGACCCGCCGGACGACCCGCCAAGCCGTCCGCCGCACCGCCCCCGTCCCGGGTGGCGCAAGGCGCCCGCGGCGCAACGAGCAAGGAGTCACCGCCGCATGAAACTGGCCTGGATCCTCTGGCTGTCGCAGGTGCTGCCGCAACCGGCCGCCGATTCGCTGTGCCTGAGCGCCACCGTCTACCTGGAGGCCCGCGACCAGGTGCCCTCCGGCCAGCAGGCGGTGGCCGAGGTCGCGCTGCGCCGGCGCGACAGCGGTCTGTGGGGCGACAACGTCTGCGACGTGGTCACCGCCCGCAGCCAGTTCGCGCCCGCCATCGTTTCCCCGAACACGCGCCTGGCCAACACCGAGGCCTGGGCCGAGGCGGTCACGGTGGCGCTGGAGGCGAGCCGCAACTGGGCCCTGCCCG
>JBKHXI010000130.1:0-20504 GCA_046566095.1 Gammaproteobacteria bacterium | reverse complement strand
AAACAAAAAAGACGCCGCAAGGGCGTCTTTCGGATTTCGCAAATGGCGGAGTGGACGGGACTCGAACCCGCGACCCCCGGCGTGACAGGCCGGTATTCTAACCGACTGAACTACCACTCCGCTGTCGGTTGCGAAGGCCGCGAATCATACATGCCGTATCGCGGCCGCGCAACGCCCGGATGGTGGGTGCTGAGGGTTTCGAACCCCCGACCCTCGCCTTGTAAGGGCGACGCTCTACCGCTGAGCTAAGCACCCCGGTTGCGCGCCAAGGATAGCGCAGCCCGGCCGCACGTCGCAGCCTCCGGGCCCGGCCCGGCCCGGCGCCGGCCCGGAAAGCGGAAAGCCCGGCGCTGGCCGGGCTTTCCCGTCGGCAACGGCCGCGCGCGGGTCAGTTCACCGCGTCCTTCAGCGCCTTGCCGGCCTTGAACGCCGGGTTCTTCGAGGCCTTGATCCTGATCGTCTCGCCGGTGCGCGGGTTGCGGCCGGTGCGCGCGCCGCGCTTGCGCACGTCGAACGTGCCGAAGCCGACCAGGGTCACGGTGTCGCCCTTCTTCAGCGCCCTGGTGATGACCGACACCATGGCATCGACCGCGCGGCCGGCGTCGGCCTTGGTCAGCTCCGCGGCCTCGGCCACCTTCTCGACGAATTCGCCTTTGTTCATTCGGAAACTCCCTGCGCGGAGCGGGTCCGCTGGATGGATGTCGCTGGGGAATGAGTAACCGGGCTCCCTCCCGCGCGCGGCGCGGACTCCCGATCGACCTTGCCGCATGCGATGCGTCGCCGCGGTTGCGGTCGTTATACCAGCGGGTCCTGGGGGGCGCAACACGGAAAGCGAGCGCCGGCGCGGGTTCCAGCCGCGCGACGACGGACGGTCGTACGATTGCGCGGGGCCGCGATCAGTGCTTGATGTCGACCTGCTTGACGTCCGGTTCCTTGACGTCCTGCTGCGTGCGCACCTGCTCGTCCTCGGCGCGCACCGGCAGGTCCGGCTCGCCGGCGGCGGCCGGGGCCGCGATCGGCCGTTCCAGCGCCAGGTCCAGCACCTCGTCGATCCAGCGCACCGGCACGATCTTCAGGCCCTGGGTCACGCCCCTGGGGATGTCCGCCAGGTCCTTGCGGTTCTCCTCGGGCACGATCACGGTGCGGATGCCGCCGCGCAGCGCCGCCAGCAGCTTCTCCTTGAGCCCGCCGATCGGCAGCACGCGGCCGCGCAGGGTGATCTCGCCGGTCATCGCCACGTCCGCGCGCACCGGCACCTTGGTCAGCACCGAGACCAGCGCGGTGGCCATCGCGATGCCGGCGCTGGGCCCGTCCTTGGGGGTCGCGCCCTCGGGCACGTGCAGGTGCACGTCGAGCTTCTGCAGGAAGTCCAGGTCGATGCCGAGCCGTTCGGTGCGCGCGCGCACCACGCTCAGCGCCGCCGACGCCGATTCCTTCATCACGTCGCCGAGCTGGCCGGTGAGGATCAGCTGGCCCTTGCCGGGCACCAGCGTGGCCTCCACCTGCAGCAGGTCGCCGCCGACCTCGGTCCAGGCCAGCCCCGTGACCAGGCCGATCTCGTTGTCCGCCTCCGCGCGGCCGAAGTCGTAGCGGCGCACGCCCAGGTACCGGTCCAGGTTCTTGGAGGTGACCGTGGCGGTCCTGCCGGGCTTGTGCTTCGGCCCGGCCAGCGCGATCTCCTTGACCACCTTGCGCGCGATCTTGGCGATCTCGCGCTCGAGGTTGCGCACGCCCGATTCGCGGGTGTAGTAGCGCACGATGTCGCGGATCGCGCCCTCGGCGATCTTCAGCTCGCCCTCCTTGAGCCCGTTGGCCTTGAGCTGCTTGGGCACCAGGTAGCGGGTGGCGATGTTGAGCTTCTCCTCCTCGGTGTAGCCGGGGATGCGGATCACCTCCATCCGGTCCAGCAGCGGCCGCGGGATGTTGAGCGAGTTGGAGGTGGCCACGAACATCACCTCGGACAGGTCGAGGTCGACCTCCAGGTAGTGGTCGTTGAAGGCATGGTTCTGCTCGGGGTCGAGCACCTCCAGCAGCGCCGAGGACGGATCGCCGCGGAAGTCCATCGACATCTTGTCGATCTCGTCGAGCATGAACAGCGGGTTCCTGGCGCCGGCCTTGTTGAGGTTCTGCACGATCCGGCCCGGCATCGAGCCGACGTAGGTACGGCGATGGCCGCGGATCTCGGCCTCGTCGCGCACGCCGCCCAGGCTCATGCGCACGAACTTGCGGTTGGTGGCCTTGGCGATCGACTGGCCGAGCGAGGTCTTGCCCACGCCGGGCGGGCCGACCAGGCACAGGATCGGGCCCTTCATCTGCTTGACCCGGGTCTGCACCGCCAGGTACTCCAGGATCCGCTCCTTGACCTTCTCCAGGCCGTAGTGGTCGGCGTCGAGCACGTCCTGCGCGGCCTTGAGGTCCTTGCGCACCTTGCTGCGCTTCTTCCACGGCACGCCCAGCAGCCAGTCCAGGTAGTTGCGCACCACCGCGGCCTCGGCCGACATCGGCGACATCTGCTTGAGCTTGTTGAACTCGTTGCGCGCCTTGGCCTCCACCTCCCTGGGCATGCCGGCCTCGGCGATCCGGCGCGCCAGCTCCTCCATGTCGCCGGGCGCGTCGTCGAGGTCGCCCAGCTCCTTCTGGATCGCCTTCATCTGCTCGTTGAGGTAGTACTCGCGCTGGCTCTTCTCCATCTGCGACTTGACCCGGCCGCGGATGCGCTTCTCCATCTGTTGCACGTCGATCTCGCCGTCGACGTAGCCGACCAGCAGCTCCAGCCGGTCGCCGACCTCGAGCGTCTCCAGCAACTTCTGCTTGTCGGCCAGGCGCACGCCCAGGTGCGCTGCGATGGTGTCGGCCAGTCGGCCCGGGTCGTCGATCCCGCCCAGGGTCTGCAGCAGTTCCGGGGGCAGCTTGCGGTTGGTCTTGACGTACTGCTCGAACAGGCCCATCAGCGAGCGCGCCACCGCCTCGACCTCGCGCTGCTCGCGGCCGTCGGTGGATTCCACCACCTGGCCGCGGCCGGTCAGGGCGCCGTCGCGCTCGCCGACCTGCTCCACGCGCGCGCGCGCCACGCCCTCGACCAGCACCTTGATGGTGCCGTCGGGAAGCTTGAGCAGCTGCAGCACCTGGGCCAGGGTGCCCATCGGGTACAGGTCCGCGGCGCCCGGGTCGTCGGTCTCGGCCGAGGTCTGGGCGACCAGCAGGATCCGGCGGTCGCCCTCCATCGCCATGTCCAGCGCGCGGATCGACTTCTCGCGGCCGACGAACAGCGGGATCACCATGTGCGGGAACACCACCACGTCGCGCAGCGGCAGCACCGGCAGGTCCAGGCTTTCGGGCGCGGATGGATCGTGTTCGGTCATGGCGCGGGGCTCCGTAGGCAGGGGGGCTGCGCCCGGCGGCGGGCCGGGCGGGTCGACACGGTTATGGGGCTGGCGGCGGGCGGATGCAAGCAATCGCCGCCGCCGGCGGCCGGCGCGTGCGCCGGATTGCGAACCCGATCAAGGAGTTGCCGCCTGAACGCGGCCCATCGGCAGCCATGTCCCGGAACCGCCGGCCGGGCGCCGGCGGATGCGGCGGACCGAACCGGACCGGGGCGGGGCAGCGGGCGCTGCCGGCCGGGCCGGGCGCGCGGCTACTCGGCCGAGGCGACCTTGGCCGGCGGCGGCGGGGTCTGGAAGATCAGGTAGGGGTCGGAGCGGTGCTCGATCACCGACTCGTCGACCACCACCTTGCTGACGTTCTCCTGCGAGGGCAGGTCGTACATCGTGTCCAGCAGCACCGACTCGACGATGGTGCGCAGGCCGCGCGCGCCGGTCTTGCGCTTGAGCGCCTTGCGCGCGATCGCGGTCAGGGCGTCGGGCCGGAACTCCAGCTCCACGCCCTCCATCTCGAACAGCTTCTTGAACTGCTTGGTGATCGCGTTGCGCGGCTCGGTCAGGATCTGCACCAGCGCCTGCTCGTCGAGCTCCTCGAGCGTGGCGACCACCGGCAGGCGGCCGACGAACTCGGGGATCAGGCCGAACTTGATCAGGTCCTCGGGCTCGACGTCGGCCAGGATCCTGCCGATCTCGGCCTTGCGCTCGGAGCTCTTGACCTTGGCGCCGAAGCCGATGCCGCCGGCCTCGGTCGAACGCTGCTGGATGATCTTCTCCAGCCCGGCGAACGCGCCGCCGACGATGAACAGGATGTTGCGGGTGTCGACCTGCAGGAACTCCTGCTGCGGGTGCTTGCGCCCGCCCTGCGGAGGCACCGAGGCGATGGTGCCCTCGATCAGCTTGAGCAGCGCCTGCTGCACGCCCTCGCCGGACACGTCGCGGGTGATCGACGGGTTCTCCGACTTGCGCGAGATCTTGTCGATCTCGTCGATGTAGACGATGCCCTGCTGCGCCTTGTCGACGTCGTAGTCGCACTTCTGCAGCAGCTTCTGGATGATGTTCTCCACGTCCTCGCCGACGTAGCCGGCCTCGGTGAGCGTGGTGGCGTCGGCCATCGTGAACGGGACGTTGAGCATCCGCGCCAGGGTCTCGGCCAGCAGGGTCTTGCCCGAGCCGGTCGGGCCGACCAGCAGGATGTTGGACTTGGCCAGCTCGACCTCGTCGTTCTTCTGTCGGCTCTCGATCCGCTTGTAGTGGTTGTAGACCGCGACCGCGAGCGTCTTCTTCGCCCGCGACTGGCCGATCACGTACTGGTCCAGCACGTCGAGGATCTCGCGCGGCTTGGGCAGCGAGCTGCGCGCGGACTGCGCCTTCTCCTCGAGTTCCTCGCGGATGATGTCGTTGCACAGCTCGACGCATTCGTCGCAGATGAACACGCTCGGGCCCGCGATCAGCTTGCGGACCTCGTGCTGGCTCTTGCCGCAGAACGAGCAGTACAGGATCTTGCTGCTGTCGCCCGAACGGCCCTGGCGGTCGTCGCTCATTCCCCGGAACCCCAGTGGATACTCGAATCGATCGGCCGCACGTCGCGCCGCAAGGCTGCCGGCCGGCCGCTGCGGCCCGAGAATAGCACAGCGCCCGGAGCCGCGGCCCGCGCCCCGGCCGGGGCGGAAACGGCAGTGGATTCAACGCCTTGCAGGCGGGCGGAAGGGCGCCTCACGCGGGCTGGATCGAGTCTTCCGGGCGCCGCTCCAGCACCTGGTCGACGATTCCGTACTCGCGCGCGGCCTCGGCGCTCTTGAAGTTGTCGCGCTCGGTGTCGCGGGCGATGGTCTCCAGCGCCTGGCCGGTGTGGCGGGCCAGGATCTCGTTCAGGCGCTGCCGCAGCGACAGTATCTCGCGGGCGTGGATGTCGATGTCGGTGGCCTGGCCCTGGAAGCCGCCGAGCGGCTGGTGGATCATCACCCGGGAATTGGGCAGCGCGTAGCGCTTGCCGCTGGCGCCGGCCGACAGCAGCAGCGCGCCCATCGACGCGGCCTGGCCGACGCAGATCGTGCTCACGTCCGGGCGGATGTACTGCATGGTGTCGTAGATGGCCATGCCCGCGGTGACGATGCCGCCCGGGGAATTGATGTAGAGGCTGATGTCCTTCTCGGGGTTCTCGGCCTCCAGGAACAGCATCTGCGCCACGATCACGTTGGCGACGTGGTCGTCGATGCCGCCGACCAGGAAGATCACGCGCTCCTTGAGCAGGCGCGAATAGATGTCGTACGCGCGCTCGCCGCGGCTGGTCTGTTCGACCACCATCGGCACGAGGTTCAGCGCTTTCTCACGGTTGTCCACGTATCCACCTGTTGCCAGGGCAGCCTGGCTCGAATTCCCGCGCCGGGCGCGGTCGGCACGCGAGCGGTCAGGAACCGATCGCCTCCTGGAACGAAATCTCCCGGTCGGTGTGCTGCGCGCGCTCGGCGATCCAGTCGATCACCTGCTCCTCCATCACGCGGTTCTGCAGCCCCGACATGAGCTGGGGGTCGTTGCGGTACAGCTCGACGACCTGCTCGGGCTCCTCGTAGGTCGAGGCGATCAGCTGCAGGGTCTCGTTCAGGCGCTTCGGGTCCAGGCGCAGTTCGTTGCGGCGCGCGACCTCGCCGACCAGCAGGCCGACCAGGGTGCGCTTGCGCGCGGCCTCCAGGAACGGTTCGTGCGCGCCCTCCGGCAGCGGCCCGGCCTGGCGGCCCTGGCGCAGCGCCTGCTGCTCCAGCGCCTGCCGGGCCATGGCCCGCGCCTCCTCCTCGACCAGCCTCGGCGGCATCTCGACGTGGGCGTAGGCGGCGATCAGCTGCTCGCCGACCTCGCGCCGCAGCCGGTTCATCAGCGCGCCCTTGAGCTCGCGCTCCAGGTTGCTGCGGATCTCGCTGCGGAACTGGTCGAGCTCGCCGGACTTGACCCCGAAGCTGCGGATGAACTCCGCGTCGACCTCGGGCAGCACCGGCTCGCTCACCTTCAGCACCTTCAGGTGCACCTGCGCCGTCCTGCCGGCCAGCGCCTGCGCGCGCCAGTCGGCCGGGAACGCGACCTCGGCGGTCTTCTCCTCGCCGGCCTTCATCCCGCGCAGCGCGGCTTCCACGCCGGAGAACATCTGGCCGCTGCCGAGCACGGTGCGGCCCTTCTCCACGCCCTCGGCGGGCAGGCGCTCGTCGCCGGCCTGCGACCAGGTCTCCAGCTCGACGGCGTCGCCGTCGCGTGCGCCGCGCTCGACCGGGCTCCAGGTGCGGCGCTGCAGCCGCAGGTTCTCGATCATGCGGTCGATGTCGTCCTCGCCGACCTCGGCCACGTGCCGCACCACCTGCAGCTTGGAGACGTCGACCTCGCCGAAGTCCGGCACCACCTCGAAGGTCGCCACGTAGGCCAGCTCGCCCTCGCCCTGCTCGCCCGGCTCGATCCGCGGGCTGCCGGCAAGGCGCAGCCGGTTCTCGCGCACGGCGTTGTCCAGGCCCTCGCGCAGCAGCCGGTCGACCACCTCGGCCCGGACCTGCTGCCCGTAGCGCTGCTCGATCACCTTGGCCGGGACCTTGCCCGGCCGGAAGCCCTTCAGCCGCGCGGTGCGCGCGATCTCGCGCAGGCGCCCGCCGACGCTGCTGTCGACTTCCTCCGCCGGCAGGCGGAAGGTGACGCGGCGCTCGTGCTGCCCGATGGATTCGACCGAAACCTGGCCCTGTGTCGCTGGCATTGCCCACTCCTGCCGCCGCGGCGCCGGCCGCGGCACGTGCTGTTGATGTCGGCGCCCGGGCGCGGCGTCGCGGCTGCGACGGGCCCGGCGGAACGTACTAGTTTCGCCGATCCTGGCCCCGGCCGCCAGCGCCCGGCGGTGCGGCCGCCGATCCGGCGGCTCCCGCGGCCCGGCCGGCGACGCCCGCCGGAACAGGCACGCCGCATCCGCCGCCGGTCGCGGCGTCGCGGCCGCGTTGACAGGCCAGCGGGCGCTCCGGAACAATAGCCGGCCTTCCGGCTGCCGGCGCGTGCCGACGCCGGGCCACACCCTCCGATCGGGGCATAGCGCAGCCTGGTAGCGCATCTGCTTTGGGAGCAGAGGGTCGGGGGTTCGAATCCCTCTGCCCCGACCATCCGGCACCGGCCGCAGGCCCGGCATGCGAGAATCCTCGCGCCGCGCCCGTAGCTCAACCGGATAGAGCACCGGCCTTCTAAGCCGGTGGTTGCAGGTTCGAGTCCTGCCGGGCGCGCCAGTGCGCAGGCAAGGCACGCAAGACGCTTCAATGGTGGCTGTAGCTCAGTTGGTTAGAGTACTGGATTGTGATTCCAGTGGTCGGGGGTTCGAATCCCCTCAGCCACCCCAGTTCCGCAAGACCGCTGCGATCCGATGCTGGTTGCCCGGACATCGCCCCGGCGTCCAAGGCCCCTCACCCCTTGCCCCGCTGCGCGCCCCGGCCTGCGCCAGGGGCGCAGGCGCTCGGGGACACGCGCGTCCAGGGGCGCGTGGCTCGTGCCCCCTCGCCCCGCAAGCGGGAGAGGGGGAGTGATTGTCGCGCTTCGCGCGACTGCGGTACCATTCAAAGGCGGGGCCGTTAGCTCAGTTGGTAGAGCAGCTGACTCTTAATCAGTAGGTCCAAGGTTCGAATCCTTGACGGCCCACCACTCCCGAGACGCCCGGCCCCGCCGGGCGTTTTTTCTTGTCCTGGCGCTAGAATCGGCGCCGCACGCCTTGCGAAAGTGGCGGAACTGGTAGACGCACTGGATTTAGGTTCCAGCGGGTAACCCCCGTGCGGGTTCGAGTCCCGCCTTTCGCACCAGCGTCCTGTTCCTCAGACTGTGCCTCCGAATTCAGCCTGCTGCGGCCGCGAGTCGCGGCTTGCGGACGGACGCCGCGTCCTGCCGGCCGGAATTCGCTCTTCCCTCGGTCAGGGCATCCTGCCCTGACTCGGGCGCTGGCCATCCATGGCCAGCTTGGCGCGAACACCAGCCACCAGGCCGCAGCTCGCGGTAGCCGACACGCCGCTGCTTCGCTTGCCCATCCGAAGAGCCGATCGTTACGTCATGTGCGGCGTCCGGTGGGCAGGGGGTTGCGGAGCAGCGGACATGGGTGAGCGCCGGCTGCCTGCGCGGCACTGCCGCGGGGCGGAGCAATCCCCTGCCCGCCGGACGACGCCAGGCCGAAGCCGGGACACAGGCTTGGGCCGCCCTGAAAAGCAGGTCCCTCGCTGCGCTCGGGACGACACGCAATGGACTCGTCCCAGAGCAGGCGCCCATGGTCAGACGCGGCTGGCGATCGCCTTCGCGAAGGACATGGTGTCGCCGCTGCCGCCGAGGTCCGGGGTGAGCGAGTCCTTCGCCTCCAGCGTGGCGACGATCGCCCGGCGCAACGCGGTCGCCTTGTCCGGCTGTCCGATGTGGTCGAGCATCTGCGCGGCCGCCAGCAGCAGCGCGCAGGGGTTGGCCTTGCCCTGCCCGGCGATGTCGGGCGCGGTGCCGTGCACCGCCTCGAAGATCGCCGCGTCCGCGCCGATGTTGGCGCCCGGCGCCAGTCCCAGGCCGCCGACCAGGCCGGCGCACAGGTCGGAGATGATGTCGCCGAACAGGTTGGTGGTCACGATGACATCGAATTTTTCCGGCTGCATCACCAGCTTCATGCAGCAGGCGTCGACGATCATCTCGTCGCTTTCGATGTCCGGGTACTGCGCCGCCACTTCGCGCGCGACCTTCAGGAACAGGCCCGAGGTCGACTTCATGATGTTGGCCTTGTGCACGATCGTGACCCGGCGGCGGCCGTTGCGGCGGGCCAGCTCGAACGCGTAGCGCACGATCCGCTCCGAGCCGCGGCGGGTGGTGCGGATCATCGAGGTCGCGGTCTCGCCGTCGGCCGACAGCTCCTGGCCCTCGGAGATGTAGGCGCCTTCGGTGTTCTCGCGCACGGTGATCAGGTCCACGCCCGACGGGAAGCGCGACATCGTGTTCGGGTGCGAGATCGCCGGGCGCACGTTGGCGTACAGGTCGAAGCGCTTGCGCAGTTCGACGTTGATCGAGGAGAAGCCGCCGCCGACCGGCGTGGTCAGCGGGCTCTTGAGCGCGACCCGGTTGCGGCGGATCGAGTCGAGCGTGGCCGCCGGCAGCAGTTCACCGGTCTTCTCCTGCGCGGCCAGCCCGGCGTCGACGAACTCGTAGGCCAGGCCCACGTCCATCGCCTCGAGCACATGCAGGGTGGCGTCCATGATCTCCGGGCCGATGCCGTCGCCGCGGATGACCGATATCGTTTGCGTCATGGGGAAGGTGTCCTGCTTGTGGCGGCGCCGGGGCACGGGGTCGCGCGGGTGCGCGCGCCGCATGGGAAGCCGGCCATTATGCCAAAGCCGGCACCGGCGGCCGGCGCCGCCTCAGCCGTGGGCGTGCGGCGGCGGGCTTTCCGCGCCCCGTTCGAGCTGGTCGAGGAAGTCCACCGCGCGCCGCAGGTGCGGGATCACGATGCTGCCGCCGACCACCAGCCCGATGGAGAAGGCCTCGAACATCTCGTCGCGGCCCACGCCCGCCTCCTTGCACTGCGCCACGTGGTAGCTGATGCAGTCGTCGCAGCGCAGCACCAGCGAGGCGACCAGGCCGAGCAGCTCCTTGGTCTTCACGTCCAGCGCGCCGGCCTGGTAGGCCTGGGTATCCAGGGCGAAGAAGCGGCGCACGACCTGGTTGGGTTCGTCCAGGATCCGCGCGTTCATGCGCTGGCGGAACTCGGTGAAGGCGCGGACCCGGCCGGCCGCGTCGCCGTCGTCGACCGGCGCGCTCATGCCGCGCCCGCCACGAGCGGCTCGAAACGGCCCTCGCGGTGCAGCGCGATCATGTCGTCGTAGCCGCCCACGTGGGTGTCGCCGACGAAGATCTGCGGCACGCTGGTGCGGCGCGCCAGCTCGAGCATGCGCGCCCGCGCCTCGGGATCGCGGTCGATCCGGACCTCGGTCCAGTCCAGGCCCTTGCTCCGGAGGAAGTTCTTGGCCGCCACGCAGTACGGGCAGATCGCGGTGGTGTAGAGGGTGATGGCGGCTGTTGCGGGCGCCGGGCCGGCGGGGGTGGCTGGACTCAAGACGGACTCCGGAAACTTCGGGGCGGTGACGGGGTCCGAATATGGGGCCCGCGGCGACGCATTTCCAGCGCCGTGGCCGCGTCCCTGCTTCACCTGGTATTCACGCGGACGGCGGCGATGCCGTCCATGCTGGCCGGCGCGCATCCGCCGTGCCCCACCCGGAGCCCCCGTGCGTCCTGCCCTGCTCGCCGCCGCCCTGACCACCGCCGTCGCCCTGGCCGGGACCTCCGTCGCGCCCGCGCCGGCGCAGGACAGCCGCCTGCCGGACATCGGTTCCTCGGCCGGCACCCTGATCAGCCCGGCCGAGCAGGAGCGCTACGGCGCGATGCTGCTCAGCCAGCTGCGCCACTACGGCTACACCCTCGACGACCCGCTGCTGGAGGGCTGGCTGCAGCAACTGGGCGCGCGCCTGGCCGCCACCAGCGACCGTCCCGGCCAGTCCTTCACCTTCTTCCTGCTCAAAGACCGGAAGATCAACGCCTTCGCCACCCTCGGCGGCTACATCGGCATGAATGCCGGGCTGGTGCTGGAGGCGCGGCGCGAGGACGAGGTCGCCGCGGTGCTCGCGCACGAGATCGCCCACGTCACCCAGCTGCACGTGCTGCGCGCGGTCGAGCGCGCCCAGCGCGATTCGATCCCGATCCTGCTGGCGATGCTGGGCGCGATCGCGGTGGCGCAGTCGGCCGGCGGCAGTTCCAGCGGCGACGCGACCCAGGCGGCAATCGCGGTCGGCGCCGGCCTGATGCAGCAGCGCCAGATCGACTACACCCGCTCCAACGAATCCGAGGCCGACCGCATCGGCATCCAGACCCTGGCCCGCGGCGGCTACGACCCGGAGGCGATGGCCGGCTTCTTCGAACGGATGATGACCGCCGGGCGCGGCAACAGCGGCGGCTACCAGGCTCCCGACTTCCTGCGCACCCATCCGGTCACCACCACCCGGATCAGCGAGGCCCGGCAGCGGGTCGAGCAGATCCGGCGCGCGCCGCGCTTCACTCCGGAGCCGGTCGCCGGCAGCAGCAACCCGCTGCTGCCCGGCGGCATGGAGCTGCCGCGCTCGATCGCCCGGGACGGCGGCGGCAGCGGCCGCTTCGACCTGGCGCGCGAACGCCTGCGGGTGCTGAGCGCCGACACCGCCGCGGCCGCGGTGCGCGAATACGCGCAGATCCGGGCCTCGGCCGGCGGCCTCGACCCGGCGCAGCGTTACGGCCTGGCGGTGGCGCAGATGCGCGACAACGCCAACGCCGAGGCGATCGCGGCCCTGGCCGCGCTGCTGGCCGAGCGCCCCGGCGACGCCTGGATCGAACTGACCCTGGCCGAGGCCGAGGCCCGCGCCGGCCGCCGCGAGGCCGCCGACCGCCGCTTCGAGTCCCTGCTCGCGCGCATGCCGCGCGACCGCGCGGTGGCGATCACCTACGCCGCCGCCCTGGCCGAGCGCAACGACCCGGCAGCCGGACGGCGCGCCCAGGACGTGCTGCGCCCGCTGCAGGCCGCGGCCGCGGCCGACCCCAGCTTCCAGCGCACCTTCGCCCGCGCCAGCGAGGTCGCCGGCGACCCGGTCCGCGCCGGCGAGGCCTGGGCCGAGGTCGCCTTCCTCACCGGGCGCCCGGAACAGGCCCTGCTGCAGCTGGAGACCCTCAAGAAGCGGCCCGACGTGGACTACTACGCCCGCGCCCGGATCGACGCGCGGATCGCCGCGATCACCCCGGTGGTGCTGGAGCTGCGGCGCCAGGGCGTCCGCGACGAGGTGCTCCGCCGCGGCTGAAGGCCCGGCCGCGGCCGCCGGCTTTGTGACGCTGTCACCGCGCCGTCATAGAATCGTCGTGTACTGGCCCCGTCCATGGAAAACGCGGCGCCGCCGCGCGCAGGGCCCCGCATGCACAAGCGCATCCTGATCGTCGACGACGAACCCGCGATCCGCGAGATGGTCGCCTTCGCCCTGCGCAAGGGCGAGTACGAGCCGGTGCACGCGGCCGACGCGCGCGAGGCCCAGGTGGCGATCGCCGACCGGGTGCCCGACCTGATCCTGCTCGACTGGATGCTGCCCGGCACCAGCGGCCTGGAACTGGCGCGGCGCTGGCGCCGCGAGGCCCTGACCCGCGAGATCCCGATCATCATGCTCACCGCGCGCGGCGAGGAGAACGACCGGGTCGGCGGCCTGGAGGCCGGGGTCGACGACTACGTGGTCAAGCCGTTCTCCGCGCGCGAGCTGCTGGCGCGGATCCGCGCGGTGATGCGCCGCGCCCGCGAGGACGACGAGGACGGCAGCGTCCAGGTCGGCGGCCTGCGGATCGACGGCGCCGCGCACCGGGTCTTCGCCGCGAACGGAAACGGCGAACAGCCGGTGCAGATCGGCCCGACCGAATACCGCCTGCTGCATTTCTTCATGACCCATGCCGAGCGCGTCTACAGCCGCGCGCAGCTGCTCGACCACGTCTGGGGCGGCAGCGTGTACGTGGAGGAGCGCACGGTCGACGTGCACATTCGGCGGCTGCGCAAGACCCTCGAGCCGCACGGCCTGGACCCGATGGTGCAGACCGTGCGCGGCGCCGGCTACCGCTTCTCCGCCGCGGTGTGAGCGCGCCGCCGGCGCGGCGCGGCGGCGGCGCCACGACGCGGACGCGCGGCTCTGCCACAATCGCCCGGATGCCACGCAACGCCCGCTCCGCCTGGACCCGCACGCTCGGCCAGCTCCTGCTGGTACTGGCGCTGGCGCTGCTGCTGGGGCTGGCGCTGGGCCAGCCCTGGCCGGTGATGACCGCCGCGGCGCTGGCGGTGGTCGCCTGGCACTACTGGAAGCTGCGCGCGGTGCTGCTGCGGCTGACCTCGCGGCGGCGTCTGCCGCCGCCGCGCGGGGTCGGGGTCTGGAACGAGCTGGACCGGCTGCTGCACCGCGGCCAGGCCGACATGCGCGAGCGCAAGCGGCGGCTGGTGGAGATGCTGCGCGCCTACCGGGCGGTCGCCGCCGCGCTTCCCGATGCGGTGGTCGTGCTCGAGCGCGACAGCCAGCGCGTGCAGTGGTTCAACCAGGCCGCGACCCGGCTGCTGGGGCTGCGCTATCCCGACGACATCGAGGCCCCGCTCGGCGACCGGCTCAGGCCGCTGCCGATCGCCCGCTGGCTGGCCTCCGGGCGCAGCGCCGAGCCGATCCTCGACGCGCCCTCGCCGATCGACCCGGGCACCCGCCTGCACCTGCGGCTGATCCCCTATTCCGAGCAGCTGTGGCTGCTGGTGGCGCGCGACGTGACCAAGCTCATGCGCCTGGAGCACGTGCGCCGCGACTTCGTGGCCAACGTCTCGCACGAGCTGCGCACGCCGCTGACCGTGATCCACGGCTACCTGGACATGCTCGAGCCGGAGGACCACCCGGACTGGGCGCCGATGCTGGCCGAGATGCAGCGCCAGTCGCAGCGCATGACCCAGCTGGTCGAGGACCTGCTCACCCTGTCCCGGCTCGAGGGCCAGGACCGGATCGACGAGGAACCGGTGGCGATGGCGTCGATGCTCGCCACCCTGCGCCGCGAGGCCGAGGCGCTGAGCCAGGGCCGGCACACGGTGCGGGTCGAGGACCGGGCCGGGGTGGACCTGATGGGCTCGACCAAGGAACTGCACAGCGCGTTCTCGAACCTGGTCAGCAACGCCGTGCGCTACACCCCCGCCGGCGGCACCATCGCCATCGAATTCGCGCGCGAGGACGGCGAGCTGGTGCTGGCGGTGCGCGACACCGGCTACGGCATCCCCGCCGCGCACCTGCCGCGCCTGACCGAGCGCTTCTACCGGGTCTCGACCAGCCGCTCGCGCGAGTCCGGCGGCACCGGGCTGGGGCTGGCGATCGCCAAGCACGTGCTCAACCTGCACCAGGCGCGGCTGCAGATCGAGAGCCAGGTCGGCCAGGGCAGCGTGTTCGCCTGCCGCTTCGGCGCCGACCGCGCCCATCCGCGCGACGAGCGCCACGCGCCCGAACCCCCGCAGGCCGCCAATGGCTGAGCGCAGCGTCCCGCGCCAGCGCACCGCGCCGCCCCGGGGGCGCGAGCAGACGCCGCCGTCGGCGCCGCCCGACCCGCTGCGCGACCCGGCGCTGTACCTCAACCGCGAGCTGTCGCACCTTGCCTTCAACTTCCGGGTGCTGGCGCAGGCCCGCGATCCGCAGGTGCCGCTGCTGGAACGGCTGCGCTACCTGTGCATCAGCTGCACCAACCTCGACGAGTTCTTCGAGATCCGCGCCGCCACCGTGCGCCACGCCCAGGACTTCGGCATGCCGCCCGGGCCCGACGGCCTGGCCCCCGCCGAGGCGCTGCGCCGCATCCACGACCACGCCGCCGAGCTGGTCGAGGCCCAGTACCGCTGCTGGAACGAGGAGCTGCGGCCGGCGCTGAACCGGGCCGGGGTGCGGATCCTGGCGCGCGACGCCTGGGACGCCCGGCAGACCCGCTGGCTGCGCGACCACTTCCGCGACGAGATCCTGCCTGTGCTCTCGCCGCTGGGCCTGGACCCGGCGCATCCGTTCCCGAAGATCCTCAACAAGTCGCTCAACATCGTGGTCGCGCTGCAGGGCCGCGACGCCTTCGGCCGCGCCGGGCACCTGGCGATCGTGCGCGCGCCGCGCTCGCTGCCGCGGATCATCCAGCTGCCCGAGGACGTGTCCGGCGGGCCGCACGACTTCGTGTTCCTGTCGACGGTGCTGGCGGCCTTCGTCGACGAACTGTTCCCGGGCATGGAGGTCAAGGGCGCCTACCAGTTCCGGGTCACCCGCAATTCGGAGCTGGTGGTCGACGAGGACGAGGTCGAGAACCTGGCGCTGGCGCTGCGCGACGAGCTGATCGGCCGCGGCTACCTGCGGGCGATGCGGCTGGAGATCGCCGAGCAGTGCCCGGACGCGATCGTGCGCACCCTGCTGGCCAACTTCGACCTCACCGAGAACGCGGTCTACCGGATCAACGGCCCGGTCAACCTCAACCGGGTGATCCAGGTCTACGACCTGGTGCAGCGCCCGGAGCTGAAGTTCCCGCCGTTCCAGCCGAAGGTCGCGCGCGGCACCGACGCCATGTTCGAGCGGCTGCGCGAGGGCGACATGCTGCTGCACCACCCGTTCGACTCGTTCGCGCCGGTGCTCGAGCTGCTGCGCCAGTCGGCCGAGGACCCGGACGTGCTGGCGATCAAGCAGACCCTGTACCGCGCCGGTCGCGACTCGCCGATCGTCGAGCACCTGGTGCAGGCCGCGCGCAACGGCAAGGACGTCACGGTGGTGGTCGAGCTGCGCGCGCGCTTCGACGAGGAGGCCAACCTGGGCCTGGCCGACCGGCTGCAGGAGGCAGGGGTGCAGGTGGTGTACGGCGTGGTCGGCTACAAGACCCACGCCAAGATGCTGCTGGTGGTGCGGCGCGAGGGCCGCAGGCTGCGGCGCTACGTGCACCTGGGCACCGGCAACTACCATGCCGGCACCGCGCGCGCCTACACCGACATCGGCCTGCTGACCGCGAACCCGGACATCGGCAGCGACGTGCACCTGGTGTTCCAGCAGGTCTCCGGACTGGCCCCGGCGATCCGCACCCGTTGCCTGCTGCAGGCGCCCTTCACTTTGCACGCCGGGGTGCTGGAGCGGATCGAGCGCGAGGCCGCGCATGCGCGCGCCGGCCGTCCCGGGCGGATCGTGGCCAAGATGAACGCGATCAACGAGCCGCAGGTGGTGCGGGCGCTGTACGCGGCCTCGCAAGCCGGCGTGTCGATCGACCTGGTGGTGCGCGGCGCCTGCACCCTGCGCCCCGGCCTGCCGGGGGTGTCGGACAATATCCGGGTGCGCTCGGTCGTGGGCCGCTTCCTGGAGCACAGCCGCAGCTGGTGGTTCGGCAACGACGGCCGGCCGGAGCTGTTCTGCTCCAGCGCCGACTGGCTGGAGCGCAACCTGATGCGCCGGGTCGAGGTCGGGTTCCCGATCCTGGATCCGGAACTGGCGGCGCGGGTGCGCGCCGAGGCGCTGGACAACTACCTGGCGGACAACTGCGAGGCCTGGGAACTGCAGCCCGACGGCCGCTATGTCCGCCGCACGCCGGTCGAGGCCGCGCCGCACTCGGCGCAGGCGGCGCTGATGGAGAAGCTGTGCAGCTGATGCCCGCCCGCGCAGGCCGCCGCCCGTGAACGACGCCCGGCCCCGCGCCCGCGCCGCCGTCGCGCCGCTCGCCGAGGGCGAGCTGCTGGCCGCGGTCGACCTGGGCTCCAACAGCTTCCACATGGTCGTGGCCCGGCACCTGCTCGGGCAGCTGCGGGTGGTCGACCGCCTGCGCGAGATGGTGCGGCTGGCCGAGGGCCTGGACGGCAGGGGCGGCCTGCACCCGGAGGTGCGCCAGCGCGCGCTCGAGTGCCTGTCGCGCTTCGGCCAGCGCCTGCGCGACATCCCGCCGCAGCGGGTGCGCGCCATCGCCACCAACACCGTGCGCCAGCTGGCCGCGCCGCAGGCCTTCCTGCTGCCGGCCGAGACCGCGCTCGGCCACGCCATCGAGGTGGTCTCCGGACGCGAGGAGGCGCGCCTGGTGTACCAGGGCGTGGCCCATGCGCAGCCGCCGAAGCCCGGCCAGCTGCGGCTGGTGATCGACATCGGCGGCGGCTCGACCGAATGCATCATCGGCAGCGGCTTCGAGGCGCTCGAGCGCGAGAGCCTGCAGGTCGGCTGCGTGGCCAGCACCCGCCGCTACTTTCCCGACGGCAGGCTCGGCCCGCGCCGCTGGCAGCGCGCACTGACCGACGTGGCCACCGAGTTCCAGCAGTTCGCCGGCGTCTACCGCGCGCTGGGCTGGCACGAGGCGCTGGGATCGTCCGGGACCAACAAGGCGATCGGGCAGATCTGCGCCGAACTGGGCCTGACCAAGGGGGCGGTCACCGCCGAGGCGCTGCCGGTGCTGCGCGACCGGCTGCTGGCCGCCGGCAGCATCGACGCGATCGAGCTGCCCGGCCTGTCGGCCGAGCGCAGGCCGGTGATCGCCGGCGGCATCCTGGTGCTGCAGGCCGCGTTCGAGGCGCTGGGGCTGGAGCGGATGGCGGTCAGCCGCGCGGCGATGCGCGAGGGCATCCTCTACGACCTGCTCGGCCGCGCCAGCGACAACGACCCGCGCGACGCCTCGGTGGCCGCGCTGATGCACCGCTACGCGATCGACGCCGCCCAGGCACAGCGGGTGGAGGCGACCGCGCTGCGGCTGTTCGACCAGGTGGCGTCCGACTGGGACCTGACCCCGGACGACCGCGCGATGCTCGGCTGGGCCGCGCGCCTGCACGAGATCGGCCTGGTCATCGCCCACAGCCAGCACCAGCTGCACGGTGCCTACGTGCTGGCGCATTCGGACATCGCCGGTTTCTCGCAGCAGGAGCAGCGCTTCCTCGCGGCACTGGTGCGCGCGCACCGGCGGCGGGTGCCGCGCGGGGTGTTCGACGCCCTGCCGGCGCGCCTGCACGATGCCGCGCGCCGCGGCACCCTGCTGCTGCGGCTGGCGGTCCTGCTGCACCGCGCCCACGAACTGGACCCGATCCCGCGGCTGGACGCGCGCGCCGAGGGCGACCGGCTGCTGCTGTCGCTCTCGCAGGCGTGGCTGGCGGCGCGCCCGCTGCTGGCGGCGGACCTGGCGGGGGAGCCGGCGGACATCGAGCGGCTGGGCATCGCGCTGCAGCTGGAGAGCGCCTGAACCCCGCCCGGCCGTCATCGGCCGGTCATCGCGCCGACACCGCCGCTACACGATGGCCCGTCACCCTGCCGGCAACCGGAGGGTCCGATGCGCCACGCGATCGTCACCGAAACCTGGCCGCCCGAGGTCAACGGCGTCGCCCTGACCGTGCGCCAGCTGGCCGAAGGGCTGCAGGCGCGGGGCCACGCGGTGCAGGTGGTCCGTCCCCGCCAGCCGGGCGACGGCGACGGCGACGCCAGCGCGCCGGACCGGCTGCTGGTCCGCGGCCTGCCGCTGCCGCGCTACCCGGGCCTGCGCTTCGGGCTGCCGGCCACCGGCGCGCTGGCGCGCGCCTGGCGCGCGGCGCCGCCGGACGCGGTCTACGTGGCCACGGAGGGGCCGCTGGGCTGGTCGGCGCTGCGGGTCGCCCGGCGCCTGGGCATTCCCGCCGCCACCGGCCTGCATACCCGCTTCGACCGCTACATGCGCGACTACGCGCTGCCGGTGCTCGAGCCCGTGGCGCTGCACTGGCTGCGCCGCTTCCACAACCATGCCGACGCCACCCTGGTGCCGACCGCCGAACTGGCCCGGTTCCTGCGCGGGGCGGGTTTCCGCAACGTGCGCCTGCTCGCGCGCGCGGTCGACACCACCTGCTTCGACCCGCGCCACCGCGACCCCGGCCTGCGCCGCGAATGGGGGCTGGACGCCGACGCGCCCGCGGTGCTGCACGTCGGCCGCATCGCCGCCGAGAAGAACTTGGAGCTGGCGGTGCGGGCGTTCCGCGCGCTGCAGGCGCGCCGCCCCGCGGCGCGGATGGTCTGGGTCGGCGACGGGCCCGAACGGGCGCGCCTGCAGCGGGAGAACCCCGACTTCGTGTTCGCCGGCCTGCGCCGCGGCCGGGACCTGGCGCGCCATTACGCCAGCGCCGACCTGTTCTGCTTCCCGAGCCACAGCGAGACCTTCGGCAACGTGACCCTGGAGGCGCTGGCCAGCGGCGTGCCGGTCGTGGCCTTCGACACCGGCGCGGCGCGCGAGCATCTGCGCGACGGCGTGGACGGCGCGGCGGTCGCCCTGGGCGACGACCGCGGCTTCGTCGACGCGGTGGTGCGGATCGGCGCCGACGACCTGCTGCGCGGCGCGATGCGGATGGCGGCGCGCAGCGCGGTGTCCGGGCTGCGCCCGCAGCGGGTCGCCGCCGACTTCGAGGCGATCCTCGCGCAACTCGCCCTCGGGCGCGGCCTGCATGGCTCGGTCGCTGCCGCCTGAGGCGCTGCGCGGCGCCGGCCAGGGGCTGGATGCAGGCTGGTGCCTGCGCGCCAACCGCCTGTGCAGCCGCCGCGCGATCCGCGCCGGGTTCGCCTGGGTCAGCCGGCTCGGCGACGGCGCCTTCTGGTACCTGCTGATGGCGGCGCTGCTGCTGGACGGCCGCGACGGCCTGCTCGCCGCCGCCCACCTCGCGGCCACCGGCGCGCTGGCGCTGCTGCTGTACACGCAGCTCAAGCGCTGGACCCGGCGCCCGCGGCCGTTCGCCGCCGATGTGCGGATCCGGGCCTGGGTGGCGCCGCTGGACGAGTTCAGTTTCCCCTCCGGCCACACCCTGCACGCGGTGGCCTTCAGCATCGTCGCGATCGCCCACTATCCGGCGCTGGCCTGGCTGCTGGTCCCGTTCACCGCCGCGGTCGCCGCCTCGCGGGTGGTGCTCGGGCTGCACTACCCCAGCGACGTGCTCGCCGCCACCGCGATCGGCGGCGCACTGGCCGCCGCGTCGCTGTGGCTGGCGCGGATGCCGCCCTTCGCCTGAGCCGCCCCCGGCCTAACGCACGGTCGGCACCAGCTCGCGCAGCCAGAACACCAGGGTGTGCGCGGTTTCGCCGGCCCCGACCTCGTCCCAGGACAGCTCCATGCGCATCCCCGGCTGCGGCCGGTAGCCGCGCTTGCGCCAGAAGGCGTCGTTCGGCCGGTGGCCGCGCGGCCGCCGCGGATCGTCCGACGGCCGCTCGACCGTGCAGAACGCGCTCCAGCGCAGGCCCAGCGCGCGCGCATGGGCCTCGCGGTGGTCGAAGAAGGCATGGCCCACGCCGCGCCCGCGGTAGCCGGGCAGCAGCACCGATTCGCCGCAGTAGAACACCGCGTCCTGGTCGATGCCGCGTTCGGCGAAGGGCGCGCGGAACGCCGGCGCCTCGTCCGCCAGCGGCAGCCCGGTCGAGGCGCCGACCACGCGGTCGCCGTCGAAGGCGAGCACGAACACCGCATGCCGCGAGCGCGCGTAACGCCCCAGGTAGTCGCGCTCGTAGCCCTGGTCGCCCGCGTACAGGTAGGGCCAGTCGCGGAACACCGAGATCCGCAGGCGCGCGACGTCGTCCAGGTAGGCGGCGATCGCCTCGCCCGTCACCCGCC
>JBKHXI010000129.1:0-13174 GCA_046566095.1 Gammaproteobacteria bacterium | reverse complement strand
GAACGAACGCATCCTGCCGGGCTGCCGGCCCACGGGGCGGCATGGTAGAATCGCGCAACCACTTGAATCCGCTTTGGAAACGGCCCGCGCGCCCGCCAGTGCGCGGGTCTGCCGCTTTTGAGGGGGCATGTCTTCCGGCGCGCGTGCTCGCATCGCGTCCGGCGTCCCCGGCACCGGCACCGCATCCAAGGCCCCGGACCTCGGGAGACGCCGCGCCATGACCGACCACGCCGACCTGCTCGCCCCCCTCGCCCCGCTGCGCGCCCACGGCGGCGCGCGCCGCACCGTCGGCCTGGACGACGAGGTGCTCGCCGGCTTCGCCGGCAACGCCGACCTGCGCGCCGCGATCGCGGCCGCCGCCGCCGAGTACGCGCGCATCCGCGGCGAGTTCGCCGACCTGCTCGACCAGGACGAGGACGCCCAGGTGCAGGCCGCCCAGGCGGGCTACGTCAACTTCTACCCGGACGACGCGGTCAACCCCTATGTCGCGCTGGCCGCGCGTGGTCCGTGGATCGTGACCCTGAAGGGCGCGGTCCTGCACGACTCGGGCGGCTACGGCATGCTCGGCTTCGGCCACGCCCCGGCCGACGTGATCGAGGCGATGGCGCGCCCGCAGGCGATGGCCAACATCATGACCCCGAGCCTGTCGCAGCTGCGCTTCGCCAGGATGCTGCGCGAGGCCATCGGCATCGGACGCGAGTGTCCCTACGCCAGGTTCTTCTGCCTGAATTCCGGTTCCGAGGCGGTGTCGCTCGCCGGGCGCATCATCGATGCCAACGCCAAGGCCATGACCGACCCGGGCGCGCGCCATGCCGGCCGCACCATCAAGCGGATCGTGGTCCGCGGCAGTTTCCACGGCCGCACCGACCGCCCGGCGCTGTACTCGGATTCCTCGCGCAAGGCCTACCTGCAGCACCTGGCCAGCTACCGCGGCGAGGACTCGGTGATCGCGATCCAGCCCTACGACATCCAGGCCCTGCGCAAGGCCTTCGCCGATGCCGATGCCAACGGCTGGTACGTCGAGGCGATGTTCCTGGAGCCGGTGATGGGCGAAGGCGACCCGGGCCGCAGCGTGCCGCTGGACTTCTACAACGCCGCGCGCGAGCTGACCCGGGCGCACGGCGCGGTGCTGCTGGTCGACTCGATCCAGGCCGGCCTGCGCGCGCAGGGCGTGCTGTCGATCGTCGACTACCCGGGCTTCGAGGACATCGAGGCGCCGGACATGGAAACCTACTCCAAGGCACTCAATGCCGGCCAGTACCCGCTGAGCGTGCTGGCGGTGACTGCCGATGCGGCCGCGATGTACCGCAAGGGCCTGTACGGCAACACCATGACCACCAACCCGCGCGCGCTCGAAACCGCCTGCGCGGTGCTCGCGCGCGTGACCCCCGCCCTGCGCGAGAACATCCGCGCGCGCGGCGCGGAGGCCATCGACAAGCTGGAGAAGCTCAAGTCCGAAACCGGCGGCCTGGTCACCAGGGTCCAGGGCACCGGCCTGCTGTTCTCCTGCGAACTGGCGCCGGAGTACAAGTGCTTCGGTGCCGGTTCGACCGAGGAGTGGCTGCGCGAGCGCGGCATCGGCGTGATCCACGGCGGCGCCAACTCGCTGCGCTTCACCCCGACCTTCAACGTCACCAGCCAGGAGATCGACCTGCTGGTGTCGATGGTCAGGCGCGCGCTGCTCGAAGGCCCGCGCCAGAAGCGCGCCGACGCCGCCTGACGCAAGGCCGGGCGCTACGGCGGGCGCAGCGATTCCCTGCCCGCCGGACGACGCCCGTCCGGGGACGCGGACTTCGCGGCGCATCAACGCCTGCGGCGCAGGACCAGCAGCGCGACCAGGCCCAATGCCAGCAGCGCCGCGATGGCGAACCACGGGATGGTCCGTGGCTGCCGCGCCGGCAGGCCAGGCGCCGCGTCCGGGGCGGGATCCTGCGTGCCCGGGTCTTCGGCCCGGACGTCGACCCGGTCCGCCAGGCGCCAGGCGTCGCCGCGCAGCTCCACGCTGCCGGCAAGGTCCGGCAGCACCAGTTCGTGCCAGGTGATGCGTAGGTCGCCGATCTCCGGGGCGAGCGGGTTGGCCGCGCTGCCCAGGCCGTCGCCCTCCGGCTGGAAGGTCGCCGCCATGCCGAGCGGCAACGCCGTGAACGACGGCCGCATGCGCCGCCAACTGCCGAGGCGCTCCACCACCTCCTCGTCGACCGGGTGCCCGTCGAGCAGGATCGGCGGGCGCCAGCTGCGCGCCGGCAGCGGCAGTTGTTCCGGGTTCTCGTGCGCGCTGCCGGGCCCGCCGGCACGGATCGGGCGGGCGCTCCAGACCCGCTCGTAGCCGCGCGCCCCGCTGCGCCACTGGTACATCTCCACCCGCCGCTGCAGGCCCAGCTGGCTGGTGACGACCCCGAACTCCTCGTCGCGCGGCGCCCGCTCCGGGCGCGGATCGCCCTGCGGCTGCAGCGACTGCGCGGCGCCGGGCAGCGCATGCGCGGGCGCCAGCAGCAGCGCCAGCGCCACCGCGCCCAGCGCGCGGATCATGCCGCCAGCGCCCGCGCGTGCAGCTCGGCGACCTCGTGCGCGGTCGCGTAGCGGCCCTTCGGATCGCGCACCACCTGCGCCAGCGCGACCTGCGGGTCGTGGGTGAAGAACAGGTGCACGTTGCGCCGCAGCTTGTCCTCGAGGAACTCGCGCTTCTCGTCGATCAGCAGCTCGGCGTTGCGGTCGTAGCCCATGGTGATCGGCACGTGCACCCAGGGCCGGCCCGGGATCAGGTCCGCGCAGAACACCACGCCGCCGTACGGCTCGCCGTCCACGCATTCGGGGCCGACGATCTCCGAGAGCATCAGCCCAGGCGTGTGGCCGTCGCTGTAGTGGAAGCGCACCGCGCGGCCCAGCGCCTGCGAATGCTCGCCGTCGACCAGCTCCAGCCGTCCTGTCGCCTCCAGCAGGCCCGGCAACTCGGGGATGAAGCTGGCGCGGTCGCGCGGATGCGGGTCGCGCGCGCGGTCCCAGCAGGCGGCGCTGACCAGGAAGGTGGCGTTGGGGAACAGCAGCTCCGGTGCGGCGCCCTCGCGCCACTGCGCCAGCAACCCGCCGGCGTGGTCGAAGTGCAGGTGGCTGAGCACGACCACGTCGATGTCCTCGTGGCCGAAGCCGGCCGCGCGCAGCGAATCGAGCAGCACGTGCCGGTCCTCGACCACGCCGTAGCGCTCGCGCAGCTTCGGCTCGAAGAAGGCGCCGATGCCGGTTTCGAACAGCACGGTCTTTCCGTTCAGCGGCCTGGCCAGCAGCGCGCGGCAGGCCAGGTCGATGCGGTTGTGCTCGTCGGGCGGCGCCCACTGCGACCACAGCGCCCGCGGCGCGTTGCCGAACATGGCGCCGCCGTCGAGCTTCTGCGAGTTGCCGCGGATCGACCAGAGCTTCATGCGCCGATTCTAGCGCCCGCGCCGCCCACGCGCGGCCACCCCTCGCCCCCCCGTAGGAGCGCCCCTTGGGCGCGATCCGGCGATCCGGATGCCACGCGATCGCGGGCAAGGCCCGCTCCTACGCAATCCCGCAGCCTGCAGGAGCGCCGTTTCACGTCGATCTGCGACGGCGCGTTCCGCAATCCCGCACACCCGTAGGAGCGCCCCTTGGGCGCGATCCGGGGATCCGGATGCCGCGGCGATCGCGGGCAAGGCCCGCACCTACGGAAGCGGGCGGACCGCGGCCTTGCCGACCTCGTTGCGCGGGTCGGTGCCGCCGCGCAGCGCGTTGGCGCGGCGGTCCCATTCCACCGCCTGCAGGTTGCCCCAGTCCTCCTCGCCGGCGTTCACGACGTGGCCCATGGCCTGCAGTGCGGCGACCGTGTCCGCGTCCAGCGCTCCGGCCTCGGCGGAGATGGCGTCCGGCAGCCACTGGTGGTGGAAGCGCGGCAGCGCGGCGACCTGCTGCGCGGAAAGGCCGGCGTCGAAGCCGAGGATGCCGATCAGCACCTGGGTGATGATCCGGCTGCCGCCCGGCGCGCCGAGCACGGCGACCCGGTCGGCCGACTCCATGAAGGTCGGCGTCATCGAGCTGAGCATGCGCTTGCCCGGCGCCGGCGCGTTCGCCTCGAAGCCCATCACCCCGAACGCGTTCGGGGTGCCCGGCCGCAGCGCGAAATCGTCCATCTCGTTGTTGAGCAGCACCCCGGTCCCCGGCGCCACCATGCCCGAGCCGTACAGCAGGTTGACCGTCTGCGTGGTCGAGACCCGGTTGCCCTCGGCGTCGATGATCGAGAAGTGGGTGGTCTCCTCGTCCTCCAGCGGCGCCGGCCGCACGGGCAGCAGGTCGCTGGGCGTGGCCCGGTCCGGATGGATGGTGGCGCGCAGGCCCGCGGCATAGGCCGGATGCGCCAGCCGCGCCACCGGTACCGGCACGAAATCCGGGTCGCCGAGGTAGATGGTGCGGTCGCGGTAGGCCCGGCGCATCGCCTCGACCATCAGGTGCACGCGCTGCGCCGGCGCCAGCGCCTGCAGGTCCCAGCCCTGCAGCACCTGCAGCATCTGCGCCAGCGCCACCCCGCCGGAGGAAGGCGGCGGCGCGGTCACGATCCGCCAGCCGCGGTAGCCGAAGGCCAGCGGTTCGCGCTCGCGCACGCGATAGCCGGCCAGTTCCTCCGCGCTCCACTGACCGCCCTCGGCCGCGACCGCATCCAGCAGCAGGCGCGCGACCTCGCCGCGGTAGAAGCCGTCGAAGCCGTGCGCCGCCAGCAGTTCCAGGGTGCGCGCCAGGTCCGGCTGGCGCAGGATCTCGCCGCTGCGCGGCGGGCTGCCGTCGGCCAGGAACACCGCGCGGGTGCCGGGGTAGCGCTCCATCACCGCGGCGCGGCGCAGGTAGCCGCGCTCCATGCGCGGGTAGACCTCGAAGCCCTCGCGCGCGATCCGGATCGCCGGCGCCAGCGTGGTCGCCAGCGGCAGCCGGCCGTAATTGTCGGCCAGGTGCACCAGCGCCGCCGGCAGGCCGGGGATACCGGCCGACCATGGGCCGTTGGTGGCGCGGTCGCGGTCGAGTTCGCCGTCGGCGTCCAGGTAGCGTTCGGGCGTGGCCGCGGCGGGCGCGGTCTCGCGCGCGTCCAGGAACACGTCGCGGCCGCTGGCGGCCTCGTGCAGCAGGAAGAAGCCGCCGCCGCCGATCCCCGAGCTGATCGGTTCGACCACCGCCAGCGTCGCCGACACCGCGACCGCCGCGTCGAAGGCGTTGCCACCCTGCGCGAGCACCTCGAAGCCGGCGTCGGTCGCCAGCGCGTGGGCGCTGGCGATGGCGGCGCCCGGCGGCTTCGCCGCGACCGCGGCGGGCGCGGGCGCCGCCGGTTCGAGCTTCGGCGCGACGCTGCAAGCGGCCAGCAAGCCGAGGCCGATGGCCAGAAGGGCGCCGCGGCCGCGGCGCGCTTGCCGCGACGCGGCGCGGGGCCGCGCGGCCTCCGGGCCGCCTCCGGCTGTGCAGCTGCCGGGGCCGGGCCGACCATGATCGGCTGTCGTTCCGAGCGCAGCGAGGAATCCGCTCTTCGGGGAGAAACGTGCCGCAAAGCAGGTCCCTTGCTGCGCTCGGGACGACATCGTCGACGCCTCGCCCGGCCGGGAGGACGGCATGGATGGATCGGTCATTGCGTCTCCTGGATCCGCGCCAGCTTGGCCAGCAGCTGGGCCTGGGTTTCCGGGTGCTCCGGGTCCGGGTCGATGCATTCCACCGGGCAGACCACCACGCATTGCGGTTCGTCGTGGTGCCCGACGCATTCGGTGCACAGCGCCGGGTCGATCACGTAGATCGCCTCGCCCTGCGAAATGGCCTTGTTCGGACAGACCGGTTCGCACACGTCGCAGTTCACGCACAGCTCGTTGATCTTCAGCGACATCGGTTTGGGGCGCGCGTCCGGTACCGCACTGCTCGCGATGGCGCTGGCACCCGGCGGGCAATGCCGGCGGGGCCCGGGCCTGGCCCGCACCGCGCCCGCGCCGGCCAGGCCAGCGCCGGATCCGGCAATGCGACCCCCGCGGCCCGCCGCCCCAGCGCCCGCATGCTCAGCCGGCGGCGGGGGGCGGACCCGGCAGGGCCGGGCCGCTGGCGGTCACTTGGCTTCGACGAAGATGTATTCGGCACCGGTCGGCTCGACCGCGGCGCGCACCCGTTCGCTGTCCTCGGCCTTGCCGATGAACAGCACCCGCACGCCGGGCATCGAGGCCGGCTGGACGTCGGAGAATGCGTCGACGATCAGGTCGGCCATGCGCGCCGAGGCGGGCGAACCGAACGCGAGCATGTTGCCCTCGAGGATGCCGCGCAGCACGTCGTTCTCGGCCTTCTCGCGCAGGCGCTCGTACTCGCCCTCGAAATCGGCCGAATCCTCCGACGGCAGGTAGTACAGGTAGGGGCTGTTGACCGTGTTGCCCAGGTTGCGGCGCACCACGTCGGTCAGGTAGTTGCCCCAGGCGGTGTCGTCGCCGTCGACCGGCGCGGTCAGCGGGGCGCTGGCGGCCGCGGCGCGGGCGGCGGCCTCCTCGTCTTCCTTGCTGTCCTGGCAGGCGGCGACGGAGACGGCCAGCAGGGCGATCAGCAGCGCGCGGATGGTGGTGTTCATCGGATTCCCCCGGTCATGCGGAATGGATCAAGCGGTTGTGCGCTGCCATTGGGCCTGCAGCGCGTCGGCCACCGCCGCCGGCACGAAGCCGGCGACGTCCCCGCCCAGGCGCGCGACCTCGCGCACCAGCGAGGAGGAAATGAAGCTGTACTGCTCGGCCGGGGTCAGGAACAGGGTCTCGACCTCGGGCACCAGGTGCCGGTTCATGCTCGCCAGCTGGAACTCGTATTCGAAGTCCGAGACCGCGCGCAGGCCGCGCAGCAGCACCCCGGCGCCGACCTCGCGCACGAAGTGCGCCAGCAGCGAATCGAAGCCGCGCACCTCGACGTTGGGCACGTGCGCCAGCCCCCGGCGCGCCAGGTCCACGCGCTGGGCCAAAGGCAGCGCCGGGCCCTTGGACGGGCTCTCGGCGACGCCGACGACCAGCCGCTCGAACAGCGGAGCGGCGCGCTCGACCAGGTCGACATGGCCGTTGGTGACCGGATCGAACGTGCCGGGATACACCGCGATACGGGAACGGGCAGCGCTCATCCGGTCGTCGTCGAGCCGTCTTCTGGAGACGCGGCCAGTGTATCAGCGCGCCGGGAGCCGCGGCGGTAGAGCGCGTACCGGGTGTTGCGGGTCGCGCCTTCGCGATGCAGGCGCCAGCCGGGCGGCAGCGCCGGCGCGTGGCCGGCCGGGGTTTCCAGGTACAGCCACGCGTCCTGCGCCAGCCAGGCGGGCAGGCGCTCGAGCACGGCCGGCCAGGCGCCGGCCTGGAACGGCGGGTCGACGAAGACGATGTCGAAGCGGCCGTGCACGGGCGCGTCGAGCACCGCCAGCGCGTCGCTGCGCAGCACCGCCACCGCGTCCGCGGCCGACAGCCGCGCCACCGCCTGGTCCAGCGCCTCGCAGGCGTGCGGATCGCGTTCGACCAGCAGCGCCGCCGCCGCGCCGCGCGACACCGCCTCCAGCCCGAGCGCGCCGCTGCCGGCGTACAGATCGAGCACCCGCGCGCCGGACAAGGCCGGCTGCAGCCAGTTGAACAGGGTTTCGCGCACCCGGTCCGGGGTCGGGCGCAGGCCCGGCGCGGGCGACACCCGCAGCCGGGTTCCGCGCCAGCGGCCGCCGACGATCCGCACCTGCCCGGCGGCGCGCGCGCCCTGCGCCGCGCCCGTCCCCGCGGTGCGCGCTGGCGGTCGCTTCTTCATCGGGCGCGGCGGCGGCCGGGTGCTAGCATGGCCGCCATTCTCGCGCATTCCCCCAGCACGCCCGCGATGGTCAGCCTTTTCCGCCGCAACAAGCCGGAACCGACCGCGCCGGACCGCGAACCGAACCAGACCTCCGGGCGCCGCTACAGCGTCGAGGAACTCGCGGCCGCGTTTCCGTCGCCGGCCGCTGCGCCCGCCGCAGCCGAAGCGTCGCCCGCGCCTGACGCCGGATCCGGGGCCGAGGCCGAGGCCGAAGTCCGGTCCGATGCCCGGGCCGATGCCTTCGCCGACGGCGGCGATGCGGCCGACGGCCGGCGCGACCAGGCCCGGCCCGCCGCGCCCCCCTCGCCCGCGGCCCCGCCCGCACCCGCTACCCCCGGCACGCCGCACGAAGCCGATGCCCCGGCGCCCGCCGCCGCGGGCAGGCCCGGCTGGCGCGAGCGCCTGCGCGGCAGCGCCATCGCCCGCAGCCTGGGCGGGCTGTTCTCGCGCAACCCCAGGCTCGACGACGAACTGCTCGACGGCATCGAGACCGCGCTGCTGACCGCCGACGTCGGCGTGGCCGCGACCACGGCGCTGGTCGAGCAGCTGCGCGGCCGGATGAAGGCGCGCGAGTTCGCCGACGCCGCGGCGCTGCTGGCCGCGCTGCGCGGGGAACTGGTGGACCTGCTGCGCCCGGTGGCGGTGCCGCTGGCGATCGACGCCGGCGCGCGCCCGTTCGTGCTGCTGACCGTCGGCGTCAACGGCGTCGGCAAGACCACCACCATCGGCAAGCTGGCGCGCCGCTTCCGCGACGAGGGCCGGACCCTGATGCTGGCCGCCGGCGACACCTTCCGCGCCGCCGCGGTCGCCCAGCTGCAGGCCTGGGGCGAGCGCAACGGCGTGCCGGTGGTCGCCCAGGGCCAGAACGCGGACGCAGCCTCGGTCGCCTTCGACGCGCTGCAGGCGGCGCGGGCGCGCGGCATCCAGGTGCTGATCGCCGATACCGCCGGGCGCCTGCACACCCAGCAGGGGCTGATGGCCGAACTCGGCAAGATCCGGCGGGTGCTGGCCAAGCTCGACCCGCACGCGCCGCACGAGGTGCTGATGGTGGTCGACGGCACCACCGGCCAGAACGCGGTCAGCCAGGTCCGCCAGTTCCACGCCGCGGTCGGCGTCACCGGGCTGGTGGTGACCAAGCTCGACGGCACCGCCAAGGGCGGCGTGGTGTTCGCGCTGGCGCGCGAGTTCGGCATCCCGATCCGCTATGCCGGCATCGGCGAGCGTCCGGAGGACCTGCGGGTGTTCGACGCCGAGGCCTTCGTCGACGCGCTGTTGCCGGAGTCGCTCGGCGCCGGCTGAGCATGGCGCGCCGGGCCCCGCCGCAGCGTCCCGGGCCGGCGGGTTCCGGTCCCCACCCGCAGCCCGCCTCCGCCGCCACGGCAGCGGCGGCGCGGCGCCCGCCCTTGCGGCTGCTGGCGGCCCTCGGCATCGCGCTGCTGCTGGCGATGGCCGGGCTGCGCCTGCTGCTGCAGCCCGAACGCGTGGTGCGGCTGTCGCTGGAACAGACCGGGCGCGCCCTGGGCCTGGACATCACCGCATCGGGACTGGGCGAATACCGCCTGGGCGGCACCCCCACCCTGGTCGCGCGCGACCTGGTGGCGCGCGCGCCGGGGGCGGCGACTCCGGTACTGACCGCCGAACGCGTCCGCATTTCGCTGCCGTGGGAGACGCTTCGCGGCCGCGTCCGCGAACTGGACTTCACCCGGCTCGAATTCGACGCCCCGGTGCTGGACCTCGCCGCGCTGCGCGACTGGCGCGCCACCCGTCCGCCCGGCCCGACCCGCCTGCTCAGCCTCAGCGACGGCCTGCGGGTGCAGGACGGCCGCATCGTCTCGAACGGCTGGCAGCTGCGCGACCTGGTGCTGGACGCGCCCGCCGTGCACCCCGGCCGGCGCACCGCCGGCACCGCCAGCGGCCGCTTCGTCGCCGGCGCCACCCAGGTGCCGTTCGCGACCCGCTTCACCCTGCTGCGCACCGGCGCGCGCACGCCGCTGGGCGTCGCCGGCACCGCGACCGTCGAGCGCCCGGCCTGGCGGATGTCGGCGGAACTGGTCCTGGGCGGCATGCTGGAGATCGAACCGGACGCCTGGGGCATCGCCGGCATGCGCCTGCGCGCCGGTGCCCAGTACCATGCCGACGGCCTGCGCGCGCCGTTCGGCCTGGGCCTGGCCGCGCCGCTGCGCCATGTCGACGGACGCCTGTCGCTGGCGCCGGCCGGGGTCGCCCTGCGCCCGCGGCCGATGCCCGGGGCCGGCCGCGACGACAACCCGCTGCCGGAACTGGACGCCGGCGGCGCCCTCGCCCTGCAGGACGGGCTGGAACTGCAGTTCGAGGGCGCGCTGGCGCGCTGGCCCCGGGCCTGGCCGGCGCTGCCGCGTCCACTGCGCGACTCCCGCGCGCCGCTGCCGTTCGCGCTGCGCTACGCCGGCCCCACCAGCCTGGCCGATCCCGCCGAACTCGAGCTGCGCCGCGACCGCGCGCGCTTCGACGGCCGGCTGCGGCTGCACGAGCTCACCGCCTGGATGGACGAGGACGGCCGCCTCTCGCCGCTGCCGCCGCTGGACGGCACCGCCACCCTGCCGGTCCTGGAGATCGCCGGCGCCACCCTGCAGGGGGTGGAACTGACGATCGACGACCCGGACCTGCCCGGCCGCGACCCCGGCCCCGCCGACCGCGATGAATGAGGCCGCCACCGCCGGCCATGCCGCGCCGCTGCTGCGGTGGTTCGACCGCCACGGCCGCCACGACCTGCCCTGGCAGCACCCGCGCACGCCCTACCGGGTGTGGCTGAGCGAGATCATGCTGCAGCAGACCCGGGTGCAGGTGGTGGTGCCCTACTTCGAGCGCTTCGTCGCCGCCCTGCCCGACCTGCCGGCGCTGGCCCGGGCCCCGCTCGACCGGGTGCTGGCGCTGTGGTCGGGCCTGGGCTACTACGCCCGCGCCCGCAACCTGCATGCGGCGGCGAAGCTGTGCGTCGAGCGCCACGGCGGCGAACTGCCGCGCGACCTGGACGACCTCGTCGCGCTGCCCGGCATCGGCCGCAGCACCGCGGGCGCGATCGCCGCCCAGGCCTGGGGCCTGCGCGCGCCGATCCTGGACGGCAACGTCAAGCGCGTGCTCGCACGGCTGCACGGGGTCGAAGGCTGGCCCGGCGCACCCGCAGTGGAAAAGCGGCTGTGGGCGCTGGCGCGGGCCCATCTGGACGATCCGGACCTGCCCGACGCGCGCCTGCCCGACTGGACCCAGGCGCAGATGGACTTCGGCGCCACCCTGTGCACGCGCCACGACCCGGCCTGCATCGTCTGCCCGCTGCAGGACCGCTGCGTGGCGCTGCGCGAAGGCCGGGTCGATGAGCTGCCCACGCCCAGGCCCGGCAAACCCCTGCCCGAACGCGAGGCGCTGGTGCTGCTGCTGCACGACGCGGACGGCAACCTGCTGCTGCAGCGGCGCCCGCCCACCGGGATCTGGGGCGGGCTCTGGTCGCTTCCGGAGTTCGCCGACCCCGTTGCCGCGCGCGGCTGGTTCGACGCGCATCTCGACGGCGACTTCGACCGCGGCGCGCCCCTGCCCGCGGTCGCGCACGGCTTCACCCATTTCCGGCTGCAGCTGCGGCCGCTGCGCTGGCGCGCCGTCGCAGCGCGCGCCGCGGTGCGCGACAATGACGACCTGCGCTGGACCGCGCCGGCCGCGATCGGCTCGCTCGGCCTGCCCGCCCCGATCCGCAGGCTGCTGCAACCGCTCCCGTAGGAGCGGGCCTTGCCCGCGACAGGTGCCCGAAGGCCGCGGGCATCGCGCCCAAGGGGCGCTCCTACGGACAGGCGGCACCCGTAGGAGCGGGCCTTGCCCGCGATCCACGACGCCGGCCATCTCCGCGTAACGCCCACCTTCCCAGGAACCCCGATGCCATGACCCGACAGGTCTTCTGCCAGTACCAGCAACGCGACGCCGAAGGCCTCGACTTCGTCCCCTGGCCCGGCGCACTGGGCAAACGCGTGTACGAGAACATCGGCAAGCAGGCCTGGGCCGCCTGGCTGGCGCACCAGACCATGCTGATCAACGAGAACCGGCTCTCGCCGATGAACCCGGAACACCGGGCCATGCTCGAGCGCGAGATGGAGAAATTCCTGTTCGGCGGCGGCGCCGAGAAACCGGCCGGCTACGTGCCGCCGGAATGACCCGCCGGCGCCGGCGCCCGGTGCCGCCGGGTCTTCGGACAGTCACGGCCACGCTGCCGTTCCGGGCACGACGGCAAATCCGCTCGCAGGCTGGCCGGTCGCGAGGCCCGGACAGTTCGCTCGGGTTTCCGGAGACGGATCCCCGGGCAGGGCACTAGTTGTGATCTCTCAGTAGGTTGTTCATCCGGGGTGATCCCGGAACACTGGTGGTGCGACCCAAACAGCACCCCAGGAGCCCCGGATGAACCTGCATAAACATGCCCGTCTTACCCCTCGAGGTCGAGTCCTGCTCGTTCAGCGGGTGATCGACCACGGTCTTCGGGTCGAAGAAGCGGCCCAGGCGGCCGGGGTGAGCGTGCGAACGGCCTACAAGTGGCTCAAGCGCTTCCGGGAAGAAGGGTTGGAAGGGATGCAGGACCGTTCCTCGCGCCCGCATCGCTGCCCCCACGCCACCCCGGCCGATGCGATCGCGCAGGTGGTGGCCAGGCGCCGGAGCCGGCAGAGCTATCGCCAGATCGCGCAGGAGCTGCGGATCCCGCCCAGCACCACGGCACGCCTGTTGCAGCGTGCCGGACTCAACCGGCTGTCCGAACTCGAGCCGGCACGGCCCCAGAACCGGTTCGAGCACCCCCGGCCTGGCGACCTGCTGCACCTGGACATCAAGAGGCTGGGCCGGTTCTGGCGCCCCGGACATCGCGTCACCGGCGATCGCGCCAGCGCATCGGACGGTGCCGGCTGGGACTTCGTGCACCTGGCCATCGACGACCATTCGCGGGTGGCCTTCGGCACCATCGAACCCGACGAGCGCGGCGTCAGTGCCTGCCGGGCATTGCTCCAGGCCTTGCGTTACTACCGGTCCCTGGGCGTGCGCGTCCGGCGCGTCATGACCGACAACGGCGCCTGCTACAAATCCCACAGCTTCCGGCGGCTGCTGCGCCGACTGGGCCTGCGGCACATTCGCACCCGCCCTTACACCCCGCGCACCAATGGCAAAGCCGAGCGGCTGGTGCAGACGTCACTGCGCGAATGGGCCTATGCCCGGTCCTACGACACTTCCCGCCACCGCGCCCAGGCCTTCCCGCACTGGCTCCACCACTACAACTGGCACCGGCCCCATTCCGCCCTGGGCCATCGGCCGCCCATCAGCCGCTTGCCACTGAACAACGTGGTGGGTTTACACA
>JBKHXI010000128.1:0-12259 GCA_046566095.1 Gammaproteobacteria bacterium | reverse complement strand
CGACGCCATCTGACGCACCCCCATCGCCCTCCGGGCACTGTCCGGCCCTCCGGCGCAGCCTCCGGGCGCTCTTCGGCGCGCGAGCCAGTGGCTCGCAAGCGCGCCTCATCGCCCCCCGCAAGCGGGGGAAGAAACAGCATCCCCCTGGTTGTCAGTGGATCCGGCGCGGCCCTGGCGGCGGGCCGCGGCGGCCGAACGGCGGCTGCCCGCGCCAGTGGCGGATCAGCAGCCAGCCGAACAGCATCCCGCCCAGGTGCGCGAAGTGCGCCACCCCGGCCGCGGTGCCGGTGATGCCCAGCATCAGGGTAATGATCCCGTACACGATCACCAGGGTGCGCGCCTTCATCGGGATCGGCGGGATCAGCAGCATCACCCGCTGGTGCGGGAACAGCATGCCGTAGGCCATCAGCAGGCCGAACACGCCGCCGGAGGCGCCCACGGTGGGATACGCCTGCCCGGTCTGCGACAGCGTCCAGGAGGCCACCACCAGCTGGCACAGCCCGGCGCCGGCCACGCACACGAAGTAGAAGGTCGCGAACCTGCGGTTGCCCCAGGTGTATTCCAGCGGCGCGCCGAACATCAGCAGCGCCAGCATGTTGAACAGCAGGTGCGGCAGGTTGCCGTGCAGGAAGCCGTAGGTCACCAGCTGCCAGGGCAGGAAGCCCTGCGCCTGCGAGTACGGGTCCAGGCCCGCGTCGCCCAGCGGCCACAGCATGAACGACGCGAAGGCCGCGTTGCCCAGCATCAGCTGCAACGCGAACGCGACGCCGTTGGCGACCAGCAGCGCCTTGGTGACGGGGGGGAGGTTGGAGAACATCGGCGGTCCCTGTCGGTGCCGCCCCATGATACCGGTTGCCTGCGCTCAGTCCGCGCCGGGCCCCCACAGCGCGGCATCGAGCGTGCGCGGGCGCCGCGCCACCCGCCCGTCGCGCACCGCCACGCCCTCGGCGCGCAGGCGCCGCGCCTGCTCGCGCCATTGGCGCGAGCCCGGCGCGAAGGCGATGCGTCCGTCCGCGCGCAGCACCCGGTGCCAGGGCAGCGACGGATCGTCGTTGTCGGCCAGCGCCCGCGCCGCCAGCCGCGCCCGCCCGGGCAGGCCGGCGCGGGCGGCGACCTCGCCGTAGCCGGCGACCTGCCCGCGCGGGATCGCCCGGACCGCGGCCAGGATCCGCGCGCGCGCCTGCGCGGCCGGGGCGCGGCGCGATGCGGGCGTGGCGGCGGAACCGGGCATGGCGCCATGTTCGCAGCCCGCCGCCCCGCTGTCGCCGCCCGTCCACCGGCCTGCGCTACCATCGGGCGGAACATCGCGGAGCAGCCCCCCATGCAGAACTTCGAGCAGATCCGCAGCCACCTGACCGGCAGCGACTACCGGATCACCATGCAGGAGCCGTACGTGCTCTGCGTGGAGCTGTCGCTGGAGCAGGGCAGTCGCCGCCAGGCGATCTTCCTGTCGGAGATGGAGGACGACGACGGCCGCTGCTACCTGCGGGTCAGCACCGCCGTGGCGCCGACCACCGGCCTGGATGCCGCGCGCGCGCTCGCCTTCAACTGGGAAAGCCGGGTCGGCTACCTGGCGGTCGGCGACCTGGACGGCGTGCCCTACCTGCAGCTGTGCGAGAACCGGCCCTACGAGAGCCTGGACGCCTCCGAGGTCGACCGCCTGGTGCTGGAGATCGGCGGCCTGGGCGACCGCATGGAGCGCATGCTGTCCAACGGCGGCGACCTGCTCTGAGCCCGGGCGTGGGCCACGCCGCGGCCGGCGCCGGCCCTGCCCGCGCCCGGCGGCACGCCGCGCCCGGCCGCAGCGCACGCTTGCTATGATCGGCCGGGGCGCGCCGCCGCCGGCCGCCCTCCCCCGCATGGACGACGACCCACTCCCCCTCCCGCGCCGCCTGCACCCTCCGCCCGCACCGGGCCGGGCGCGCGTGGCCGCCGCGGCCGCCCGCATGGCGCCGGCAGGGAGCCGCTGAGGTGGCCGAACTGCTGATCGTGCTGGCGCTGATCGCGCTCAACGGCTTCTTCGCGATGTCGGAGATGGCCGTGGTCACCTCGCGCAAGATGCGGCTGAAGCAGATGGCCGAGGATCCGGCGCACCCCAGCCGCGGCGCCCGCAAGGCGCTGGCGCTGGCCGAGAACCCGGACAACCTGCTGTCGACGGTGCAGGTCGGGATCACCCTGATCGGCATCCTCACCGGCGTGTTCGGCGGCGACGCCATCGGCCTGATCATCGCCGACTGGCTCGACGACCTCTGGCCGGCCGCGCGCGAATACGCGCGCCCGATCGGGATCGGCACCGCGGTCGGCCTGATCACCGCGACCACGGTGATCTTCGGCGAGCTGGTGCCCAAGCGCCTGGCCCTGACCAACCCCGAACGCATCTCCAGCGCGGTCGCGATCCCGCTCGACCTGCTGGCGCGGTTCGCGCGCCCGGTGGTGGCGGCGCTCGGCACGATCAACCGCGCGGTGCTGCGCCTGCTCGGGATCGCGGACGCGCGCTCGTCGGTCAGCGAGGAGGAGATCCGCATGCTGCTCAGCGAGAGCCACGAGCAGGGCGTGATCGACGCCGACGAGCGCAACATGATGCACCGGGTGCTGCGCCTGGGCGACCGCGACACCGAGAGCCTGATGACCCCGCGCATGCGCATCGCCTGGCTGGACGCGGCGGCGCCGTTCGAGGAGAACCTCGCGACCATGCGCCGGACCCCGTTCTCGCGCTACCCGGTCTACCGCGGCGACGACAGCGAGGTGCTCGGCATCCTCGAGGTCAAGTCGCTGCTCGACCGCCTCGACGAGCGCGCGCCCGACCTGTTCAAGGCGCTGCGCCCGGCGGTGTTCGTCTCCGAATCGACCCCGGCGCTGAAGCTGCTGGAGATCTTCCGCGAGGAACAGCAGTCGATCGCGCTGGTGGTCGACGAGTACGGCGACGTCACCGGCGTGGTCACCGTCAACGACCTGCTCGGCGCGGTGATCGGCCGCGCCCAGACCGGCGAGGGCGCCGACGCCGAGCCGATGGTGGTGGTCCGCGACGACGGCAGCCTGCTGGTCGACGGCGGGCTGCCGGTGGAGGAACTGCGCGAACTGCTGGACGGCGGCGCGCTGCCCGGCGAGGACGAGCACGACTACCACACCGCCGCCGGCATGGTGATCGCCCGCTTCGGCCGCATTCCCAACGCCGGCGAATCGTTCGAGTGGAACGGCTGGCGGGTCGAGGTGGTGGACCTGGACGGCCCGCGGATCGACAAGCTGCTGGTCGGGCGCGCGCCGGCGGGGACGGACGCGGAGTGAACGACCGCCGCGACGGTCCGGACGCGGCCGGTCCCGCGGCGGATTCCGGCCGCCGCCGCGCGCGCCGCCTGCGCCGCCGCCACAGCGAGGCCGGCACCCGCGCGCTGCTCGACGAACTGGCCGCCGGCGACCCCGCCGAGCTGCTGCCGCTGCGCACCCTGCTCTCGGGCCTGGGCCGCCGCGCCTTCGGCATGCTGCTGTTCGCGGCGATCCTGCCGGCCTTCATCCCGGTGCCGGTCGGCGGCGCGATCAGCGGCCCGCTCACCGTGCTGATCGGGCTGCAGCTGCTGGTGGCGCGGCGGCGGCCGTGGCTGCCGCGCCTGCTCGCCGAACGCGGGCCGCACCGGCATGCGCTGGCGCGCTTCGACCGGATGATCTCGCCGGCGCTAGCGCGGCTGGAGAAGCTGGTGCGGCCGCGCCTGACCGCGGTGCTCGACCACGTGCTGGCGACCGCGTTCACCGGCCTGCTGCTGGTGCTGCTCGGGATCCTGCTGGCGCTGCCGATCCCGCTGACCAACTACCTGTTCGGCGGCCTGCTGCTGCTGTTCGCGCTGGCGCTGCTGGAGCGCGACGGCGCGCTGATGCTGGCGGCCTGGGCCGGCGGCATCGCCGCGATCGCGGTGTTCGGCGTCCTCTCGGGCACCCTGGTGGCGACCGCCGCGGACTGGATCGACCGCCTCACCTGAACCGCCCCGGCCGGCGCCTCACGCCAGCAGCAGGGCGAACTCCGCGGCCTTGATCGGGTGCCCCAGCCAGTAGCCCTGCGCCAGGTCGCAGCCGCGCTCGCGCAGCAGCGCGTACTGGCCTTCCTTCTCCACGCCCTCGGCGACCACGGTGATCCCCAGCGAATGGGCCATGGCGATGATGGCGGTGGTCAGGGCCAGGTCGTCCGGGTCGCGCAGCACGTCGGCGATGAAACTGCGGTCGATCTTGACCCCGTCCACCGGCACCCGCCGCAGGTGGCTCAGGCCCGAGAAGCCGGTGCCGAAGTCGTCCAGCCAGACCTTGACCCCGCTGGCCCGCAGCCGGGTCAGCAGCGCGCTGGCGTGCATCTCGTCGCCGATCACCGCGGTCTCGGTCAGCTCCAGGTGCAGGCACTGCGCCTGCAGGCCGGTCTCGCGCAGGCAGGCGGCGACCACCTGCGGCAGGTCGCCGCTACGCAGCTGCCGCGGCGACACGTTCACCGAGACGAACAGCGACCGCGCCAGCGGGTGCGCGTCCTGCCAGCGCTTGGCGTCGCCGCAGGCCGCGCGGATCACCTGCGGCCCGATCACCTCGATAAGGCCGCTCTGCTCGGCCACGTCGATGAACACCGAGGGCGCCACCAGCCCCTGCTCCGGGTGCTGCCAGCGCAGCAGCGCCTCGGCGCCGACCAGGTGCCCGTCCGAAAGCCGGTAGACCGGCTGGTACACCAGGCTGAGTTCGCCGCGGTCCCAGGCCCCGCGCAGCTCGTGCTCCAGGCGCACGCGCCGCTCGACCGCCTGGTCCATGGCGCGGCTGTAGAAGCGGTAGCAGTTCTTGCCGGCGACCTTGGCCTGGTACATGGCGATGTCGCCGTTCTTCATCAGCGCGGTGGCGCCGGACGCGTCCTCCGGGAACAGGGTCACGCCGATCGAGGTGCCGAGGAACACCTGCCGGTCCTGGACCGCGATCGGCCGCGCCAGGTCCTGCACCAGCGCCTCCGCCAGGCGGCTGGCGGCGGTGCGGATGTCGCCGTTGGCGTGCACTCCGCTCTGCAGCAGGATCACGAACTCGTCGCCGCCGAACCGCGCCAGCAGCGCGTCGTCGCCGCCGAGCCGGTCGACGACCTCGCGGATCCGCGAGGCGAACTGCAGCAGCACCTCGTCGCCGACGTCGTGGCCGAGGGTGTCGTTGACCCGCTTGAAGTCGTCGATGTCGGCGAACAGCAGCGCCAGCTGGCGGCTGGCGCCGTGCAGCTGCAGCAGCCGCTGGTCCAGGTGCTCGCGGAAGGCCAGGCGGTTGGCCAGGCCGGTCAGCGCGTCGGTGTAGGCCATGCGCCGGATGTCGCGGTCGTGGCGGGCGACGCTGGAGGTCATGCGGCCGAAGGCGCGGACCAGGTCGCCGACCTCGTCCTGGCGGTTGCTGTCGGGCGCATGCCCGTGGAAGTTGCCGGCCTCGATCTCGCGCGCCGCGTCGGCCAGCTGCCGCACCGGGCCCACCAGCGAACGCTGCGCCAGCCACAGCAGCAGCAGCACCAGCCCCAGCAGCAGCGCGCTGAGCAGGGCGATCCACAGCAGCTGCTGCCGGCCCAGCTGCTCCAGCCGGGCGGCCAGCATGTCCAGCGCGCGCCGCTCGGCCTCCAGCGCGCTCGCCAGCGAGTAGCCCACGCGCACGCCGCCCAGGCGCTGGTCGCCGACCGTGATCGGGCTGGAGACGTCGACCACCCGGTCGGTCCACTGGGTGTGCAGGCTGCGCGCGGCGATCACCTCGAACGCCAGCGGATCGTCCATGCGGGTGCCGTAGGTGGGGATCTCGTCGCTGCCGTCGTGCAGGACGTTGCCGTGGGCGTCGTAGACCAGCACGTAGGCCACGTCCGGCTGCCCGAGCGCGCCGCGGGTCTGCTCGCCGACCTCGTCCAGATCGAAGTAGTACAGCGGGTTGGCCAGCGACTCGGCGAGCTGCTCGACCAGGCCCTCGCCGCGCCGGCGCAGGTTCTCGCGCGCCATGTCGTGCATGGCGGCGCCGGCCAGGGCCGTGACCTCGTCCTGGGTGCGCTCCTGGCGCAGCCACAGCAGCGCCATCAGGCCCAGCACCACCAGCAGTGCCACACCCATGGTCGCCGCGAAGCGGCCCTGCAGGCCCATCCGCGGTGGCTTCACTCGACCTCCGCGCGGACCCGCCGCACGCCTTCGCCGATCCGCTGCAGCGCCAGCCGGTCCTCGGGCCGCACCGGCAGGAAGCTGGTGGTGCGGAAGAAGCGCATCAGCGCCTCGCGCGCATCCGGATCCTCCGACGCCTGCAGCAGCACCTCGCGCAGGCGCGCCTCGATCCGCGGGTCGAGGTCGCCGCGCACCAGCTCCAGCGCCCGCGCGTAGTCCCGGGTGCGGCCGATCACCTGCAGGTCGGCGCGGAACGCGGTGGGCAGGCGCTGCGGGTTGTTCCAGTCCAGGTTGCTGATCGCGCCGGCGTCCACCAGCCGCTTGTGCACCCAGGTCGCGATGTTGAGCTCGGAACGCGCGAACAGGTAGCCGACGTTCGGCGGCGCCGGCCGGTCCGGGGGCGCCAGCATCGGTTCGAGCAGGTAGCCGTGCGCCAGCAGCTCGGCGGCGGGCGCGAAGTAGGCGCTGGTGGAATTGGGCCGCTGGAAGGCGACGCTGCGCCCGGCCAGGTCGCCGAGCGAGTCGATGCCGCTGTCGCGCCGGGCGAAGAACACGGTGTGGTAGCGGCTGACGCCGTCGCGCTCGGTCAGCAGCAGCGGTCGGGCGCCGGCGCGCTCCTGCAGCATCACCCCGGTGGCGGCGGTCTCGGTGACCCAGTCGACCCGGCCGCGGCGCAGGTAGCTGGCCATCTGCTGGGCGTCGCGCGCCATCAGGATCCGTCCCTCGCGGATGCCGACGTCGGCCATGCGCGGCACCACGTAGTCCAGCAGCGCCTTGAGCTGGCGGTAGTGGGCCTTCGGGTCGTCGCTGATGCGGCCGAGCACCAGCACCTCGGCGTCGTCGCCGGCGATGGCGGACAGCGGCGACAGCAGCGCGGCGAGCAGGCCCAGCAGGAGGGCGGCGAGGCGGCGGGGCAGCAGCGGCAAGGGGCGGCTCGGGGCGTGGCGGCAGGGTGGAGCCTAGCCTAATCGCCCGGCGCGCAACAGTTGGGGCGCGCTCACTCGTCCCGCGGCGCGCCGGCCAGCCGGGCCATGCGCTGGGCGTCGGCCAGCACGCCGCGCAGCAGGCGCACCTCCGCCGCGCTGGGACGGGCGCGCATGTAGAGCCGGCGCAGCTTGCGCAGGGCCGACTCGGGCGCCCTGCCCTTGTGGAAGTCGATCGCCTCCAGGGTCTCGGCGAGCTGGGCGAAGAAGCCCTCCAGCTGCGCGTGCGTCGCCGGCGCCGGGCCGGCGTCCGTCGCCGGCGCGGCGCCGGCGGCGGTCAGCAGCGCCAGGCGCAGCTCGTAGGCCACGACCTGGACCGCGGCGGCGAGGTTGAGCGAGCTGTAGCCGGGGTCCGCGGGGATGTGCACCGCGGCATGGCACAGCTGCAGTTCCTCGTTGGTCAGGCCGGTGCGTTCGCGGCCGAACACCAGCGCCACGGTGCGGCCGGCGCCGGCGTCGGCCACCGCCCGCGCCGCCGCCTCGCGCGGGTCCAGCTCCGGTAGCTGGACCCGCCGGCTGCGCGCGGTGCAGCCGAGCACCAGGCGGCAGTCGGCGACCGCGTCGGCCAGGCCGTCGTAGCGCAGCGCCTCGCCGAGGACGTCGTCGGCGCCCGCCGCCATCGCGAACGCCTCGTGGCCGGGGGAGCGCTCGGGCGCCACCAGCAGCAGCCGGGTCAGGCCCATGGTCTTCATCGCGCGGGCGGCCGCGCCCATGTTGCCGGGATGCTGGGTGCCGACCAGGACGATGCGGATCCGGGCGGCGGTGTCGGTCGGGGCGGTCATGGGGCCAATGGTAAACTCCGCGCCCCGTCCCCCGCGGCGGGCCGCTCTTTTCCACGCCGCCGCGCACGCCCGCGCACCCCCACCGCGCCCGAGGTCCGCTCCCCCATGCAGAAGCCCGTCGTCAACATCATGGTCAAGGCGGCCCGCGCCGGCGGCAACGTGCTGCTGCGCAGCCTGGGGCGGCTGGACGCCATCAACGTGGTCGAGAAGGACCGGATGGACTTCGCCAGCGAGGTCGACGAGAAGGCCGAGGCCGAGATCGTGCGCGAACTGCGGCGGGCGTTCCCGGACTGCGGCATCCTCGGCGAGGAAGGCGGCTCGCAGCCGGGCGCGCGCAGCGGCCGCGGCGAGGTCCGCGGCACCTTCGTGATCGATCCGCTCGACGGCACCAGCAACTACCTGCGCGGGCTGCCGCACTGGTGCGTGTCGATCGCGCTGGTCGACAACGGCGAGCCGCAGCACGGCGTGGTGTTCGACCCGCTGCGCAACGAGCTGTTCACCGCCAGCCGCGGCAGCGGGGCGGTGCTCAACGACAAGCGCATCCGCGTTTCCGAGCGCAAGGAGCTGGCCGGGGCGATGCTGGCGACGGGATTCCCGCCGCGCGAGCGCGAACGCGTCGGGGCGCAGCTCGAATGCATCCGCGTGCTGCTGCACGAAGCCGAGGACATCCGCCGCACCGGTTCGGCTGCGCTGGACCTGGCCTACGTGGCCTGCGGCCGGGTCGACGGCTACTTCGAGGCCGGGGTCAAGCCCTGGGACATCGCCGCCGGGGCGCTGCTGGTGCGCGAGGCCGGCGGCCGGGTGACCGACTTCCGCGGCGCGGCCACCGGCCCCATGGACGCGCGCGGCATGGCCGGCCGGCCGCTGCTGGCCGGCAACCTCAAGCTCACCGAGGCGCTGCAGAAGACCATCGCCGCCAGCGGCTACGCCGCCGCCTTCGCCTGAGCATCGGCCGGATCGCGCCCAAGGGGCGCTCCTACGAAGAATCCGCACCACCGCAGGAGCGGGCCTTGCCCGCGATACCGCGCGGCCGCGGACTTCCGGTCGATGCTCAGGGCCGGCGGGCCAGGGCTTCCTCGTCGCGCGCCTTGGGCAGCAGGTCCTGCTTGGTGACCCGGAGCGGGCCCACGGTCAGCAGCGGGCAGGCCAGCAGGATCGAGGACAGGGTGCCGACCACCACTCCGATCATCTGGGTCAGCGCCAGCCCCTGCAGCGAGCCGCCGCCGTACAGGTACAGCGCGAACACCGACAGGAAGAACACCGCCGAGGTGATGATCGTGCGCGACAGGGTCTGGTTGATCGAACGGTTGAAGATGGTCAGCGGGTCGGCGCGCATCGAGCGGAAGTTCTCGCGCACCCGGTCGAACACGACGATGGTGTCGTTGATCGAGAACCCCATCACCGCCAGCAGGCCCGCCAGCACCGTCAGGTCGAAGTCGCGGCCGCTGAGCGCGAACCAGCCGGCGACCAGGCCCACGTCGAAGAGCGTGGTCAGGCTCGCCACCACCGCGAACTTCCACTCGAAGCGGAAGCTGATGTAGATCAGGAATCCGATCAGCACGAACAGCGCGGCCATCGTCGCCTTCTCGGCCAGCTCGGCGCTGACCTGCGACCCGATCGACTCGCGGTCCAGCACCTGCACGCGGTTGCCGGGGCTGTCGACCGCCTGCAGCACCTCACGCGCCAGCTGCTCGCCCTGGTCGGTGGTCAGCTGCTCCTGCTCCGCCCGCAGCCGGACCAGCAGGTCCGAGCCGCTGCCGAAGGTCTGCACCTGCGCGTTGGCGTAGCCCGCGCCGGCCAGGCGCTCGCGCACCTCGTCGACGTTGGGCGGCTGCTCGAAGCGCAACGTCACCGCGGTGCCACCGGTGAAGTCCAGGGCGAAGTTGAAGCCCTTGGTCGCGATCGCGCCCATCGCCAGCGCGAACACCAGCGCTCCAAGCGCCAGCGTGATCCAGCGCATGCGCATGAAGTCGATGTCGGTGTCGTGGGGGATCAGCGTCAGCGGGAAAATCTTCATGATGTCCAGGTTCTCCCGTCAGATGGCCAGCGACTTGAGCTTGCGGCGGCGCGCGTAGATCAGCGTCACGATGCCGCGGGTCACGGTCAGCGCGGTGAACATCGAGGCCAGGATGCCGACCACCAGGGTGATCGCGAAACCCTTCAGCGGACCGGTGCCGAACGCGTACAGGGCCACGCCGGCCAGCACACCGGTGATGTTGGCGTCCAGGATCGAGCTCGAGGCCTTCTCGTAGCCGGTGGCGATCGCGGCCTTGGCCGGCACGCCGGCGCGCAGCTCCTCGCGGATGCGCTCGTTGATCAGCACGTTGGCGTCCACCGACAGGCCGATCGACAGCGCCAGGCCGGCGAAGCCGGGCAGGGTCATGGTCGCGCCGAAGATCGACATCACCGCGATCACGATCACCAGGTTCAGCAGCAGCGCCACGCAGGTCACCACGCCGAACAGCCGGTAATAGAACATGAAGAACAGCAGGGTGAACAGGAAGGCGAACATCACCGCGGTCACGCCGCGTTCCACGTTCTCCTTGCCCAGGCTCGGGCCGACGATGCGCTCCTCGACGAAGTCCATGGGCGCGGCCAGCGAACCGGAGCGCAGCAGCCGCGCCAGGTCGTCGGCCTCGCGCTTCTCCAGGCCTGTGGTCTGGAACTGGCGGCCGAACACGCCCTGGATGTTGGCGACCGAGATCACCTCCTCGCGCACCCGGAAACTGCGCACCTCCTCGCCGTCGACGATCTCGACCTGCGGCACGCGCTCGATGAACACCACCGCCATCGGCTTGCCGACGTTGACGCTGGTGAAGTCGAACATGCGGCGGCCGCCGGCCGAGTCCAGGGTCACGCTGACCGCCGGCAAGCCGTCCTGGTCGTAGGTGGACTGGGCGGCCACCATCTGCTCGCCGGAGGCGATCACCCGCTTCTCCAGCAGGATCGGCACCGGCTCCTCGCCGGGCTGGGTCACGCGCCGGTAGTAGACCGCGGCGTTCGGCGGGACGTTGCCGGTGCTCACCGCCTCGAAGGCGTTGCCCTCCACCACCGCCCGGTACTCGAGGGTGGCGGTCGCGCCGATCATGCGCTTGGCCTCGGCGGTATCCTGCACGCCCGGCAGCTGCACGACCACGCGGTCGTCGCCCTGGCGCTGGATCACCGGCTCGGCCACGCCGATCTCGTCGACGCGGTTGCGCAGGGTGGTGATGTTCTGGGTGATGGCGTCGATCGCGACCCGGTCGACCTCGCTTTCCGGCAGGCGCAGGGTGATGCGGTTGCCGCTGGTCTCGCGCTGCATGTTCGGCAGGTCGGTCGCCAGCAGCGAATTCGCGCGGGCGACGTCGTCCTCCGACGAGAGCACGGCCACCACGGTCGCATCGCCGCGGCGCTCGACCGACTGGTAGCGGATCCGGTTCTCGCGCAGCACCGCGCGCGCCTGGTCGGCGGCGGCGTTCATCACCTTGTCCAGCGCCACCTGCTGGTCGACCTGGAGCATGAAGTGCACGCCGCCCTGCAGGTCCAGGCCGAGCAGCATGGGCTTGGCGCCGAGCGCGGTCAGCCAGCCGGGTACGGTCGGCGCAAGGTTGAGCGCGACCACGTAGTCGTCGCCGAGTTCGGCGCGCAGGGCGTCGGCGGCGCGGGTCTGCGCGTCCAGATCCGGCAGCCGCACCAGCAGGCTGCGGTCGTCGCCCTCCACCGCCTTGGGCCTGGCCCCGACCTTCTCGACCACCTGCTCCACGCGCGCGCGCAGGGCCTCGTCGACGACCGCGCCGCGGCTGGCGGTGACCTGGACGGAAGGATCCTGCGGGTAGATGTTGGGCAGCGCGTACAGCGCGCTCACCAGTATCACCAGCACGATCAGCGCGTACTTCCAGCGTGGGAATTCGAGCATCGATGGACCCCGCGCGCCGACCCCGTGGGCCGGCGCCTGGCATGGAACGATGGGAGGATCAGGCTGCGGCCTTGAGGGTGCCCTTGGGCAGCACGTTGGCGATCGCGGCCTTCTGCACCCGCACCCGCACGCTGTCGGCGATCTCGACGGTGACGAAGTTGTCGCCGATGTCGGTCACGGTGCCGGCGACGCCGCCGGAGGTGATGACTTCGTCGCCCTTGCCGAGCTTGCCGAGCATCTCCTTGTGCTCCTTGGCGCGCTTCATCTGCGGGCGGATCATCAGGAAGTACATGACCGCGATCAGCACGATCGGGAACATCAGGGTCGACCAGATGCTCGGGCCGGCGGGCTGGCCGGCGGCCTGGGCGAAGGCGGGGGAAATCAGGAGGTCCAGCAGGTTCATGCGGGGAATCCGGTTGGCTGAATGCAGCCGGGGATTATGCCATGCGGCTCCCCCCGCCCGCTTTCAAGCCC
>JBKHXI010000127.1:0-20473 GCA_046566095.1 Gammaproteobacteria bacterium | reverse complement strand
TCACCGGCCTCCACGTAGGAGCGCCCCTTGGGCGCGATCCAGGTCAAGGCCCGCCCGGGCCGCCTCAGCCGCCGCAGCGCCAGGCGGCGAAGCGCTGCTCGCCGTCGGCCGGGGCGGTCAGCGGCTGGATGGCGTCGGCGCCCAGGCCCGGGGCCTCGTTGCGGGCCAGGGTCTCCAGCTCCTCGCGGATCCGCAGCTCGTTGCGCTGGTAGAAGGCGACGCTGTCGCGGACCGAGACCACCACCTCGCCGCGCTTCTCGCAGCCGGCCGGCGGCGTGCCCTGCGGCAGCACCCGCACCGCGCTCGCGCCCGGGGCCATGTGCACCCAGGTACAGCCCGCGGCCAGCAACAGCGGCAGGGCGGCGGCCAGCAGCCGCGGGCGGAAGACAGGCGCGCCGGCGCGGCGCGGGACGGGAAGGCGTGCGGACGGATGCATCGGAACTCTCCTGGTGGCCGGGATGGGCCGGGCGCCGCGCGGCGGCGCGGCAGGCGCGGCGTGCGAGCGCGGCCGGCGCAGCCCCGGGCCGCCGCCGGCAGCGCAACCCGGAGCCAGTCTGGCCGGCGCCAGCTGAATGCCGCGCCGCCGCGCCGCCGCCACGACGGCGGCGTTGCGGCCCGGGAAGCCGTCAGCGACCGCCTCCGGCATCGACCTCGACTTCGGTGTCGGCTTCTGCTGCGGCGTCGGCTACCGGCTTGCCGTCGGCGTCGAGGATGGCGACCGGCCCCAGCCCGAGCGCGCCCACCGGCCGCTCGATCTGCTTGAGGTCGCCGACCACCACCCAGGTCAGCGCGGCCGGGTCGAGGGCCTTCGCGGCCTCGGCCACCTGCGCCGGCGTCAGCGCCTCGATCTCGGCCTTGCGGCGGAAGATCCAGTCGTCCGGGCGGTCGTAGCGGACGATGCCGCCGATGGTGCCCATCACCGCGCTGGCGGTCTCGTAGGCGCCGGGCATGCGGTTGATCTCGTTGGCCTTGATCTTGGCCAGTTCCTCGGCGGTGGGCGGCGCCTTGCCGGTGGCGTACTCGCGCACCTCGCGCTCGATCTCGGCGATCGCCTCGGCGGTCTTGTCGATCTGCACCGGCGCGAACGCCAGCCACGGGCGCTGGCCGTAGGCGTCGGTGAGCATGCTGCGCGCGCCGTAGGACCAGTGCTTGTCCTCGCGCAGGTTCATGTTCAGGCGCGCGGTGAAGCTGCCGCCGATCACGTCGTTGGCCACGCCCAGCCGCACCGCGCCCGGATCCCGGGTCGAGGGCATCAGCTGGCCGACGAAGATGTTGGCCTGGACCGCGCCGGGCTGGTCGATCAGGAACACCCGCGACTGCGCCGGCCGCGCCACCGGCGCCGGCGCCGGGGCGGCGGGGCGGGCGCCTGCGCCGCGCCAATCGCCCAGGTGCTTCTCCAGCAGCGGCACCACCTCCGCCAGCGTGGTGTCCCCGACCACCACCAGGGTCGCGCCTTCCGGCCGCACCCAGTCGCGGTGGAAGGCGACCAGGTCGTCGCGGGTCAGGGCCTTGATCGAATCCTCGGTGCCGGTGCCGGAGAACGGGATGGCGTAGGCATGGCCCTCGCCGTACAGCAGCGGCGGCAGCACCCGCAGCGCGGCGCCGTTCGGCCGCGCCTTCTCCTGGGCGATGCCCGACAGCCAGCTGGCGCGGACCCGCTCGATCTCGGAGGGCTCGAAGCGCGGCTGCCGCAGCATCTGCGCGTACAGCGCCAGCGACCGGTCGAGGTTCTCCTTCAGCGCCGACAGGTAGGCGCTGCCGCCGTCGAGCGAGGCGCCCGAGCCCAGGTTGGCGCCCAGGGTCTCGGCGGCGGTGGCGAACTCCAGCGCGCCCAGCGCGCCGGCGCCCTCGTCGAGCATCCCCATGGTGAAGCTGGAGGTGCCGAGCCTGCGGCCCTGGTCGGCGGCGAAGCCGCCGTCGAACAGATAGCTCATCTGCACCACTGGTACCTCGTGGCGCTCGGCCAGGATCACCCGGGTGCCGTTGGACAGGGTGGCGCGCTGCAGCTCGGGGAACTTCAGGTCCGGGAACCGCTCCGGCATCGGCGGGCCGGCGCTGCGGTCGACGGCGCCGGGCAGGGTCGCGTACTTCGGGTCGACCGGCGGCAGCGCGAACGGTTCCGGCGTCACCGCGGGCTCCTCGGCCAGCGGCGTGCGCTCGCCCGGCACCACGACCAGGGTGTGGTCGCCCTTGCCCAGCCACCTGCGGCCGGCGGCCTGCACCGCGGCCACGTCGGCCGAGCCCAGGATGCGCAGGCTGTCGCGGAAGCAGCCGGGGTTGCCGGTGTAGACCTCGCACTCGGCCAGCACGTCGGCCTTGCCGCCGAAGCCACCGATGCGCTCGATGCCGCGCACGAAGCCGGCGCGCAGCACGGTCCGCGCACGCTCCAGTTCGTCCGCACTCGGGCCCTCGGCCAGCAGCCGCCGCAGCTCCTCCTCGATCGCCCGCTCCACCGCGGCCACGTCGCCGCCGGGCTTGACGTCGGCGGTGATCACGAAGTTCGAGCCCAGCTGCGAACTCCAGACGCCGGCGCTGACCCGGTCGGCGATACGGTCGCCGTGCACCAGCCGCCGGTCCAGGCGCGAGGCCTTGCTGCCGCCCAGCACCGCGGCCAGCAGCTGCAGCCGCTCGACGTCGGGCTGGCCGAACTCGGCCACGTTCCACAGCCGGTAGAGGCGCGCCTGCGGGACCTTGTCCTCCATCACCTCGCGGGTGGATTCGGGCCGCACCGCGACCGCCACCTGCGGCTGCGGCATGGTCGGGCCGGCCGGGATGTGGCCGAAGTACTTCGCCACCTTCTCGCGCGCGGTGGCCAGGTCGATGTCGCCGGCCAGCACCATCACCGCGTTGTTGGGGCCGTACCAGGCGCGGAACCACTGCCGCACGTCGTCGAGGGTGGCGGCGTTGAGGTCGGCCATTGAACCGATCACGCTGTGGTGGTAGGGATGGCCCTTCGGGTACATCGCCCTGCCGAGCTTCTCCCAGACCTGGCCGTAGGGCTGGTTCTCGCCCTGGCGCTTCTCGTTCTGGACCACGCCGCGCTGCTCGTCGAGCAGCGCCTGGTCGACCGCGCCGAGGAAGTGGCCCATGCGGTCGGACTCCATCCACAGCGCCAGGTCGAGCGCCGTGGTCGGCACGTTCTGGAAGTAGTTGGTGCGGTCGGCGTTGGTGGTGCCGTTCATGTCGGTGGCGCCGACCAGCTCGAACGGCTTGAAGTACTCGTCGCGGTAGTTTTCCGAACCCTGGAACATCAGGTGCTCGAACAGGTGGGCGAAGCCGCTGCGCCCGGCCGGCTCGTCCTTGCTGCCGACGTGGTACCAGACGTTGACCGCGACGATCGGCGCCTTGCGGTCGGTGTGCACGATCACCCGCAGGCCGTTGGGCAGGGTGAACTGCTCGTAGGGGATGTCGACCGTGGGCGCGGCGGCGGCGCGCTGCGCCTGCGCAGGGCCGGGCAGGAAGCCGAACCCGGCGGCGGCGGCGAGCGCGAGCGCCAGTGCGGCATGCTGGAGGACGGCGCGCGGCCGGCGGGACAGGATCATCGGTTCACTCCCTGAAAGGTATCGCACTGGAAGAGGTTGCCGCGGGCCCGCGGCGGCCGCGCGGGACCGGCACGATCCCCGCGGCCCTCCATCCTAGCCATCGGCCGCTTCCGGGGCATGGGCCACAAGTCGGGTGCGGACGCCGTCCGCGGCACCGGGCCGCTGGCCTACACTGCGGCCATGACGCCCGCCGGCCACTGCCTGGTCACCGGGGCCAACCGCGGCCTCGGCCTGGAATTCGTCCGCCAGCTGCTGGCGCGCGGCGCGCCGGTGGTGGCCACCTGCCGCCAGCCCGGCCGCGCCACCGTGCTCAACGCCCTGGCCGGCGAGCACCCCGGCCGGCTGCGGGTGCTGCCGCTGGACGTGGCCGAGCCGAAGTCGCATGCGCAGCTGGCCGCCGAATGGCCGCTGCTGGCCGGCGAGGGCGAACCGCCGCCGCGGATCGGCCTGCTGCTCAACAACGCCGGCGTGCTGCACTCGGGCGAACGCTTCGGCGCCATCGGCCTGGACAACCTGTTGCACAGTTTCCTGACCAACGCCGCCGGCCCGCTGCTGCTGGCCCAGGCGCTGGCGCCGCTGCTGGCCGACGGCGCGCGCGTGGTCAACCTGTCCTCGCGGCTGGGCTCGGTCGCCGAAACCGTCCGCTTCGGCACCCCCAGCTACGCGCTCAGCAAGGCCGCTTTGAACATGGCCACCGCGCAGCTCAGGCATGCGCTGGCGCCGCGCGGGATCGTGGTGGTCGCGGTCAGCCCCGGCTGGGTCCGGACCGACATGGGCGGCGACCAGGCCGAGGTCGAGCCGCAGGATTCGGTCGCCGGCCTGCTGCAGCAGATCGACAAGCTCGGCCCCGGCGACAGCGGCCGCTTCCTCGACTGGCAGGGCCAACCGATCCCATGGTGAATCCCTCGCTGCCCGGCAGCCGCCGTACCCCTCGCCCAGCCGCCTGCCGATTCTCAGGTCGGGGTTATCCGGCCACAGGCCGGATCAACCCCGACAGTTATTCCGGCGGCATGCCGCCGGAATAACCGATGATCGACGTCGTGCTGCACCAGCCGGAGATCCCGCCCAACACCGGCAACGTCATCCGCCTGTGCGCCAACACCGGCGCGCGCCTGCACCTGGTCGAGCCGCTGGGCTTCGCGCTCGAGGACCGGCAGCTGCGCCGCGCCGGCCTGGACTACCACGAATACGCGCCGCTGCGGGTGCATGCTTCGCTCGACGCGGCGTTGGCGGCGATCGCGGCCGATGCCGGGCACACCCCGCGCGTGTTCGCCCTGTCCACCCGCGGCAGCGTGCGCTACGACACGCCCGGCTACCGGCCCGGCGACGTGTTCGTGTTCGGCGCGGAAACCCGCGGCCTGCCGGACGAGGTGCTGGCGGCGGTGCCCGTCGCGCAGCGGCTGCGCCTGCCGATGCGGCCCGGCAACCGCAGCCTGAACCTGTCGAACGCGGTCGCGGTGGTGGTGTTCGAGGCCTGGCGGCAGCAGGGCTTCGCCGGCGGCCGCTGAAACGCGGGCCCGGCCCCGGTGCCAGCCGGGGCGTCACCTGAGCCGCCCTGAAACGTTCCTGTACCGTCGGGTTCTGAATTCAGGCGCCGTTGCGGGCCGCTGCCGATACTGCCGGCCACCGCCGCCCATGGCGCGGTGCGGTGCGCGTCCGGACACAACAAGAGACGCCGCCGACCCCGATTCCCACGAACAAGAGGTTGCCCATGAAGCGTTCCCCGATCGCCGCCGGCCTGGCCGCATTCGCCCTGATGGTCGCCGCACCCCTCGCCGCCAGCGCGCAGGGCCTGTCCTACAACTACGTCGAGGGCGGCTACGTCGCCACCGACACCGACGGCGGCGATGCCGACGGCTTCGGCGGCAACGCGTCGTTCGCCATCCACCCGAACTTCCACGTGTTCGGCGGCTACGCCAACCAGCAGATCGACGGCAGCAACGTCGACTTCGACCAGTGGCGCCTGGGCGTGGGCTACAACCACGCCATCGCCCCGGCCACCGACCTGGTCACCCGGATCGCCTACGAGAAGTTCGAGGCCAGCTCGGTCGGCGTGGAAGCCGACGGCTGGAGCGCCGAGGTCGGCGCGCGCCATGCCTTCACCGCCAACCTGGAAGGCTACGCCATGGCCGGCTACGAGGACGGCGACGAATTCGACGGCGACTTCTACGGCCGCCTCGGCGCCCAGGTGAAGTTCAACCCGAACTGGGGCATCAGCGGCGACGTCAAGATCTCCGACGGCGACACCCAGTGGTTCGTCGGCCCGCGCTTCACCTGGTAAGCGCAAGGCCCCAAGCAGCACCATCGCGGCGGCGCGTCTCTCTCCCCCGGACGCCGCGATGTCCGAGCCCGGCCTGCCCCGCAGGCCGGGCTCTTCCTTTCGGCAATCGAGCGATCCCCTTGCCCACGCCGGCCGGGGTCCACGCATCCGGGTCGCCGGAAAGGCGCCCTGTCCGATCGTTCAGGGCTGCACCACCCGGAACCCGGAGCGGAATGCGATGTTGACCGCCTGCGATTCGAAACCCTCTCCGTTTCCTTTCCAGAAAAGCAGCGAGCCGTCGCTTTCACGCGCCCATATCAGATCCGCCAGGCCGTCTGCGTCGTAGTCGCCGATCGCGGCAAGCCGATAGCCGGCTGGCTGCAGGAAGCCAGGCGAGTATCGCAACACGCCACCGTTGACGCCCAGGATCCAAAAAGCGACGCCCTCGTGGTTCTGGACGATGAGATCAGACTGCCCGTTGCCGTCGATGTCGGCGGCGCCAGCGACCCACCAACCGCTCGCGAGATCGCCGAGCCTGGTCACTGCGGTGTCTGCCCTGCTGGTCAGCAGCTTTCGATAGGTGATGGCGCCCGAATTGCTCTCGACGACACCACCGGTTCCATCATGGCTGAGGTCCGCCGCCGTCTCGAACATGTGGGCGTCCTGCGGCTCGCTGTAAAAGGCCACGCGCGCGCCATCCATCAACCAGAACGCGCGTTTCTGGAGCCCCTCGTTGTAGAGGATGAGATCGTCACGGCCATCGCCGTCGATGTCGGCTGCAGCGCGGATGCGCCATCCGCCGGCGATGTTGACCTTTACCGAGGTGCGGGTGTTCACGCCCCCGACGTCGTCGATGAAGGTCATGCGCATCGTGCCGTCGGAGTCGCTGACCCATACCACCTCGGTACGCCCGTCGCCGTCGAAATCCCCGGTGGTCACGTATCGCCCGCCCGGCATGTCGAAGACACGGTGATGGATCGGCGACGCCAGCGCTCCGCGCATCGTCCAGTAATGCCAGTGCCCGAACGCTTCGTTCACCAGGATGAGGTCGCTACGCCCGTCCCCGCGCATGTCGCCACGCACGTGACGTTGCCGGGTGGACTCGACGATGCGGAAGCCGTGCGAATAACGATACGTGCCCGTCGAGGGTGACCTCGCCAGCTTGATCTCGACGTCGTTGAAGCCGAACCCGTCGCCGAGCCACATGCGCACATAACGATCGCTGTCCGCCCAGACCAGGTCGAGGTTCCCGTCGCCGTTGTAGTCCCCGAAAGTCGCCAATCGGAAGCCGGCGGGTGCGGCAAAGGCGATTGATTTCGCGCGAATGACCGGCCCATCCATGAGCCAGTAGGCGACATGGGACGAGCGCGCGTTGACCAGCACGAGGTCGTCGCGACCGTCCCCGTCGATATCACCGGCACCAATGTGCTTCCAGCCGCCCGCCGGCAACAGGCCCGACGGCCGGTACGACTCGAAGCCACCCGGCGTGCCGATCCACAGCGAGCCCTCGTCCCAGACCAGGTCGACGCGACCATCGCCGTTGAAATCTCCGAGGACGCGCAACTCCGTGGCTCCCTCCGGCCATCCGAACGCCGGCGAAAAACCGGCGATGGACGCGCCGTCCATCCGCCAGTACCCGACCAGTCGCGCAGCCTGGTTGACCAGGATAATGTCGCTCTTGCCGTCACCGTCCGCATCGGCGGCCCCGACCGGCATCCAGCCCGGCGCATGGGTTCCGACGACCGTCGCCGAGTCCACGACGGAGCTAAATGCCGACAGGCGGCCCAGGCTGACGCATACGCTGCGATCGTCGCTGCCGACATGGAGATAGTCGCCTACCCGGTCGCCGTTGAAGTCGCCGATTGCCACCTGTTTGCGACGACTCTGGAAGCAGTCCTCCGCTCCGTACAGAAAGTCGTCTCCGACGATCTGGTTGCCTTCCATCACCCAGGTGTACAGGAAACGGGCCGGATGCTCGGGGCCGATCGGACTGAGCGATGCGATCTGGATGTCGCTGCGTCCGTCACCCGTGACGTCGCCCGGAACAAAGCGGATGGCTGCGCTGGTGGAGACTGGGCTCCCCGTGCTTACGGCGGCGGCCGTCGAGCCGGCTTCACCCGTGGCCACATCGACCGCAACCGAGGCCTCTACTTCGGCCCTCTGCCCCTGGTCCTGCGGGCACCCCGCCAGCAGGCCGGCGCAGAGGAGGGCGAACAGCGGCATCCGTGCGATCTGCGTATTCATGAGCCAGTCCTGGTCGGAGCCGGTGAGATTCCCGACGCCGAGATTGCCACCGGCTTGCACCGCCCGCAATGTCGCCAGGACAAGGAAACACTCCAGGCCGGACCGGTTCGCGCCCTGCCGCGCGGGTCACAGGATCGGCGCCAGCCCGGCCCCGAAGGCCATCAGGATGCGCGTGTACAGCCACTTCGGCCCGACCGCGACCTCGGGGAAGTCGCCGACCGGTTCATGGCATTCGCGGAAGCGCGGGTGGCTGGGGGCGAGCGGCGTGGGACAGTCGGGACCCGGGCTGAACTCGTAACTGGTGCCGTAGCGCAGCGGCCACAGGTCGAACAGCGGCAGCATCTCCGAGACCTTTCCCAGCGAGTAGTCCAGGCCGGAGAACAGCGGCGGCTTGTCGCGCGGGGCGATCACCCATGAATTCGCGGGGGAGATGTCGCGGCGGATGCTGCCGGCCAGGGCGCGCGCGAATGCGGCGTCGTCCACCACCACCGCGCTTTCGGTGTTGAGGTTGTCCGAGCGCGGATCGAAGTTGTGGGTGCCGACCACGCCGACGCGCTCGTCGACCACCAGCGACTTGGCGTGCATGCCGATCCGCACCCCGGCGCGCTTGAGCGGCACCGGCTCAGTCACCGCGCGGGTGCCGAGATAGGAGGGCCGGGTCTCGGTGCGCAGGCGCTGGCGCACCACGCTGCCGTCGCGCGCGCGACGGTACTGGGTGCGGATCTGCGCGCGCACGGGTGCGGATCGGGCCCCGGTCGCCGCCAGGTCGATCGGCGCATCCTCCGGGAACGGCTTGTACTCGTAGATCGTAAAGCCCATCTCGCGCATGTAGCGGCGCCGGTACTTGTGCGAGAGGGCGTAGACCATGAACGCATCGGTCGCCGCCAGGCTGTTGCTGGAGACCACCACCCGCGGCGGGTCGGGGCGCGCGCGCAGCTCGCGGAACAGGTCCTGCGCGGCGCCGGAGAGGATCAGGTAGGGCGTCTGGACCAGCACCTCCTCGCGCGCCGATTCGATCAGCCGGTACAGGCCGTGCGAGGCTGCGTCGCCGGCGCCGGGGCCCTCGGCGTGGTGCTTGTCGGGCAGGTCGGCGATGAACTGCACCGCGCCGACCGGCAGCGCCGGGGCGACCAGCCGTTCGCGCACCAGGTCCGCGTCGTCGGCGGCGGCGGAGACCGCCGCCACCCGCTGCGGCACGGTCGGCTGCGGATGCGACACCGGCGGCGCGCCGTGCCGCAGCAGGTAGCCGCCGACGTCCGCCAGCCGCGCGGCCGGCACGCTGCGCCGGTCGTTCCAGAAGGCCTCGAAGTTGGCGTCCATCTCGCGCGCCACCGGCCCGGCCACCAGCAGGTCGCGGTCGCGGAAGTTGTATTCCGGGTCCCAGTCGTAATAGCCGTTCTGGTAGTTGCGGCCGCCGGTGATCGCGATCGCGCCGTCGACCAGCAGCAGCTTGTTGTGCATGCGCTGGTTGAAGCGGCGGAAGCAGCACAGCACGCTGGCGGCGTAGTGCAGGTAGTTCGGGCGGGCGCGGCCGAAGGTCGGGTTGTAGACCCGCAGCTCGAAGTTGGCGTGGGCCGCGGCCAGCGCGGCCAGGGTCTCGACCTTCTCCAGCGCCGAGAGCTGGTCGATCAGCACCCGCACCCGCACCCCGCGCCGCGCCGCCGCCAGCAGCTCGTCCAGGAACAGGTGGCCGGCGTCGTCCTGGTCGAAGATGTAGGTCTGCAGGTCGATCCGGGTGGTGGCGCTGCGGATCAGGTCCAGGCGCGCGAGCATCGCGTCCTGGCCGGCGTCGAGGATCAGCGCGTAGTGGCGCGGCGCCTGCGGCTGCGACTCGGCGAAGGCGCGGCCGCCGAGCGCGCGCAGCGGCGAGGGCCGGGCGCAGGCGTCGGCGCGGTCGCATTCGACCGCGGTGCTGCGCGCCTGCGCGGCGATCTCCGCGGCGCGCCCGGCCTGCGCCGGCGACAGGGTGGCGCAGCCCGGCCCCGCCAGCGCGGCCGCCAGCAGCAGCGCGAGGCGGGCTGCGCCGTTCACGGGCCGCCGCCGTCGCGCGCGGGCGCGAGCCGCACCCGCAGCCGGAAACGGACTTCGTCGCGGATCGCCACCCGCCAGCGGTCCATCCCGAAGTCGATGCGGTCGATGCTGCCGCTGGCGACCACGTCGCAGTCCAGCGCGGGGCGCTCGCAGCCGGCGGGTTCGATCCGGAACACCGCCTCGCGCTCGACCCCGCGCAGGCGCAGGCGCCCGGCCATGGGCCCGCCGTCGCGCAGCAGGCCGGGCTCGTAGGGATGGGAGACGAACTCGATGCGCGGGTGCTCGGCGGCGTCGAAGAAGCCCTCGCCGCGCGCGAAGCGGGTGTAGTTCGCGTGCCCCTGGATGTCGACGCTGGCGGCCTCGATCGCCAGCCGCACCTGGCGCAGGCCGTCCGGACGCTGCGTCACCGCGCCGGAATGGCGGGCGAACTCACCGTGCAGGCGCTGGCCCCAGCGGGTCCGGATCTCGAAGCCGACGTGGCTGCGCGCCGGGTCCAGCGCCTGTTCGCGCGCCGCCGCGGCGCCGGGCGGAAGCGCCGCCAGCAACAGGGTCGCCAGCACGGCGCAGGCCAGGCGCACGGCTCAGGGCCACCAGAAGGCCGCCAGCCGCGCCGCGCCCGGCTCGATCGGCGCTTCCTCGCCGTCGAAGGCCAGCACCGCGACCGCGCCCGGCGGCATGCCGCGGTAGTCGCCGGACTGGCCGCTGTGCAGCAGCGCCGCCAGCCGCTCCAGCCCCGGGTTGTGGCCGACCAGCAGCAGCCGTTCGCATTCGCGGTGCGCGTCGGCCAGGTCGGCGAGCATGCCGGCGGTGGCCTCGTAGATCGACGGCTCCAGGCGCTGGTCGACATAGCCGATCGCGCCGAGCACGCCTTCCAGCGTCTCGCGCGCGCGCCGCGCCGGCGAGCACAGCACGCGGTCGGGCACCAGCGCCTGTTCCTGCAGCCAGCGCCCGGCCGATTCGGCCTCGGCCAGGCCCTCGGGCGACAGCGCGCGGTCGAAGTCCGCGCCGCCGGGCGGGGCGGGCTCGGCATGGGCGTGGCGCAGCAGGATCAGTTCCTTCATGCAGGGCACCGGCGGGTCGGGGCGCGGAAACCGCGGCAGCGGTCTGCCGGCAGCATGCCCGCGCCGCCGCAACGCCGCGTGAGCGGCCGGGCGGCCGGGCCCGCGGGCGCGGCGCCCGCGGTGCGCGCCGGCCCGGCGTTCAATGCCGCAGCCAGCGCAGCAGCGGCTGCCAGTCGGCCTGGTGCTCGCGGACCTGCGCCGAGTGGTAGTCGAACAGGCTCTTGCCCAGCCCCACCAGCACCGCGTAGGCCTGGCTGTCGCGCAGCTGCGCCACCACCGGCACCGGCCAGCCGGACAGCACCTCCAGCGCCTGCCGGCTGCTGTTGGTCCAGGGCCGGAGCTTGTTGGCCACCAGCGCGACCGGCAGCTTGCCGCGGTGCACCCGCGGGTGGCGGGCGAGCGAATCCAGGAACGGCACGGTCGCCTCGATGTCCAGCGCCGAGGGCAGCACCGGCACCACCACCGCGTCGGCGCGGTCGAGGAAGCCGGCCAGGTCGTCGCCCATCGCCCCGGCGGCGGCGTCGATGAAGACCCGCTGCGCATCGTCGGGGACATGCCGGTGCCAGGCCTTGCGGCCGCTGCCGTCGACCGGCAGCACCGCGCTGTCGAGCCCGGCGCGGCGCTCGCACCAGCGGCTCGAGGAGCGCTGGGGATCGGCATCCACCAGCACCGTGCGCTTGCCGGCGAGCGCCGATTGCGCCGCAAGATGGGTCGCCACCGTGGTCTTGCCGACCCCGCCCTTGGAACTGGCCACCAGCACCGTCTTCATGCGCGACTTCCGGTTCTGCGGAAGCCGCAGCCTACCGGATTCGCCGCGGGGGGGCATCCGGACGCGCCAGCCGGTCCGCGCCGCGACGGCGCGTGCAGGGCTGCGCGGCTATTCCTCGGCCGGCTGCCAGCCCGCGGGCGGCTCGGGATCGATGCCGGCCCGCCGCAGCCCGGCCTCGACCGCCGCGACTTCCCCCGACTCGAGCAGAAGTTCGAAGTGCTCGGCAACCGGCAGCATGGGAGGCTGCGCGTGCAGCGGATACGCCTGCGACCGCAGCCAGGCGAACCGGCGCTGGCGCTCGCGCCAGTATTCCTGCCGGTCGCTGCCCTCGCTCAGCTCCACCAGGCGCGGCAGCGCGATCATGTTGCCCAGCATCGTGGGCATCTCGTCGACGATGCGGGACAGGACCGCGATGCAGTCTGCGCGAGTCGCGGCGTCCACCTCCAGGGCGCCGGGCCCAAAGCCGCAGGTCTGGAAAAGCGCCTTCGGGCTGGGGCCAACGAAGGCGCTCCATCGGCCCAATATCCATGTCGCGGGATATCCTTCTCCGTTGTCGCCCTGCTCGCGCACGAAATCGGGGAACGCACGGCGCTCTTCTTCGCTGAAGGCAAATTCCGGGGGCGCCATTGCCTGCGTCGCGTTTGCCATGAAGCGCAGGAAGCCGTAGGCCCCGTGATCTAGATCCGGGGAACGGGCGGCGGCGGCAAGATGTGCGCGCATCTCGTCCGCATTGTCCTGGCGCGCGGCGACGCCCAGCGCCATGAGCCGGTGGGCGCCCTCGCCGGGGGCCAGGGCGATGGCGCGGCCGACCCGTTCCGGCCACGGCGGGCAATCGGTGCGGAATTCCTCGCATGCCGACAGGTCGATCTGGACCAGCAACGCGTCGTCCGCGCCCTGCGCCTGTGCTTGTGCGTACCAGGCAGCGGCCACGTCCACCCGCGGCCTGTCCTGGGGTCGCTCCCAAGGCACCGGGCGCTGATCGGGAAGCAGCAAGGCCGCGGCCGCCAGGTTGCGGGCGCCACCGGCGGCGGCCAGCGCATGCGCATGCCGCGACATCGCCTCGTCCCACGCCTGGGCCTGGCGCTCGACCATGGCCCGCCACGCCGGATCGGCCTGCTCGCGGAAACCGCGCGCGATCGTCGGCGGAAGTTCGCCCACCAGCGGTTCGACGCACGCCAGGCGCTGTTCCCCGGGCAGGTCCAGGCAGGCCTGCAGTTGCAGGAACCGGGTCTCGTCGAGCGGTTCCTGCGCAGATGCCTGCGCACACCAGGCGAGCATTGTCGCTGCGGCCAGCACGCCCATGCACCGCGCGCCAGGCGTCCCTGCCCAAGTCTTCATCCCCACCATCGATTGCACTCCATTGCGTTGCGTCCGGTCACCGACCATAGCGCGCCATGACAGCCAGGCCAACCGCCCCGGCTGCAACGCGATCATTGCCTGCCCGGCTCAGCCGAACAGCCCGTCCGGAAACTCGGCCTTCTGGCCGCGCGCGAGCAGGCGGCGGACGCCGTCGGCCGGGGTGATGCGGCCGTGCAGGGCGGCGTGCACGGCGCTGGAGATCGGCAGGTCGATCTTGTGCCGGCGCGCCAGGCGCATCACCTCGTCGGCGGTCTGCACCGATTCGACCACCTGGCCGATCTCGCGCACCGCCTCGTCCAGCGGCACCCCGCGGCCGAGCGCCAGGCCCAGGCGGCGGTTGCGCGACAGGTCGCCGGTGCAGGTCAGCACCAGGTCGCCGAGCCCGGCCAGGCCCATCAGGGTCTCGGCGCGGCCGCCGAGCGCGGCGTTGAGCCGCAGCATCTCGTTGAGGCCGCGGGTGATCAGGCCGGCGCGGGCGTTGAGCCCGAGCTGCATGCCGTCGGACACGCCGGTGGCGACCGCCAGCACGTTCTTCATCGCCCCGCCCAGTTCCGCGCCGACGAGGTCGTCGCCGGTGTAGGCGCGGAAGGTCGGGCCATGCAGGACCTCGGCCACGGTCGCGGCGAAGCCCGGCGGGTCGGCGTGCACCGTCAGCGCGGTCGGCAGCCCGGCCGCGACCTCGCGCGCGAACGAGGGCCCGGTGACCACCGCCAGCGGCACTGCGGGGCCGAGTAGTTCGCGCGCGGCCTCGTGCAGGAACCGCCCGGAACCGGGTTCGAAGCCCTTCGTCGCCCAGGCCACGCCGGCTTCGGCGCGGCGGTGCGGCGCCAGCGCGCGTACGGTTTCCACGAACGCATGCGAGGGCACCGCCACCAGCACCAGGCCGGCGCCGGCCACCGCCTCGGCCAGGTCGGTGGTGGCGCGCAGCGTGTCCGGCAGGGGGATGCCCGGCAGGTAGCGCGGGTTCTGCTGGCGCGCGGCCACCGCCGCGACCACCTCCGGGTCGCGGCCCCACAGCGTCGTCCGGTGGCCCTTGCGCGCGGCGAGCGCCGCCAGCGCGGTGCCCCACGACCCTGCGCCGAGCACCGCCACCGTCGTCGTCTTCGCCATCAGGCGTTGCCGGCGGTCTCCGGACCGGCGCTGGCGCCGTCGCCGGCCTGTCCCTGCTGGTTCTGCGCAGCACGCTGGCGCAGGCTCTCGGCGTACAGCCCGTCGAAGCTGATCGGCTGCAGGTAGAAGGGCGGGAAGCCGCCGGCCTGGATCAGGTCGCTGATCAGCTGGCGGGCGTACGGGTACAGCACGTTCGGGCACTGGATCCCCAGCATCGCGTCGAGGGTCTGCGGCTCGAACCCGCGCAGGCCGAACACGCCTGCCTGCTGGACCTCGGCCAGATACACCGCCTTGTCCTCGAGGTTGCAGGTCAGGGTCAGGCCCAGCACCACTTCGTAGGCGTTCTCGGACAGGCGCTGCACGCGCTGGTTGAGATTGAGCTGCAGCTGCGGCTGGGCCTGCTCGGAAAACACCTGCGGCGCGCCAGGCACCTCGAACGAGACGTCCTTGACATACAGCTTCTCGACCGTGAAGACGGGGCCGTTGTCGGCATCGGTCGCGGCGCCAGCGGCGCCGTTCTGGGTCTCATCAGCCATCGGGATAACTCCGGCAGGTAGCGGGAAAAGAGGGCGATTATGGCATGGGGCGGGCGCCCGCCGGGCGCTCAGCCGCGGCCGCGGACCAGCGGCAGGTCCGCCTGCTGCCAGGCGGCGATGCCGCCGTCGAGCCAGTACACGTTGGCGAAGCCGGCCTTCTTCAGCCGCCGCGCGGCCGCCAGCGAGGCCTGGCCGTTGCGGCAGGTGACCACCACCGGCAGGTCGCGGACCTTGGCCAGCTCCTTGCTCTCCGGGTCGAACTGGCTGGGGGCGATGTTGCGGGCGCCGGCGATGTGGCCCTTCTCGAAGTCGCTGGAGGAGGACAGGTCCACGAGCAGCGCGTTGTCGCGGTTGAGCAGGCCGGTCAGCTGCGCCGGGCGCAGCGCCTTGAAGCCGCGCAGCAGGCGCCCGGCCTCGGTCCAGACGATGGCCAGGGTCAGGCCGGCCAGGGCCAGCGACAGGATCGGGTGGCGGCCGAGGAACTCGGCCAGTTCGTTGAAATCCACGGCATCGGGCGGCACGGGCGGGGGCGCAGAGTATGCGGCAAGGCCGCCGCCGCGCCCAACCGCGGCCGCCGCAGGGCGCTCAGTCCCCGGGCCACAGGTCCGGCAGGCCGTCGACGATCCACCAGGCCTTCGCCTCCGGATCCCAGCGCCAGCGCTCGGTGTAGCGCACCCGCCGCTCGGCCAGGGTATGGCGGTTGACCACGCCGATCTCGATCTGGCGCTGGGCCTCGGTGTCCGAGGCGCGTTCGGCCAGGTCCCGGTAGGCGGAGATCTGCACCTGCTGGTAGCGCGCCAGTTCCAGGTCGGTGAGCGGGTGCCGGGCGCGGTAGCCGGGGTCGACCAGGTTCCAGGCGCCTTCGAAGTCGCCCCAGCGGATCGCCGCCGACCAGGCGTACTGCGCCTGCTGCAGCGCGCTTGCCTGGCGGGTGGTGGCGCAGCCGGACAGGCCCAGGGCCAGCAGCAGCGACACGATGACAAGCAGGAACGCGCGCGGGAGGATCGGGACGGCATTGCGGCGCATGCGCATGGCTCCGGGCAGGCGTGACCGCATGCTAGCAGCCGCGCCTCAGCCGGGCGTCGCGGCCGCCGCCCGCACGGGCGTACGGGTACAGATCGCCGCGTAGTCGCCTTCCGCTTCCGTGGCCACGCCGCCGTCGGGCAGCGGCACCACCGCCTGCACCCGGATGCGGCCGCGGCCGCGCTCGCGCAACGCGCGCAGGAAACGGTCCCAGTCGCCGGGATCGGCGAGCGCGGCTTCCGCGACCAGGTCCGCGTACAGCGGCGCGCGGAAGCGCAGCCGCGAATCGGCGACGAAGATGTCGGCGTCGATCCCGGCCGCCTCCAGCCGCAACTGCAACAGGCCCCATCCGGCCAGGGTCAGCAGCGAACCGAGGCTGCCGCCGAAGGCGCAGCCCTTGTCGTTGACGTGCAGGGCCAGCGGCGCGGACAGGCGCAGCCGCTGCCCGTCGTAGCCGGCGATCGACAGGCCCAGCGCCGCCACCGGCGGCATCGACCGGTAATGCCGGGACAGGCGCTGCAGCGCAGCGGCGGGTTCGGTCATGCGCGGGACGGGACGAGGCGGCGGGAGGGGGCGGGAGCGAGCGGCGCGAACGACCGGCGCGAACCACGCGGCGAACGAACGAACCAGCGGACGGGCTGCGGCCGCGCGCTTGCCGCGGGCCGCTGCCTGGCCACAAGCTGGCGCCATGGCCGCGCCCGTGTCGACCCCCGGATGGTACGTGATCTCGCTGCGCCCGGCCGGCGGCCACGCGGGCCTGCGCCGGGCCGCGGCGCGGCGCGGCGGCGGGCTGCTGGCGCTGTCGCCCTGGCGGATCGTGGCGCGCGACGATCCGGCGACCCGGCAGGCCCTGCGCGCGGCGCTGGCCGCACCACGGGTGGTGTTCACCAGCCCGGCCGCGGTGCGCGCGGCGGCCGCGCTGCAGGCGCTGGACGCGACCGGCGCGCGACTGTTCGCGGTCGGCGCCGGCACCGCCGCCGCATTGCGCCGCGCCGGCGCCGGTGCGGTATGCGCGCCGGAGCGGATGGACAGCGAAGGCCTGCTCGCGCTGCCGGACCTGCACGCGGTCGCGGGCGAGCCGCTGGGGCTGGTGACCGCGCCCGGCGGGCGCGGGCGGATCGCCGCAACGCTGCGCGCGCGCGGGGCCCGGATCCGCCGCGCCGACGTCTACGAACGCGTGGACACGCCCCCGTCCGCGGCGGCGGTGGCGCGCCTGCGTGCGCTGCAGGCGGCTGCGGTGGTCGCGGTCAGCAGCGGCGCGGCGCTCGCGCGGATCCTCGAGGCGCTGCCGGCCGACGCCGCGCGCAGGCTGCGCGACTGCCCCGCGGTGGCGGCCAGCGAGCGCCTGCGCGCGCAGGCCCGCGCGCTCGGCTTCGCGCAGGTCGCGGTCGCGGCCGGGCCGCGGCCCGCGCAACTGGTCGCGGCTGCCGAAGCGGCGCTGCCCGGTGGCGCCCGCCGCCTGGCCGGGAAACTCGCCGCCGCGCAGGGCAACGGCCGCGCGTAGGAACGGGCCTTGCCCGCGGCCGCCCGGGTTGCTGCCGGCGCCGGTGCTGCCAGGCCGATTCGCACACGGCATGCGCAACGACACGATCGCAGGACCGGCGCTCCGCGCCGCCTGCGTTCCGATAGCATGGCGCGGTGCATCCCCGCACCCCACGTCCCCGCCCGTGACCGACCCCGCCACCCCCGCCCCGTCCCGGAACCGCGTCGCCGGGCCGTCGTTCGCCATCGTGCTGGTGCTGCTGGCGCTGGTCGCCTGGGCCGGCTGGCGCCATTGGCAGGCGCGCCAGGCCGGCGACACCGCGCAGCTGGACCAGGCCCAGCGCCTGCAGGCGCTGGAGTTGCGCCTGGATGCGCTGCGCCGCGACCAGCGCGCGCAGGCCCAGCGGCTGCAGCAGGCCGAGGCCACCAACCGGCTGCTGCGCGAGGAACTGCTCGGCATCGGCCAGCGCGCGGCGCTGCTCGAGGACACGCTGTCCCGGCTGTCGGATCCGGACCGCCAGGGCGCGCAGTCGCTGCGGCTGGACGAGGCCGAGTTCCTGCTGTCGGCCGCGGCGCAGCGGCTGGAACTGGCCGGCGACCTCGACGGCGCCCGCCGCGCCTACGAACTGGCCGCGGGCGCGCTCGACGGCATCGACGACCCGGCCTGGCTGAGCCTGCGCCAGACCCTGGCCCAGGAGCGCGCCGCGCTGGCGGACCTGGACGAACATCCGCGCGCGGTCGCGGCCGGCCGCCTGGACGCGTTCGAGGCGGCGCTGTCCGGCCTGCCGGAACGCGCCGCCGCCCGGCCCGACGCGCCCGCGCCGGCATGGTGGCGGCGGCTGCTGACGCGGCTGGTCCAGGCCCGGCCCAGCAGCGGGGAGGCGATGGCCGCTACCGGCGACCGCGCGCCCGCGCTGGCGGCGCTGCGGCTGGAACTGGCCCTGGCGCGCGCCGCCCTGGAGCGCGGCGACCGGGCCGGCTTCGCCGCCGCGCTGCAGCGGGCGCGGGCCTGGGTGCTGCGGTTGTGGCCGGATTCGCCGCAGCGCGCGGCGGCGCTGCAGGCCCTGCAGCAGCTGCAGGCGCTGCCGCTGCGGCCGGAACTGCCGGTGCTGGGCAGCACGCTTGAGCAACTGCGGCGCCTGCGCGCATCCTGAACCGGCCCCGACGGCCCCGGATGAATGCACGCCGCGCGCACGCCGGCTTCACTAGCGTGACCGCCACGACGCCAGGAGACGCACCATGAACCTGTTCCGCAACCTGCTGTTCTGGCTGCTGCTGGCCCTGGCCGGCGCCCTGCTCGCCCAGGTCCTGCTGCAGGACCCGGGCTACGTGCTGGTGCGCTTCCGGGGCATGGACTACACCACCACCGTGGCCTTCGCGGCGGTCGCGCTGCTGGCCGGGCTGGCGGCGCTGTGGATCGTCTGGACCGTGCTGCGGCTGCCGTTCCGGGCCTGGCACGGGCACCGCGACCGGCAGTCGCGGGCGCGGCTGACCGATGGCCTGGCGCTGCTCGACCAGGGCCACTGGGCGCGCGCCGAGAAGCTGCTGGCGCAGGCCGCCGGGGACGACGAGGCGGCCGAGGCGGTGGCGCGCGCGGCGGCGGTGCGCGCCGCCGACGCCCGCGGCGACGCGCTCGCGGCCAAGCAGCACCTGGACGGCTTCGGCGAGCGCCACCCGACCGCGCGCGCCCTGGCCGCGGCCGAACGCGCGCTGGCGCAGGGCCGCCCGACCGATGCCCTGGTCGCGCTCGACGCCCCCGCCGCGCAGCCGCTGCCGCCGCGCGGCCTGGCCCTGCGCGCGCAGGCGATGGCCGCCTCCGGCCTGGCCGCGCAGGCCTACGGGCTGCTCGGGCCGCTGCGCCAGCAGAACGCGCTGCCGGCCGAAACCCTCGACGAACTGGAGGAGCGCTGGGCCGCCGCCGCGCTGCGCGAGGCCGGCGACGCCAACGCCCTGGCCGAGCGCTGGGAATCGCTGCCCAAGCCGCTGCGCAGCGAGCCGGAGGTGGTGGCCGCCTACGCCGAGCGCGCCGCCGCGCTGCGCTGGGACGATGCCGCCCGCAAGAGCCTGGAACAGGCGCTGGACACGCGCTGGGACGAGTCGCTGGCCGCGCTCTACGGCCGGCTGGCGGTCGGCCCGGCCGAGGCGCGGCGCGCGCAGGCCGAACGCTGGCTGGCGCAGCACCCGGCCAGCCCCGCCCTGCTGCTGACCCTGGCGCGGCTGTCGCGCGAGCAGGGCCAGCGCAGCCAGGCCGCCGACTACCTGCACCGGGCCCTGGCGCAGGGCGCCGGGCCGGAGGCCTGGGAACTGCTGGGCGAAGTGTTCGCCGACGCCGGCGACGAAGCCGGCGCGCGCCTGGCCTACGCCAACGCGCTGCGCGCGCACCGCGGCGAGGCGCCGGTGGCGCTGCCGGGCCGCGACCTGCGCCAGCAGATCCACGACGCGGCGGTGCGCGAGGACCGCGACGAGCACGGCGTGCCGCGCCTGAGCGAATAGCCGCACGGCCCGCGGCCGGCAGCGGAGCGCCGGCCGCCGGACGGGCCGTCGCCCCGGGTCGCGACCGCTGCGACCCGGCTGCGGCAAGATGCCCGGATGCCGGCCCCGCCCGACTTCCGCCTCTACCATTCCAACTCGCTCGAGGTCCTGGCCGGGCTGCTGGCCGCCGCGCTGCGCGAACCCGCGCCCGGGCAGTCGCCGCTGGCGCCCGACACCATCCTGGTCCCGCAGCCCTCGATGCGGCGCTGGCTGCAGGCGAGCCTGGCCGAGGCCCACGGCATCGCCGCCAACCTCGAGTTCCTGGCGCCGGGCGAGTTCGTGCGGCGCGCGCTCGACCGCAACCTGCGCGGCGACCGAGCCGCGGCCGCGGCCGACGAGCTCGACGCCGCGGTCCTGCGCTGGCGCCTGTACGCCGAGCTGACCGACCCGGCCACGCGCGCGCATCCGGCGCTGGCCTCGTTGCGCGGCTACCTGGGCGGCGACGACCCGCGCCGGCCCTGGTCGCTGGCCGGCGAGCTGGCGGCCGCGTTCGAGAAGTACCAGGCCTGGCGCCGCGACTGGCT
>JBKHXI010000126.1:0-7882 GCA_046566095.1 Gammaproteobacteria bacterium | reverse complement strand
TTGCCGGCGGCGGCGGACAGGACCGCCGCGTGGATCCGGTCGAGTTCGGCCAGCGCCGGGTGCTGGGCCGGATCGTCCTGCCAGTCGCCGCGCTCGACCCCCGCGGCGTAGGCCTGGCCCGGCGCGGACGCGCCGTGCGGCTCAGCCATGCGCGGTCGCCGTGGCCGGCGGCAGGTGCTGGCGCACGCCCGCCTTGATCGCGCCGCGCAGGTCGATCAGCCGGCGGTGGAAGAAATGGCCGGCCTCGGGCATGCGCACCAGCTCCGGCGGTTCGGGCAGCGACTCGACCCAGGCGGCGACCGCCTCGGCGTCCACCACCTCGTCGGCATCGCCCTGGATCACCAGCCAGGGCACCGCGGGCGGGGTGATCAGGTCGAAGTCCCAGCTGCGGCCGACCGGCGGGGCCACCGTCACCAGCAGGTCCGCGCCGAGCTCGGCGGCGCCGCGCAGGGCGACGTAGGCGCCGAAGCTGAAGCCGAACAGCCACAGGCGGTGGCCGGGCCGCTGCGCCCGCACCCAGGCGACCACCGCGCGCAGGTCGTCCAGTTCGCCGTGGCCCTCCTCGAACCGGCCCTGCGACTGGCCGGTGCCGCGGAAGTTGAAGCGCACCGTGGTCGCGCCCAGCTGGCGGAAGGCGCGGGCGGACATGGTGACCACCTTGTTGTGCATGGTCCCGCCCTCGGTCGGCAGCGGATGGCAAAGCACCACCACCAGCGGGCGCGGCGCGGCCCCGCCCTCCGGATACTCGACCACCGCCTCGATCGCGCCGGCCGGGCCCTGGAGCAGGAGCGTCGGGGCGTCCGGATCGGCGGCGGCCTCGGGCGCGGGGAAATCGGGCTGGCTCGGCTTGTCGGTCATCCACGCATGATACGACCCGGCCTGTCATGCATGCGGGAACGCGCCGCGCGCGTCCCGGCCCACGTCCCGCAGGCGCGCCCCTTGGGTGCGATTCCCGTGGCCACGGCAGTGCCCGGATCGCGGGCAAGGCCCGCTCCTACGAAACGCGGGACCGCCCGTAGGAGCGCCCCTTGGGCGCGATCCCGCGACCGCCGAGTTCGCGGCGAAGGCCATCGCGGGCAAGACCCGCTCCTACGAAGCCGTGGCCAGCCGTCTCCCGTAGGAGCGCCCCTTGGGCGCGATCCCCGATGGCCCATGGCCATGCCCGGATCGCGGGCGAGGCCCGCGCCTACTGCAGGTTCTCGACCATCCAGTCGACCGTGGCGATCACCTGCTCGTCGGTCAGCGCGGGGTTGCCGCCCTTGGCGGGCATGATCCCGGCTTCGCCCTGGTAGCCCTCGATCGCGTGGCGGTACAGGGTGTCCATGCCCTGCGCCAGGCGCCCGGTCCATTCGCCGCGCGCCAGCGTGGGCGCGCCGGCGACGCCATTGGTATGGCAGCCGCCGCACAGGTTCTGGTAGATGACCTGGCCGTCCAGGGTGCCGCCGTAGGCGACCTGGGCGGCGGCGGCGGCCTGCGCCGCCGCGGCGGCGGCGGCCTGCGCCGCGGCGCCGGTCGCGCCGGCATAGACCGCGCCCACCGGCGCGATCCGCGCCTGGGTGCGCTGGACGACCGACGGGTCCTCCTCCTTGGGCAGGGTGCCGTGCAGGTACCAGGCGAACAGGATCAACCCCAGGGTGACCAGCACCAGGAAGGCGATCACCATCGAGAATTTCTTCAGGAAGTCCAGGTCGTAGTTGCGCACGATCCACCCATGCACGCGGCGCCGGCCGCTGAGGTTTCGGTCAGGCGAAGCTGGCCGCACCGGCGGAACAATGGCGCGCCCGGAGGGATTCGAACCCCCGACCAATGGCTTCGGAAGCCACTACTCTATCCGGCTGAGCTACGGGCGCGTGCCGTTCCGCGGGGCCGCTGGCACGCCGCAGGGCGCGCATTGTCGCACAAGCCCGCGAAGCCGCGCGAGCGGCCGCGGCCCGCTCCGCCGCCCCGGCAGGGCCTAAGCTTCGCGCCATGGGCTACGAACGTTTCGAGGACGGATGGGTGCCGCCCTGGCGGCGCAGGCTGGCGCTGTACTGGCAGCTGGTCCGCGGCGACCGGCCGATCGGCTGGCTGCTGCTGCTGTGGCCGACCTGGTGGGGCCTGTGGCTGGCCGCCGGCGGGGTGCCGCCGCTGTGGCCGCTGCTGGTGTTCACCGCCGGCGTGTGGCTGACCCGCTCGGCCGGCTGCGTGATCAACGACTACGCCGACCGCTGGCTGGACCCGCAGGTGGCGCGTACCCGCGACCGGCCGCTGGCCACCGGCGCGGTCTCCGGGCGCGAGGCGCTGGCGCTGTTCGCCGGCCTGATGCTGCTGGCCTTTGCGCTGGTGCTCACGCTCAACCGGTTGACGGTGCTGCTGAGCATCGTCGGCGTGTTCCTGGCCGCGAGCTACCCGTACCTGAAACGCTACACCTACCTGCCGCAGGTGTACCTGGGCCTGGCCTTCGGCTGGGGCATCCCGATGGCCTTCGCCGCGGTCCAGGGCTCGGTACCGCCGGTCGCATGGGTGCTGTACCTGGCCAACGTCTTCTGGGCGACGGCCTACGACACCTGGTACGCGATGGTCGACCGCGACGACGACCTCAGGGCCGGCGCGAAGTCGACCGCGATCCTGTTCGGCGAGCTCGACCTGGTGGCGCAGGGGGTGCTGTACGCGCTGTTCCTGGCGGCGCTGGCGCTGGTCGGGCAGCGCGCGGGAATGGGGCCATGGTACTGGACCGCGCTGGGCCTGGCGCTGCTGCTGGTGGCCTGGCAGTTCCTCATCGCCCGCCACCGCGCGCCCGCCGCCTGCTTTCGGGCGTTCCTGCACAACCACTGGGTGGGTGCGGCGGTGTTCGCGGGGATCGCGCTGGATCTGTGGATGCGGGCGCACGGATAGGGCGCGGCGCCATGCACTTGGGCGGCGCACGCGATGCGGCGCTGCATCGGGTCGCGCTGCCGTTCCGTCGCCCCCATCCCGGCCTTCCCCCGCAGGCGGGGGAAGGGGCGGTTCGGCGGGTCGCCAACCTCACGGTGCGCGGGCGCAGACCCAGGCATCGACGCGGGCGACGCCGGCGCGGCGCAGGGCGCGGGCGGCGGCATGCAGGGTGGCGCCGGTGGTCATCACGTCGTCGACCAGGGCCAGGTGCGCGGGCAGGCCGACGCCGGCGGGCACGGCGAAGGCGCCGCGCAGGTTGCGGCGGCGGGCGGCGGCGTCGAGGGTGGACTGCGGCGCGGTGTCGCGGCGGCGCACCAGCGCCCCGTCGAGCAGCGGGATGCCGAACGCGCGCGCCAGCGGCCGGGCCAGTTCCAGCGCCTGGTCGTAGCCGCGGCGGCGCAGCCGGGCCCGCGCCAGGGGCAGCGGCAGCAAGGCCTCCGGCCGCGGCATACCGGCGCAGGCGGCGGCCATCGCCGCCGAGAGCAGCCTGCCCGCGGCCAGGTCGCCGTGGAATTTCAGCCGCGGCAGCAGCCGGTCGACCGGGAAGCCGTAGACGAAGGCGGCGCACACCGCGTCCAGCGGCGGCGGCCGGCGCAGGCATTCGCCGCAGACCGGCGCCGGCGCCCCGCCTTGCTCCCGTAGGAGCGCCCCTTGGGCGCGATCGGGCGTGGTCGAGGGTGGTTCGTCCACGCTGACGACGGGCGGCGGATCGCGGGCAAGGCCCGCTCCTACGGGCGGTGGGCTGTCGGCGATCGCGCCCGCGCGCGCATCGCAGTCGGGCGGCGCCGCGCCGGGACCCGCCAGCGGCAGGGCGCAGCGCGCGCAGGCCCGGCGGTTCCAGGGCAGGGCCGCGGCGCAGGCGGCGCACAGGTCGCGGCCAGCCGCGCCGGGTTCGCGGCACAGCAGGCAGCGCGGCGGCCATAGCGCCCGCCCGATCCGCGCCCAGGCGCCGTCGACCGGCGCGGCGCCTTGCAAGTTGACAGCCCCGTGCATGCTTTCCAGACTGCCGGGTCCGGCCCCGCCGCGTCCGTCAGGGAACTCCGATGCCCACCGTCAGCCCTTCCCCCGCGCCCGTGCGCCACGACTGGGACCGCGCCGAGGTGCTGGCGCTGTTCGCGCTGCCGTTCCCGGAACTGCTGCATCGCGCCGCCGCGGTCCACCGTGCGCATTTCGACCCGGCCGAGGTCCAGGTCAGCACCCTGCTCTCGGTGAAGACCGGCGGCTGTCCCGAGGACTGCGCTTATTGCCCGCAGGCCGCCCGCTACCACACCGGGGTGCAGGCCACCAAGCTGATGTCCACCGAGGCGGTCCTGGAGAAGGCGCGCGCGGCCAAGGCCGCCGGCGCCAGCCGCTTCTGCATGGGCGCGGCCTGGCGCAGCCCCAAGGACCGCGACATCCCCAAGGTCGCCGAGATGATCCGCGGGGTGAAGGCGCTGGGCCTGGAGACCTGCGCCACCCTCGGCATGCTTTCGGGCGAACAGGCCGGCGCGCTGAAGGAAGCGGGCCTGGACTACTACAACCACAACCTCGACACCGCGCCGGAGTTCTATGGGCAGATCATCCACACCCGCGAATACCAGGACCGCCTGGACACCCTCGCGCACGTGCGCGACGCCGGCATGAAGACCTGCTGCGGCGGCATCGTCGGCATGGGCGAGTCGCGCGAACAGCGCGCGGGGCTGCTGCAGGCGCTGGCGAACCTGCCGGCGCACCCGGACTCGGTGCCGGTCAACCGGCTGGTCGAGGTCGCCGGCACGCCGCTGGCCGAACGCCGTACCTCGGCGCTGCTGGATCCGTTCGAGTTCGTGCGCACGATCGCCATCGCCCGGATCCTGATGCCGCGCTCGATGGTGCGGCTTTCGGCCGGGCGCGAGGAGATGAGCGACGAGCTGCAGGCGCTGTGCTTCCTCGCCGGCGCCAACTCGATCTTCTACGGCGAGAAGCTGCTGACCACCGGAAACCCGGACGTCGAGCGCGACCAGGCGCTGTTCGCACGCCTGGGGCTGCGGCCGATGCCCGTCGCGGGCGCAGGCACCGGCGACGCCGGCGCCGGGGATCCGGCGGATCCGGACGTCGGCGGCCACGATGCACCCGGCACGGTGCACGCCGCGATCACCGTCGCCGACGCGGCCTGAGCGCGATGGCCGCCGGCAAGCGCCCGGACCTGCGCGAGCGCGTGCGCGAGGCCCGCGCCCAGCGCGACGCGCTCGGCCGCCGGCGCGTACGCCGCAATGTCGGGCGCCGCGACGGCGTCCGCCTCGAGCTCGACGGCCACTGGGTCACCGGCTTCTGTGGCAACGACTACCTCGGCCTGTCGCAGCAGTTCGCGGTGGTCAGCGCGCTGCAGGACGCGGCCGCGCGCGACGGCGCCGGCGGCCTGGCCTCGCACCTGGTCTGCGGCCACCACGCCGCGCACGCCGCGCTCGAGCGCGAGGTCGCCGACTGGCTGCAGCTGCCGCGCGCGCTGCTGCTGGGCAGCGGCTTCGCCGCGAACCTGGCGGTACTCCAGGCCCTGCTCGGCGACGAGGACGTGTGCGTGCAGGACCGGCTCAACCACGCCAGCCTGATCGACGCCGCGCGCCTGTCCGGCTGCCGCCTGCGCCGCTACCCGCATGCCGATCCCGAGGGCGCGGTGCGGCAGCTGCGCGGCGTGCCGGCGGGCGCGGCGATGCTGGCGACCGACGGGGTGTTCTCGATGGACGGCGACGTCGCGCCGCTGCGCGAGCTGGCGCTGGTGGCGCGCGTGCAGGAGGCGCTGCTGTACGTCGACGACGCCCACGGCGTCGGCGTGCTCGGCCCGGAGGGACGCGGCAGCGTCGCCGCCGCGCGCCTGGACCATCGCCATGTGCCGCTGCAGCTGGTCACGCTGGGCAAGGCGCTGGGCGGCTACGGCGCTCTGGTCGCCGGCGACGCCGACCTGGTCGACCACCTGGCCGAAACCGCGCGCCCCTACGTCTACAGCACCGCGCTGCCGCCGGCGCAGGCCGCCGCCTCGCTGGCGGCGGTGAAGCTGGCGCGCAAGGACGGCTGGCGCCGCGACAAGCTGCTGGCGCTGGTCGCGCGTTTCCGCACCGCCGCCCTGAAGGCCGGGTTCGACCTGCTGCCTTCGGACACGCCGATCCAGCCCTTGCTGTGCTTCGACGACGCGCGCGCGCTGGCGATGGCGCAGGCGCTGGAATCCCAGGGTTTCTGGGTCGCCGCGATCCGCCCGCCGACCGTGCCCGAGGGCCGGGCGCGGTTGCGCATCACCCTGTCGGCGCTGCATGCGCCCGAGGACGTGGACGCGCTGGTCGAGGCGCTGCAATGGGCGCGCGAGGCGGTCGAACGCGGATACGACGCGGTCGCATGAGCCCCGCGCTGCACGTCGCGGTCGGCGGCTCGGGCCCGCCGCTGGTGCTGCTGCACGGCTGGGCGATGCACGGCGGCGTGTTCGCGCCGCTGGTCGCGCGGCTGCGCACGCACCGCACCGTGCACGTGGTCGACCTGCCCGGCCACGGAGGCAGCCGCGGCAGCGCGCTGCCGCTGCGGCTGGACGCCTGCGTGGAGGCGGTATCGGCCGTGGTGCCGATCGCGCCCTGGTGCGGCTGGTCGCTCGGCGGCCTGGTGGCGCTGCAGGCGGCCGCGACCCTGCCGGGACGGGTGCCGGCGCTGGCGATGCTGTGCGCCAGCCCGCGCTTCGTGCGCGGCACGCGCGACGACTGGCGCCACGGCGTGTCTGCGGAGATTTTCCGCGACTTCGCGGCCGGCCTGCGCGCCGACTACCGCGGCACGCTGGAGCGCTTCATCGCGCTGGAAGCCTTCGGCTCCGACCACGCGCGCGAGGAGATCCGCGCGCTGCGCGGCGAGCTGTTCGCGCGCGGCGCGCCGGACGCGGCGGTGCTCGCCGTCGGCCTGCAGCTGCTGGAAACCGCCGACCTGCGCGGGCTGCTGCCGTCGCTGGCGGTGCCGAGCCTGTGGCTGGCCGGCCGCCGCGACCGGCTGGTCGACCCGCGGGCGATGCGCGCGGCGGCGGCGCTGGCGCCGGGCGCGCGGTTCCACGTGGTCGAGCATGCCGGGCACGCCCCGTTCCTGACCCATGCCGACGAGGTCGCCGCCCAGCTGCAGTCCTTCCTCGACCCGGCCGTTGTAGGAGCGGCTTCAGCCGCGACCCGCGACCAAGCACGCGGCGAGGTCGCGGCTGAAGCCGCTCCTACAGGCCCCTGTGCGGAATGACCGGGCTGTTCGACACCCGCCACGTGCGCCGCGCGTTCTCGCGCGCTGCGCCGGGCTACGACGCGGTGGCGCGGCTGCAGCACGAGGTCGAGGCGCGGCTGCTGGAATCGCTGGACTACCTCGACGACCCTGCGGTCGCGCTGGTGCCGCGCACCGTGGTCGACCTGGGCAGCGGCACCGGCGGCGCGGCGCTGGCGATGCGCGAACGCTGGCCGCGGGCGCGGATCCTGGCGATCGACCTGGCGCCGCCGATGCTGCGCCGCCTGCGCGAACGCGACCGCGGCTGGACGCGGCGCCTGCGCCGGCCGCTGGCGCCGGCGATCGACCTGGCCTGCGCCGACGCGCGCGCGCTGCCGCTGGCCGAAGCTTCGGTCGACGTGCTGTTCTCCAACCTGTGCCTGCAGTGGGTCGAGGATCTGCCGGCGGTGTTCGCCGGCTTCCGCCGCGCGCTGCGCCCCGGCGGGCGGCTGCTGCTGTCGACCTTCGGCACCGACACCCTGCACGAGCTGCGCGCTGCCTTCGCGCAGGCCGACGACGCGCCGCACGTCAGTCCCTTCGCCGACATCGGCCGGGTCGGCGATGCGCTGGTGCAGGCCGGCTTCCGCGACCCGGTGCTGGACCGCGACCTGTTCCGCCAGTCGCATCCCGACCTGCCCGCGCTGATGCGCGAACTGCGCGCGATCGGCGCGACCAACGCCCTGTCCGCGCGCCGCCGCACCCTCACCGGCCGCGCCCGCTTCGCCGCCGCCGCGCGCGC
>JBKHXI010000125.1:0-10919 GCA_046566095.1 Gammaproteobacteria bacterium | reverse complement strand
CATCAGCCAGACCGGGGTGCGGTCCACGGGTTCGCGGCGCAGGGCGCGCAGCAGGCGGTCGTTGCGGAGGGGCGCGTCGGGCATGGCGGGTCCGGGGGTCTGGATCGGGGCGTGGCGGGGTGCCTGGAAAGCAGGTCCCTCGCTGCGCTCGGGACGACAGGAACGGGGCATGCGACGGCGGCCGGCGGCCGGGCATGCACGCAGGGCCGGCTAGACTTGTCCGCAATCCCGCAGACGAGTCGCCCGATGCGTAAGCTCTACCCCGAGATCGAACCCTGGGACACCGGCACCCTCGAGGTGGACGCGCGCCACACGCTCTACTACGAACAGTGCGGCAATCCGGACGGAAAGCCGGTGGTGCTGCTGCACGGCGGCCCGGGCGGCGGCTGCAGCGACAAGATGCGCCGCTTCCACGACCCGGCGCGGTACCGGATGGTGCTGTTCGACCAGCGTGGCGCCGGCCGCTCGACCCCGCACGCGGACCTGGTCGACAACACCACCTGGCACCTGGTCGCCGACATCGAGCGGCTGCGCGAGCGCCTGGACATCGAACGCTGGCAGGTGTTCGGCGGCAGCTGGGGCTCGACCCTGGCGCTGGCCTACGCGCAGAAGCATCCCGAACGGGTCAGCGAACTGGTGCTGCGCGGCATCTTCATGCTGCGCCGCTGGGAACTGGAATGGTTCTACCAGCAGGGCGCCTCGCGCCTGTTCCCCGAGGCCTGGGAGCGCTACCTGGAACCGATCCCGGAGGTCGAGCGCCACGACCTGATCGCCGCCTTCCACCGGCGCCTGACCAGCGAGGACGAGGACGAACGGCTGCAGGCGGCGCGCGCCTGGAGCGTATGGGAGGGCGCGACCAGCTTCCTGCGGGTCGACGAGGATTTCGCCGGCAGCCATGCCGACCCGCATTTCGCCCTGGCCTTCGCGCGGATCGAGAACCACTACTTCGTCAACGGCGGTTTCTTCGAGGCCGAAGACCAGCTGCTGCGCGACGCCGGCCGCATCGCCGACATCCCCGGCGTGATCGTGCACGGCCGCTACGACGTGGTCTGCCCGCTGCAGAACGCCTGGGACCTGCACAAGGCCTGGCCCAAGGCGCAGCTGCTGGTGACGCCGACCTCGGGGCATTCCGCGTTCGAAGCCGAGAACGTCGACGCGCTGGTGCGCGCGACCGACGCCTTCGCGGGGGGCTGAACCGGGGTCGACGTACCGGTGCGATCAATCGCTTGAGCGGCGTGGCGAGTGGCAAGCAGGTCCCTCGCTCCGCTCGGGACGACAGTGGAAAGCAGCTGCTGCGTGCGGCGCGGTGCGGCTCAGCGGCAGGGGCTGCCGTCGGGCTCGCGTTCGAGCATCCACAGGCCGGCCCACAGCTTCATGTCCAGGGCGTAGCCTTCGGCGTACTTGCGCATCAGCCAGGCCGGGGCCTGCGCGCGCGGGATCTCGTGCACTGTGATGTCCTCGCTGGCGTCGCCGCCGCCCGGGCCGACCTTTTCCAGGCCGCGGGCGCGCACGAAGGCGACCCGCTCGCTGCTCATGCCCGACGAGGTCGGGCCGACCAGCAGCACCTCGACCCTGGCCGCGCGCCAGCCGGTCTCCTCCTCGAGCTCGCGCCGCGCCGCGTCCTCCAGGCTGTCCTCGCCGGGCTGGTCGCCGACCAGGCCGGCGGGCATCTCGATGGTCCTGGCGCCGATCGGCACCCGGGTCTGCTCCACGAACAGCACCCGGTCGCCGGGGGTGACCGCGACGACGATCACCGCCATGCCCTGGCCATGGGTGCGCTCGGCGTACTCCCAGCGCCCGCGCCGGCACATGCGCAGCCACTTGCCTTCGTAGAGCACCTCGGCGGGCAGGGCGGCGTCTTCGGCGGGCGGTTCCATGCCGCGATCCTAGCGTGGCGGGCGCCGCAGGCGCGTCGTCGCCGGCCGGCGGCCGCGGGCGCGCGCGCGGCGGATGCGGCGGATCAGGCCGGGACCCATTCCAGGCCAGCGGCCTGGTGCAGACGGCGCCGGGTGAGCGGGCCGAAGCGCAGCCGGTCGCAGAGCGCGCGCAGCACGCCGCCGTCGCAGTCGCCGCGCTCGAAGCCGGGCGCGCGGTCGCCGACCGGCGCGTCCAGGGCGATGGTCGACAGCTGCCGGCACAGCAGGGCCTGCTCGCGGTGCGCGCGCAGGCGCGCGGCAGCCTGCGCGGCGCCGCGGAAACGCAGGTAGGGGATCTCCTCGATCCTGGCGAGCAGCGCGTCCAGGCTGCCGAAGTGCGCCAGCAGCAGGGCCGCGGTCTTGGGGCCGATGCCCGGCACGCCCGGGATGTTGTCGATCGCGTCGCCGGTCAGGGCCAGGAAGTCGGCGACCTGGTGCGCGTGCACGCCCTGGCGGGCGCGGACGCCGTCGCTGCGCCAGCGCTGGCCGCGGGAAAAGTCCCACTGCTCGTCCGCCCCGTCCAGCAGCTGCGACAGGTCCTTGTCGGCCGAGACGATGACCGCGCGGTGGCCGGCGCGGCGGGCCAGCAGCGCGGCGCTGCCGATCAGGTCGTCGGCCTCGTAATCGCGGTCGGCCAGCACCGCCAGCCCCAGCGCCGCGCACAGCGCCTTGCAGTGCGCGAACTGGCGTCGCAGTTCCTCCGGCGCCGCATCGCGGTTGGCCTTGTAGGCCGGGTACAGGCGGTTGCGGAAGCACGAGTCCAGGGCCTCGTCGAAGGCCACCGCCAGATGACGCGGGCGCTCGCGCTCGAGCAGTTCCAGCAGGAAGCGGGCGAAGCCGTGGACCGCGTTGGCGGGCCAGCCGTCCTCGTCCTGGAAGCGGTCGGCCGGCAGCGAGTGCCAGGCCCGGAACACGTAGAGGCTGGCGTCGACCAGGTACAGCGGCGCGCGCGCGTGCGCTGCGTCGGGCAGGGCGGGGGTGGCGGGCGCGCCGCTCAACCCAGCGGTCCGGGCGCCGGGCCGGGCGCCAGGTCGGTCAGCAGCGCCGCCGGATCCGGGCGGTCGCGTTCGGGCGCCTGCATCCGCGCGGTGCCGATGTGCACGAAGCCGGCGATCCGCTCGTGCTCGGCCAGCCCCAGCGCGGCCAGGACCTGCGGGTCGTAGGCCGGCCAGCCGGTCAGCCACTGCGCGCCGAAGCCTTCGGCCTGCGCGGCCTGCAGCAGCGCGAAGCACACGCACGAGGCGCAGGAGAAGCGCTCGGATTCGGGAATCTTGTCGTCCGGCCCCAGCACCGCGACCACTGCGACCACCAGCGGTGCATGGGCGAATCGCATCCGTTCCTTGTCTAGCACCGCCGGCGATGCATCCGGATCGCGCTGCAGGCTGCGCGCGACCAGCAGCTCGCCCAGCGCCGCGCGCGCCGCGCCGGCGATGCGCAGGAAACGGAACGGCACGCGCCTGCCGTGGTCGGGCACGCGCACCGCCGAGCGCAGCATGCGCAGCAGCGCGTCCCGGTCCGGCCCCGGCGGGCCCAGCTGCCGCGCCGGCACCGAGCGGCGCGCATCCAGGCAGCCGCCGCCGGTCGGGCTACACGGCACGTTGGCCTGTCCGCTGCCGTTCAAGGCGTTCGCCCTGACGGGAACATGGGATAATCCGTGATGGCCATCACGCAATGCCCGACCGCCCGACGGAAAGCCCGCAGCGGAATGCGAACTGATTCACAGATGCGCGCGACCGCGCAGGAACTGACGCTGCTTGCCACTATGCTCCATTCCATGTCGTTTTCGGCCGCGGCGGGTCGCAGCGGCACAGGGACGTAGGGGGTCGGTCGTGGCATCTCATTCTCTCGGCATCGCCCACGCCACGCGCCAGGATCCGGTGCGCGTGCTGGACGAGATGAAGCGTACCGCAGTCGAGCAGCTCGGCGGCGTGCCCAGCGGCCTGTACCGGCCGATCGAGGACGCGCTGCACGACTCGGCGCAACGCGCCGGCCTGCCCGGCGCGCGGCGCACCGAACACGCCGCGCTGCTGGCGCTGCGCCAGCGCAACGCGGCCTACGTGATGCGCTTCCGGCAGCTGATCGCGCAGGGCTTCGACGAATTCCGCGCGTTGCCGGCGACCCTGCGCAGGCCGAGCGTGCCGCTGGGCCTGGTCGAGGAAGCGCAGCTGGACTACCACCTGGCCGGACAGCGGCTCGCCGAGTCGATCGGCAAGCGTTACGAGCGGCCGCTGCAGATGCTCGACGGCAGGCTCGAGGCGCTGGCGGCGGCGCTGGACCAGCCGCAGGCCGGCAACCCGATCGGCGCCGCGCGGCTGGCGGGCGCCTTCATCGAGACCTTCCGCGACGCCGAAATCCCCGATTCGCTGCGGCCGCTGCTGTTCCGCCAGTACGAGCAGGAACTGGGCAAGGTGCTGGGCGACCTGTACGGCCGGATGAACACGCTGCTGGCCGCCGCCGGCTACGGCATCCGCGACATCCCCAGCCCGCGCGCGCCGGAAACGCCCGCCGCGCCGGAGCAGGCGCCGACCGGGCCGGAGGCCGCCGAGCAGCGCGCGGAGGCGCAGCCGGCACCATCCGCCGACGATGCCGAGGATGCGGCGCGCGGCCGCTTCGGCAAGCTGCGCGAGAAACTGCGCAACTGGCGCGAGGGCCTGCTGCACGGCAACGGCGGCGGCGTGCCCGCCGACGGCGCGCCGGAGCGGCGGCTGCCGCCGCGCCGCGAACTGGCGCCGGCGGAGGTGGTGAGCGTGGCCTCGCTGGTCCAGAGCGACCCGCCCGAACCCTACGTACGCGCCCTGGCCGGCGCCGGCAGCCTGGCCGATGCGATCCGCGAGCAGCTCACCGAGGGCGCCCGGCGCCTGGGCCTGGACCCGGACCAGACCGCGCTGGGCCCGGCCGAGGAGGACGCCATCGACCTGATCGGCCTGCTGTTCGAATCCCTGTTCCGCACCCACGGGCTGCTGGACCGCTCGCGCCGGCTGTACGCAAGGCTGGTGGTGCCCTACCTGAAGGTCGCGCTCGCCGGCGAGGACCTGTTCGTCAGGCGCGAGCACCCCGCGCGCCGGCTGCTGGACGCGATCACCGAGGCCTGTGAGGGCAACGACGGCGCCACCCCGCAGGACCGCGAGCTGCTCGAACGCGCGGCCGGCGCGGCGCAGAGGATCGTGGCCGACTTCCAGGAGGACCTGGCGATCTTCGAGCTGGCCCATGCCGAACTCGAAGCGCTGCTGGCACAGCACCGGCAGCGCGCCGAGGTGGTCGAGCGCCGCGCCTCGGAGGCCGTGCACGGCCGCGAGCGGCTGATGCAGGCGCGGCTGCAGGCCGGGACCGCGCTGTCGCGGCGGCTGGCGCAGACGCCGGTGACCGCCACCGTGGCCGACTTCCTGGTCGAACACTGGCAGCACCACGTGGTCCAGACCCTGCTGCGCGACGGCCTGGGTTCGCAGCGCCACGGCGATGCGCTGGCGCTGGGCGACGAACTGGTCGAGGTCGACCGGATCGCGGCCCTGGGCAGCGGCGCGGCGGTCGCCGACCGCCTGATCGCGCTGCAGCCGGCGATCACCGAATGCCTGGCCAGTTCCGGCCTGGACGAGGACGCGGCGCGCGAATGGCTGGCCGGGCTGGTGGCCGCACTGGCGCAGCCGGACCTGCCGCGCGAGATCCGCCACGTGCCGCCGCCGCAGCTGGCCGACGAGGACGGCGAGAGCGCGCGCCTGCAGCTGGCCGGCGGCAACGACGGCCTGGACTTCGACCCGGAGGTCGCCCAGCGCATGCGCCGGCTCGCGCCGGGCGACTGGCTGCGGCTGTTCGACCTGCAGGGCGACGCGACCTCGGCCAAGGTCGCCTGGATCAGCCCGCTGACTGCGCGCTTCCTGCTGGTCAACCGCCGCGGCATGCGGGTGCTGGTGGCCTCGGCCGAACAGCTGGCCGCGCTGGCCAGGGAGAACCGGTTGCTGGTCGACAGCGCGCAGGCGCCGTTCGACGAGGCGTTGCGCCACCTCGAAGGCCGGCTCGGCAGGGCGGTCGGGGAGAACTGACCCGGCTGCCGGACCGGGCCGAACAAGGGATCGGCGGCGCGAAGTCGCGATCGCCGGCATCGTCGTCTTCTCTCGCTTGGCCCGCCGCGTTCCGCGCGGCGGGCACTTCCTTTCCTGTCCGCTGCTGCGCGATCCCCTGCCCGGCAGGCACGGTGCCCCCATGCCGGTGCAACGCTCCGGGCTGGCAGGGAACCAGCCGCGCTGGGCTAGGATGCCGGCAGGACTCGGCACACGGGCGGGAAGGCAATGGGCGGACAGGGCGAAGCAGCGGCACCGGGCGCGGAACTGGTGGTCGCGGTCGCGTGCGAGCGCGCATCGGGGGAGCGGCGGGTGGCGGCGACGCCGGAGACCTGCCGCAAGCTGGCCGCGCTCGGTGCGACGGTCCGGGTCGAGCGCGGCGCCGGGCGCGGCGCCCACTTCGGCGACGAGGCCTACCGCGAGGCCGGCGCCCGGCTGGCCGCGGACGCGGCCGAGGCGTATCGCGACGCGGCGGCGGTGCTGTGCGTGCGCGGCCCGGCGATCGAGGCGCTGGCCGGGGTGCGCGAAGGCGCGGCCCTGGTCGGGCAGTTCGCCACCGACGACCCGGCGCTGGCGCAGGCGATCGCGGCGAAGCGGCTCGTCGCATTCCCGCTGCAGCGGCTGCCGCGCACCACCCGCGCCCAGGCGATGGACGTGCTCAGTTCGCAGGCCGGCATGGCCGGCTACAAGGCGGTGCTGATCGCCGCCACCCTGGCGCCGCGGTTCTTCCCGATGCTGACCACGGCCGCCGGCACCATCCGTCCGTCGAAGGTGCTGGTGGTCGGGGCGGGCGTGGCCGGGCTGCAGGCCATCGCCACCGCCCGGCGCCTGGGGGCGCAGGTCGAGGGCTTCGATGTGCGGCCGGAGACGCGCGAGCAGATCGAATCGCTCGGCGCGCGCTTCCTCGACCTGGGCGTGAGCGTGGCGGGCGAGGGCGGCTACGCGCGCGCCTTGACCGAGGAGGAGCGCGCCGAACAGCAGCGCCGGCTTGGCGCGCACCTGCGCGGCGTCGACGTGCTGGTGTGCACCGCCGCCGTGCCGGGACGGCCGGCGCCGCGGATCGTCAGCGCCGGCATGGTCGCGGGCATGAAGCCGGGCAGCGTGATCGTCGACCTTGCCGCCGAATCCGGCGGCAACTGCGAGCTGACCCGCCCCGGCGAGGAAGTCGATGCCGGCGGCGTGGTCGTGGCCGGCCCGCTCGGGCTGGCATCGATGGGCGCGGTCCACGCCAGCGAGATGTTCGCGCGCAACGTGTTCAATTTCATGCAGCTGCTGCTGCGCGAGGGCGGGCTCGCCTTCGACTGGGACGACGAACTGCTGGCGCGGACGGTCTGGCCCGAACGCGAGGACGCCCGGGCGCGGGCGGCCGCCGCGGGCTGAGCCGGCGCAGGGCACGGTCGCGGCGCCTTGCGCGGACGCGGGTTCCGGCCTGTGCGGCCGGCGCTATTCCAGCGGCGCCTGCTCCAGCCAGGCGCGGCGCTGCTCCGGGGTCATCCGCCGCCATTGCTCGAGCCATTGCCGGCGCTCGGGCTCGGGCAGCGCGCGGATCCGGGCGAAGATCGCCCGCGCCCGTTCCCGCTGCGCGGGGCTCAGCTGCGACCAGCGCTTCATGCCGTGGTAGACGTGGCGCCGCTGCTCGGGGCTGAGCTGCTGCCAGCGCTGCGCGTGGCGCAGCATCCGCGCCCGGGCTTCGGGTTCGGCGTTCCAGCGTTCCCGGATCGGGGCGACCAGCAGCGCGCGCTGCGCTTCGGACAACTGTTCCCAGTCCGGCAGCGGCGGCTCGCCGGCAGCGGCCGCCGGGGCCGGCGCAAGCGCCGCCAGCAGGACGAGCAGGACGAGCGTGACGAACGGGAAACGGAGGCGGTCGGCAGGGGGCATGGCTTATTCCAGTTCCAGGGCGGCGGTGTCGGCCGACGCCAGCCAGAGGTAGAAGTCGGGGGCCTGGTCGAGCGCGGCCCAGGCGCTGGCGGCCTCTTCGCCACCGGCGGGGGCGGGGGCCGCGGCGACGGAGGCGGCTGGGGAGGGCGGCGCGCGCTGCAGGTGCAGGCCGAGCGCGAGCGCGGCGACGGCGCAGGCCGCCGCCAGCGACCAGCCCAGCGCCGGCGCCGGCGCGGCCCGCGGCGCGGCGCGCGGCCGCAGCTGCCGGCGGAGGCCGGGCGGGACATGCGCCAGCGCGGCCTGCCAGGCGCGGATCGCGGCCTGGTCGAGGGCGTCGCCGGCCGGGTCGCGGGGATCGTTCATCGGAACTCCTCCAGGTGCCGTTGCAGGGCCTCGCGGGCACGGAACAGGTGGGTCTTGACCGCGCCGGCGCTGCAACCCATCGCCGATGCGGCCGCGGCGACGTCCAGCCCCTCCAGCACGCGCAGCACGAAGGCTTCGCGCTGGCGCCGGGGCAGCGCCGCCAGCGCCGCCGACAGTCGCAGCCAGGCCTGCCGGGCCTGCTCGGTGCGCGCCGGGCCGGGCGCCGGATCGGCCGCGGCCTCGTCCCAGGCCGGCAGCCCGCCATCGTCCTCGCGCAGCCAGCGCAGCCGCACCAGCCGCCGGCGCCGGATGTCGACCATGCGGCTGCGCAGGATCCGCCAGAACAGGGCGGTCCACTCCTGCGGCGGCCGCGCGCGATAGTCGAGCAGGCGCAGCATCGCGTCCTGGACCGCGTCGCGCGCGTCCTCGCGGTGGCGCAGGCCCAGCTCGGCGAAGCGGTAGGCGCGGGTGGCGATCCCGGCCAGGAAGGCCTCGATGTCCGCCGCGGGCCGTTGCACGCCGGCGCCGGTGGCGGCGCGGGCCGGCGCCGCCGCCCGGTCGGGGTCCACGGGCTCGCGCAGGGCCGCCGCGCCGGCCGCTGCGGGCGATGCGGGTATCCCGTCCGGCGCCATCGTCCCGTTGCCCATGCCCACCGCCGCTGCGCTGCCGCCTATCGTGAACGCGGCGGCGGGCCGGCGGTTGACCGCGGCCCGGCGGCGTTCAGGGCTCGTTATGATGCCGGGGGCACCGCGGGGGAGTTCGCATGATCGACGGGTTCGCGCAGCACGCCTTCACCGTGCTCTACATCTTCATGCTGGCGGCGATCGCCGGGCACGTGATCATCTCGCGGGTGCCGGTGATCCTGCACACGCCGCTGATGTCGGGCTCGAACTTCATCCACGGCATCGTGCTGATCGGCGCCATGATCGTGCTCGGGCATGCCGATACCGCGCTGGAGAAGGCGATCGGCTTCGCCGCGGTGCTGATGGGCGCCGGCAACGCCGCCGGCGGCTACGTCGTGACCGAGCGCATGCTGGAGATGTTCAAGTCGAGCAGGAAGCCCGGCGCGGACAGGTCCGCCGGCGGCACGGCGGGCGGCGCATGAGCGGGCCGGACCTGATCGTGGTCGGCATCAAGGCCAGCTACCTGGTCGCGGCCACCCTGTTCCTGCTCGGCCTGCAGCGCATGGCCTCACCGGCGACCGCGCGCAGCGGCATCCACTGGGCCGGGGCGGGCATGGTGATCGCCACGGCCGCGACCTTCTTCCTGCCGGGCATGCAAAACCTTGCGCTGATGCTGCTGGCGATCGCGCTCGGCACCGCGGTCGCCTGGATTTCCGGCAAGCGCGTGGCGATCACCGACATGCCGCAGATGGTCGCGCTGTACAACGGCCTGGGCGGCGGCTCGGCGGCGGCGATCGGCGCGGTCGAGCTGCTGCGCTGGTCGGCCCGGGGCGCCGCGCCGGACCCGGTGACCGCGGTGCTGGCGGCGACCGGCGCGCTGATCGGCTCGGTCGCGCTGTCGGGCTCGGTGATCGCCTGGGCCAAGCTTGACGGGCGCATGGACCGGCGCTACACCTTCCCGGCGCAGCAGCTGGTCAACGCCGCGGTGTTCGTCGCCGCGCTGGTGCTGGGCGGGCTGGCGGTGCACGTCCTCGGCGTCCCGGCGATCGCGGCCTTCTTCCTGGTCGCGCTGGCCCTGGGCGTGCTGATGACCCTGCCGATCGGCGGCGCCGACATGCCGGTGGTGATCTCGCTGTACAACGCGCTGACCGGGCTGGCGGTGGCGTTCGAGGGCTACGTGCTCGGCAACGAGGCGCTGATCATCGCCGGGACCATGGTCGGCGCGGCCGGCATGCTGCTTACGCGGCTGATGGCCCGGGCGATGAACCGCTCGCTCAAGAGCGTGCTGTTCTCCGACTTCGGCGGCGGCGGCCAGGCGCAGGAGATCGCCGGCAGCCAGAAGCCGATCGAGGCCGGCGACGTGGCCGCGATGATGGCCTATGCCGAACGGGTGGTGATCGTGCCCGGCTACGGCATGGCCGTGGCCCAGGCCCAGCACAAGATCTGGGAACTGGCGCAGAAGCTGATCGAGCGCGGGGTCCAGGTGAAGTTCGCGATCCATCCGGTGGCCGGGCGCATGCCCGGGCACATGAACGTGCTGCTCGCCGAGGCCGGCGTGCCCTACGACCTGATCGTGGACATGGACGACATCAACCCCGAGTTCCCGAACACCGACGTGGCCCTGGTGATCGGCGCCAACGACGTGGTCAACCCGGTAGCCAGGACCGACCCGGCCTCGCCGATCTACGGCATGCCGATCCTCGACGTAGTCAGGGCGAAGAACGCGATCGTCATCAAGCGCGGCCGCGGCACCGGCTTCGCCGGCATCGAGAACGCCCTGTTCTACGCCGACAACACCCGCATGCTCTACGGCGACGGCGCCGAGATGGCGGGGGCGCTGGTGAGCGAACTCAAGGCGCTCGACGGGGGCCACTGAGCCCGGCGCCGGCCGGACCTCAGCGCGCGGCCAGCACCGCCAGCGCCAGGCCCGCCCCGAGCCACAGCAGGTCGCCGGGCTGGTTGGCGAGCTGCGCCAGCGTCCATGCCAGCGAAGGGCCGAGCCGCAGCGCCGAGGCCAGCGGGTCCAGGCCCAGCATCGCGCCCAGCTGCGCGGCGATGATGCCCCATTGCGCCAGCGCGATCAT
>JBKHXI010000124.1:0-5981 GCA_046566095.1 Gammaproteobacteria bacterium | reverse complement strand
TCCTCGGTCTGCTGCTTCGAGGGGTTGGAGAAGATGGTCTCGGTGGGGCCGTGCTCGATCAGGTCGCCCAGGTACATGAAGGCGGTGAAGTCGGACACGCGCGCGGCCTGCTGCATGTTGTGGGTGACGATCACGATGGTGTAGTCGTGCTTGAGTTCCTCGACCAGCTGTTCGATGCGGCTGGTGGAGATCGGGTCCAGCGCCGAGGTCGGCTCGTCGAGCAGCAGCACGTCCGGGCGCAGCGCCACCGCGCGGGCGATGCACAGGCGCTGCTGCTGGCCGCCGGACAGGCCCAGCGCGCTCTGCCCGAGCTTGTCCTTGACCTCGTCCCACAGCGCCGCCTGGCGCAGGGCGTGCTCGACCCGCTCGTCCATCCCGGCCTTCGACAGCCGCTCATGGTGGCGGATGCCGTAGGCCACGTTCTCGAAGATCGTCATCGGGAACGGTACCGGTTTCTGGAACACCATGCCGACCTTGCTGCGCAGCCGGTTCATCGGGTATTTCGGGTCGAGGATGTTCTCCCCGTCCAGCAGCACCTCGCCGCTGGCGACCTGCTTGGGGTAGAGCGCGTAGATCCGGTTGAACACCCGCAGCAGGGTCGACTTGCCGCAGCCGGACGGCCCGATCAGCGCGGTCACCTTGCGCTCGGGGATGTCCATGGTGATCTTCTGCAGCGCCTGGAACCTGCCGTAGTGGAAGTCCAGTTCGCGCGCGGCCAGTTTCGGCGCCTGGGCGGCGGGCGTCTGGTGGGCGGCGGGGGTCCGGGAGTCGTTCATGGCCGGTGTCCTGGCGGATGCATGCGGGGCGGGGGCGCTGGCGGCGTCGGGCAGGTTGGCGTCGGGCATCGTCGCATCCGGGTCAGTGGTGTTCGATGCGGCCGCGGGCGACGATCGCGCGCGCCACCAGGCTGACCAGCAGCACGAACATGGTCAAGATGAAGGCGCCGGCCCAGGCCAGGCTGTGCCAGCTGTCGTAGGGGCTCATCGCGTACTGGAAGATCACCACCGGCACGTTGGCCATCGGCGCCAGGATGTTCGTCGACCAGTACTGGTTGTTGAGCGCGGTGAACAGCAGCGGCGCGGTCTCGCCGGCGATTCGCGCCAGCGCCAGCAGGATGCCGGTGACGATGCCCGGCAGCGCCGAGCGGTACAGCACCTGCACCGTCACCTTCCACTGCGGCACGCCCAGCGACAGCGCCGCCTCGCGCATCTGCACCGGCACCAGCTGCAGCATCTCGTCGGTGGTCCGCACCACCACCGGCAGCACGATGAAGGCCAGGGCGATGGCGCCGGCCAGCGCCGAGAAGTGGCCCATGGTGGCCACCACCAGGGTATAGACGAACAGGCCCAGCACGATCGAGGGCGCCGACAGCAGGATGTCGTTGACGAAGCGCACCACCTCGGCCAGCCGCGCCATCCACAGCCTGGTCGAGTACTCGGCCAGGAAGGTCCCGGCCAGCACGCCGACCGGGGCGCCGATGGCGATGCCCATCAGGCTCATCAGCGCGCTGCCGTAGAAGGCGTTGCGCAGGCCGCCCTCGGCGCCAGGCGGCGGGGTCAGCTCGGTGAACAGGGCCAGGTTGAACGAGGCGATGCCCCGGCTCAGCGTGGTCCACAGGATCCACACCAGCCAGAACAGGCCGAACACCGTCGCCACCACCGCCAGCACCTGGGCGGCGATGTTCTTGGCGCGGCGGACGCGGTACAGGCCGAACTGGTCGCCGATCATGCCCATCATGCGCCCTCCCGCTTGGCCAGCTGCCGCAGCATCAGCCGGGCGATGGTCAGCACCACGAAGGTCACCAGGAACAGAACGAAGCCCAGCGCGATCAGCGAGGACAGGTACATCGGCGAATCGGCCTCGGTGAACTCGTTGGCGATGGTGGCCGCGATCGAGTTGCCCGGCTCCAGCAGCGAGGGCGTGAGCCGGTGCGCGTTGCCGAGCACGAAGGTCACCGCCATGGTCTCGCCCAGCGCCCGGCCCAGTCCCAGGAAGATCCCGCCGATCACCGCCGAGCGGGTGTAGGGCAGGACCACGTCCCAGATCACTTCCCAGCGGGTCGAGCCGAGCGCATAGGCCGATTCCTTCAGCTGGCCGGGCACGGTCAGGAACACCTCGCGCATCACCGAGGACACGAACGGGATCACCATGATCGCCAGCACCAGCCCGGCGGTGCCCATGCCCAGGCCCAGCGGCGGGCCGGAGAACAGCGCCCCGACCATCGGCAGACCGCCCAGGTTCTCGTCGACCCAGGGATAGACGTTGGCGGCCAGGAACGGCACCAGCACGAACAGGCCCCACATGCCGTAGATGATCGAGGGGATGCCGGCCAGCAGCTCGATCGCCGAGCCGATCGGGGCGCGCATCCACTTCGGCGCGACCTCGGTCAGGAACATGGCGATGCCGAAGCTCACCGGCACCGCGATCACCATCGCGATCAGGGCGGTGACCAGGGTGCCGTAGATCGGCACCAGCGCGCCGAAGTCCTGCAGCACCGGGTTCCAGGCGTCGCGCCAGAGGAAGGCGATGCCGAACTTCTCGAACGCCGCCCGGCCGCCCCACAGCATCGACAGCGCCGCGGCCGCCAGCGAGACCAGCACCAGCACGCCGGCGCCGGTGACCAGCCAGCGGAAGCTGCGGTCGGCGGTGGCGTCGGCCAGGTCGCGGCGGTCGTCGGCGCGGGGCAGCGTGGTCGCGTTCATCGGCTCGGCGTGCGGCAGGAGGGGGCGGGGTGCGCGGCGGGCGGGCCGCCATGCGGGGAAGCGGGTGGGGCCTCGGGGTCGGCGGCAAGCCGAAGGCCGGCGGGTGGTGGCCACCCGCCGGCCCCGGATTGTCGCCGCGCAGGGCCGTCGCGGCAACGACGGCCAGTCTGCGGGGCGCGGATTACAGCTTGAATTCCGCGGCCCAGTAGGCCTTGACCTGCTCCACCAGCTCCGGCGGCAGCGGCACGTAATGCAGTTCGTCGGCCTGCGCCTGTCCGTTCTCCAGCGCCCAGCGGAAGAAGGCGAGCGCCTGACGCGAACGTTCCGGGTTCTTCGGCTGCTTGTACATCAGGATGAAGTTGGTGGCCGCGATCGGCCAGGCCTGCTCGCCCGGGGCGTTGGTGATGATCAGGTTGAAGTCCTGCGCGTTCTTCCAGTCCGCGGTGGCGGCGGCGGCCTGGAAGGTCTCGGCGCTCGGCCGCACCCAGGCGCCGGCGGCGTTCTGCATCGAGGCATAGGACATGCCGGTCTGGGTGGCATAGGCCAGCTCGACATAGCCGATGCCGCCCTCGATCTGCTTGACGTAGGCGGCCACGCCCTCGTTGCCCTTGCCGCCGACGCCGGTCGGCCAGCTCACCGCGGTGCCTTCGCCGACCTTCGACTGCCATTCCGGGCTGACCTTGGACAGGTAGTTGACGAAGTTGAAGGTGGTGCCGGAGCCGTCGGAGCGGTGCACCACGCTGATCTTCCTGTCGGGCAGGGCCAGGCCGGGATTGAGCGCGGCGATCGCCGGGTCGTTCCAGCGGGTCACCTTGCCCAGGTAGATGTCGGCCAGCAGCGGGCCGGTCAGGCGCAGCTGGCCGGGCTCGATGCCCGGCAGGTTGACTACCGGCACCACGCCGCCGATCGCCGAGGGGAATTGGCCCAGGCCGCCCTCCGCCAGCTCCTCGGGCGGCAGCGGCTTGTCGGAGGAACCGAAGTCGACGGTGCCGGCCTTGATCTGGGCGATGCCGCCGCCCGAGCCGATCGACTGGTAGTTGATGCGCGCGCCGGTGGCTTTGTTGTAGTCGTCCGACCACTTGGCCAGCAACGGGTAGATGAAGGTGGCCCCGGCGCCGGTGATCTGCGCGGTGATGCGCTCGCCGGTCTCGGCCTGCTGGCCGGGCAGGGCGCCGCCGGTGTCGCCGGCCGCGGGCGGCGGGTTGTCGGAACAGGCGGCCAGCGACAGCGCCAGGGCGAGGGACAGGACGGCGGAACGGGCCGTGGTCGGGGACATGCGCGACTCCATGACGGGATGGGCCGGCAGGGGCGCCGGCGGGCAGGAGCATGAAATGATGTTTTTGTTACATGAAGATGACAGGTCCGGGACCGTCGTCGGAGGCAGTCCTGGGGCCGCATCGCCGTCTGGAGTCCCCGGTCATCCGGGCAGGGTCGCTGGCGACCCCGCCAATTCCCTGATTTCCGCCGATTCAGGGCCGATCCGAGCCGATCCGAGCCGATCCGGGGGCGAATCGGCCCGATTCCGGCTGGCGCCGGTCACAAAAAAAGCGCGGCCGGAGCCGCGCTGCAATGGGGGAGAGAGCGGATGACTCGAGGTCCATCCTGCGGCCCATTCTCGCCCGCCGCATGTTACGGCCGTGCGACAGCCGGGCCTCCGCCGCCGCGCATCCCGCTCGTACCTACGGCGGGGCGGCATGCCTGGCGGAAGACGGGGCCGGCTGGCGGGGCAGGGCGCCGGCGGCCAGGGCCGAGAGCGACACCAGCAGCGCCGAGACCCACAGGCAGGCGACCAGCCCCTGCGCCTGGTACAGCCAGCCCGACAGCACCGTGCCCAGCAGCCGGCCCATGGCGTTGGCCATGTAGTAGAAGCCCACGTCCAGCGACACCCCGTCGGCCTGGGCGTGGCGCACGATCAGGTAGCTGTGCACGGCCGAGTTCACCGCGAACAGCACCCCGAACGCCGTGAGCCCCGCGACCAGCACCGGCGCCGCCGGCCAGCGGCCGTCGGCCAGCGCCAGCGCGAGCGCCGCCGGCGCCAGCGCCAGCACCGCGGCCCAGGCGACCACCCGGCCGCGCCCCGGGCTGGTGCGCCCGGTCAGCCGCGGCGCCAGCGCCTGGACCATGCCGTAGCCGATCACCCAGGCCGCCAGGAACGCGCCCACGCGCCAGTGGTCCCAGCCCAGGGCGCTGGACAGGAACACCGGCAGGGCCACCACGAACCAGACGTCGCGCGCGCCGAACAGGAACAGGCGCGCGGCCGAGAGCGCGTTCACCGCGCGGCTCTTGGACAGCAGGTCGCGGAACTTCGGCCTGGCGCGGGCCCGGCCCAGGTCGCGCCGCAGCAGCGCCAGGCTGGCCAGCCAGACCAGCAGCAGCGCCGCGGCCATCGCCAGCACCGCACCACGGAAGCCGACCGCCGCCAGCAGCACGCCGCCGAGGAAGAAACCCGCGCCCTTGAGCGCGTTCTTGCTGCCGGTCAGCCGTGCCACCCATCGGTACAGCCTGCCGGCGTCGTCCTCGGGCACCAGCAGCTTGACGCTGGCCTTGGCGCTCATCTTGTTGAGGTCCTTGGCGATGCCCGACAGCGCCTGCGCCGCCATCACCCAGGGCACCACCAGCAGCGCGGTCGGTACCGCCAGCATCGCCAGCGCCAGCACCTGCAGCGCCAGGCCGATGTGCATGGTCCGGTTCAGCCCGATCCGCGCGCCGAGCCAGCCGCCGAGCAGGTTGGTGACCACCCCGAAGAACTCGTAGAACAGGAACAGCAGCGCGATCTGCAGCGCGCCGTAGCCGAGCTGGTGGAAATGCAGCACCACCAACATCCGCAGCGCGCCGTCGGTCAGGGTGAACGCCCAGTAGTTGCCGGTGACGACGGCGTACTGGCGGAGGTCGGTGGAGGCGGCCGCGGTCACGCGAACACCGCCCTCCTGTCGTCCCGAGGCGCAGCCGAGGGACCTGCTTTGCGCGCCGGGGACGGAGGAAGAAGCAGGTCCCTCGCTGCGCTCGGGACGACAGGCGGGGGCACGACACGGGCGGTCATGGCAGCGGCGCCGCCCCGACCATCCGCGCCAGTTCCACGGTGCGGTTGGCGTAGCCCCATTCGTTGTCGTACCAGGCGTAGAGCTTGACCTGGGTGCCGCCGGTGACGCGGGTGGACAGCGCGTCGACGATGGCCGAGCGCGGGTCGCCGAGGAAATCGATCGAGACCAGCGGCCGTTCCTCGTAGCCGAGGATGCCGGCCAGCGGCCCTTCGGCGGCCGCGCGCAGCAGGCCGTTGAC
>JBKHXI010000123.1:0-6040 GCA_046566095.1 Gammaproteobacteria bacterium | reverse complement strand
CTCCGGGCAGGTCGATCTTGTTCAGGCACGGGATCAGCTCGAGCCCCGCGTCGATCGCCAGATACGTGTTCGCGACCGTCTGCGCCTCGACGCCCTGCGAGGCGTCCACGACGAGCAGCGCGCCCTCGCACGCCTGCAGCGAGCGGGAGACCTCGTAGGTGAAGTCCACGTGGCCGGGCGTGTCGATCAGGTTCAGCTCGAAGACCTGGCCGTCGTACGTGTACTTCATCCGTACGGCCTGGGCCTTGATCGTGATCCCGCGCTCGCGCTCGAGGTCCATGGAGTCCAGGAGCTGGTCGCGCATGGCCCGCGGGTCGACCGTGTTCGTCATCTCGAGGATGCGGTCGGCCAGCGTCGACTTCCCGTGGTCGATGTGGGCGATGATCGAGAAGTTGCGGATGAACTGCATGCGCTGCGAAGGCCTGGCGGACCGCGGCGCCAACGCGCGGCCGCGGGTGCGGCCGTCGCGGCCGCGACAAACGCGGCATTATCGCATGGCGCGCCGCCCGCCCGGGACGGCGCCCCCGCGGCGCCCCGCGGGGGCGCGCTCAACCGGCCTGGCCGCGCGGGGTCACCGCGATGAACTGGGTGGCGCCGTCGCGGCGCACCAGCAGCATCGCGGTATCGCCGGATTTCAGCGCCGACAGCCGTTCGTCCAGGGCCCGGGCGCTGCCCACAGGCCGGTTGCCGACCGACAGGATCACGTCGCCCGGCCGCAGCCCGGCGCGGCGCGCGGCCAGGCCCTCGACCCGGGCGATCGCCACGCCCTCGCCCGGCTCCAGGCCGAGCCTGCGGCGGGCGGCCTCGTCCAGGTCCTCGCCGACGATCCCCAGCGGGTTGCGATGCGTGGCCGGCGGCGAAGGGGCGGCGGCCGGCGCCGCGGCGGCGCGCTCGTCCAGCTCGTCGAGCACCATGCGCAGCTCGCGGGTGCGGCCCTCGCGCTGCACCTCCAGCGTGACCCGGGTGCCCGGCGGCAGCGCGCCGACCATCGGCGGCAGGTCGCTCCAGGCGTCGACGCGGGTGCCGTTGAAGCTGCGGATCACGTCGCCCGGGCGCACCCCGGCCCTGGCCGCGGGCGTGTCCGGCAGCACCTGGTTTACCAGCGCGCCGCGCGCGTCGGGCAGGCCCAGGGCGCGCGCCATCTCGTTGTCCAGCGGCTGCAGGCTGACGCCCAGCTGCCCGCGCCGGACCCGGCCGCCGGCCTTGAGCTGCTCGACCGCGTTCATCGCCACGTCGATCGGGATCGCGAAGCTCACGCCCATGTAGCCTCCGGAGTTGCTGAAGATCTGCGAGTTGATGCCGACCACCTGGCCGCGGGTGTCGAGCAGCGGGCCGCCGGAATTGCCGCGGTTGATCGCCACGTCGGTCTGGATGAAGGGCACGTAGCGCTGGTTGGCGTAGGGATTGGCGCGGCCGACCGCGCTGACGATGCCGGCGGTGACCGAGTGGTCCAGGCCGAACGGCGAGCCGATCGCCACCACCCACTGCCCCGGCCGCAGCGCCTCGGAGCGGCCGATGCGCAGCGCCGGCAGGCCGGTCGCGTCGATCTTGAGCAGGGCCACGTCCGACTGCTGGTCGCTGCCGACGACCTCGGCGACGAACTCGCGGCGGTCGGACAGGCGCACCCGCACCTCGTCGGCGCCCTCGACCACGTGGTGGTTGGTCAGCACGTAGCCGTCGGCCGAGATGATGAAGCCCGAGCCCATCGAGGTGCCGCGCGGACCGCCGGGCATGCCCGGGGCGCCCGGGGCCGGCGGCATCGGGAAACCGGGCCCGAAGAAGCGGCGGAAGAATTCGGGCATGTCGTCGGGCAGCTGCGGGCCGCCGCGCGCGGCGCCGCGGCCGCTGCTGGCGGCCTCGACCGCCACCACACCGTCGCCGACCTCGTCGACCAGGCGGGTGAAGTCGGGCAGGCCGGCGACCAGCTGCGGCGGCGGCGCGGCGGCGGCCGGGGCCTGCGCTCCGGCGACCCGCCAGCCCAGCGCGGCGCTGGCCGTGGCGGTGACGGCGACAAGGAGGAGGGCACGGAAGGCGGGACTCATCGGGACCTGGACCTCATCTCATGGAAACGAACGGAATATGGGGAACCGGCTGGACCAGGGCGGCCTGCAGGTTCCTTGAAAAACTCCCAACCCATTGTCATTCCGAACGAAGTGAGGAATCTGCTTGGAAAGCAAAGCAGATCCTTCGCTTCACTCAGGATGCCTGCTGCTTCTGAACATGCGTCGGCTCGGCGCTCTAGTCGCGGGGCGGGATGCCGGCATCCTCGCCGCCGGCCTCGTCGTCGGCAGTCGTCGCCGGCGCCAAGGGCGCGGTGGCCGGCGGCGCGAACGGGCCGGACGCCGGCGGCGCCGCGATCCGGCCGCCGTAGTCGACGGTGAACACCTCCGGGCCGCGCCCCGACAGTCCGGGCAGCACCGCCCGCGGCCAGGGCCGCGACTGCGGCGGCACGGGGCTGCGGAACGGATCGGCGGTCCGGGACGGCAGCGGCGAGGCGGCCGGTTCGGCCGCCGCCAGCGCCGACTGGTCGGCGCGCGCGGCCGGGGCCGGGGCCGTGCCGGCAGCGCCGCGGCCGGGGATCGGTGCGCCGCTCCCGGACTGGGCGAGTTGCGGGCCCGGCTCCGGCTGCGCCGGGCCGGCGGCGGGCGCCAGCCGGACCTCGATCTCCGGCAGGCTGGCCACCGCCGGAGCCCGGGCGGGCGGCTCGCCTTCGGCCAGCGGCCGCGCCACGAACAGCGCCACCGCCGCGACCGAGGCCGCCAGCGCGCCCAGGGCCCAGGGCCGGCGCCACCCCGGGGCCGCCGCGGCCGGCGCCCCGGCGGCGATGGCGCGGGCGACCCGCTGCCCGAACCCGGCCGGCAGGGCCACCGGGCCGGCGCCGCGCAGGGCATCGCCGGCCAGCTGCCAGCGCTCGAAGCAGCCGGCCAGTTCCGCGTCGTGCTGCAGCCGGCGCAGCAGGAAGCGCGCGCTGGCCGGGTCCAGGGCGCCGTCGACCAGCGCCGACAGCTGTTCGCGCAGCTGCGCCTGCCGCGGCCCCGCCGCGCCCGCGTCGATCCCGTCTCCGCTCGTGCTCATGGTTCCGCCTTCCTCCTGCCGTCCGCCGCCGGGCCGGCCTGGTCCCGGATGCCGTGTTCGAGCACCGGCCGCAGCTGCTGGTCGATCGCCTCGCGCGCGCGGAAGATCCGCGAGCGCACCGTGCCGATCGGGCAGCCCATGCGCGCGGCGATCTCCTCGTAGCTCAGGCCCTCGACCTCGCGCAGGGTGATCGCCTCGCGCAGGTCGGCGGGCAGCCCGCCGACCGCCTGCATCACCGTGCGCTCGACCTGCCGGCGCACGAACTCGCGCTCGGGCGTGTCGTGGTCGCGCAGGCGGCCGCCGGACTCGAACTGGGCCGCGTCCTCCGCGTCGATGTCGGCGGTGGGCGGGCGGCGGTTCTGCGCGACCAGGTGGTTCTTGGCGGTGTTCACGGCGATCCGGTGCAGCCAGGTATAGAACTGGGCGTCGCCGCGGAAGTTCCCGATCGCGCGCCAGGCGCGGACGAAGGTTTCCTGGGCGACATCCTGGACCTCGCTCCAGTCGGCGATGTAGCGCGAGATCAGCCCCGCGACCCGGTGCTGGTACTTGCGCACCAGCAGGTCGAACGCGGCGGCATCGCCGCGCTGCACGCGAGCGACCAGTTCGCGGTCCAGCTCATGCAGCTCGTCGGCGGCCATACCGTGCCGGCACTCCTGTCGGCCCGGTGGCGGCCGGGCACTGTGACCGCGCCCCGCCGGGAAAGTTCACGGGGGGCGGCGGGATCATTTGACGTGGCGGAAACATCATCGTGATGATACCGGCTTGTCCCGTACCTGAACGGATGGTGCCGCATGGCTGCAGGCGTCGATGCCCAGTCCCGATTCGCCGGCCTCCGCGTCCGTCACTGGCAGCCGCAACTGCGCGGCGACGGCATCGTGGTGCTCGCGCTGGACCGCGCGGAAGCCGCGGTCAACACCCTGGCGCAGGAGGTGCTGCTGGAGCTGGACGCGCTGCTGGAACGGCTGGCGCTGGATCCGCCCGCGGGGCTGGTGATCCGTTCCGGCAAGGAACGCGGCTTCATCGCCGGCGCCGACATCGGCGAGTTCCGCGGCTTGCACGAGCAGGGCAAGGTGGGCGACGCGCTGGCCCGCGGCCAGCAGGTGTTCCAGCGCCTGGCCGAGCTGCCCTGCCCCACGGTGGCGGCGATCCACGGCTTCTGCATGGGCGGCGGCACCGAGCTGGCGCTGGCCTGCCGTTACCGCGCCGCCAGCGACGACCCCTCGACCCGGATCGGCCTGCCCGAGGTCAAGCTCGGCATCTATCCCGGCTGGGGCGGCAGCGTGCGGCTGCCGCGGCTGGTCGGCGCGCCGGCCGCGTTCGACCTGATGCTGACCGGGCGCGCGCTGTCGGGGAAGGCGGCGCGCGCGATCGGACTGGTGGACAAGGTGGTCGAGCCGGGCCTGCTGCTCGACGCGGCGGTGGCACTGATCGCCAAGGGCACGACGCGCCCGTTCCGGCAGCGTGCGCTGGCCTGGCTGACCAATACCTGGCCGGCGCGGCAGCTGTTGGCGCCGGTGCTGGCGAAGCAGGTCGCAGGCAAGGCGCGGCGCGAACACTATCCCGCGCCCTACGCGCTCATCGAGACCTGGCGACGCAGCGGTGGGGGCGTGCAGTCCCTGCTGGCGGCCGAACGCCGCGCGGTCGCCAGGCTCGCCGGTACCGGCACCGCGCGCAACCTGATCCGGGTGTTCTTCCTGCAGGAGCGGCTGAAGAACGCCGGCGGCCGCGAGCACGGCATCGAGCGCGTGCACGTGGTGGGCGCCGGGGTCATGGGCGGCGACATCGCCGCATGGGCCGCGTACAAGGGCTTCCAGGTGACGCTCGCCGACCGCGAGCAGCGGTTCGTCGATGGCGCGCTCGAAAGGGCCGGCAGGCTGTTCGAAAAGAAGCACAAGGACGAGGCCCAGCGGTCGCAGGCGGGGGCGCGGCTGCAGGGCGACCCGGCGGGCGGCGGCGTGGCCGCCGCGGACCTCGCGATCGAGGCGATCGTCGAGCGCGGCGACGCCAAGCGCGCGCTGTACGCGGAACTGGAGCCGCGGCTCAAGGACGATGCCCTGCTCGCCACCAACACCTCCTCGATCCCGCTCGACGAGCTGCGCGCGGAGCTGGCGCGCCCGGCGCGTTTCGCCGGGCTGCACTTCTTCAACCCGGTGGCGCGGATGCCGCTGGTGGAGATCGTGCGCCACGACGCGATGGCGGCCGACACCGCGCGTCGGCTCGCCGCCTTCTGCCGGGCGCTCGACAAGCTGCCGGTGACGGTCGCCGGCAGCCCCGGCTTCCTGGTCAACCGGGTGCTGTTCCCGTACATGCTCGAGGCGGCGACCGCGCATGCCGAGGGCATCCCGGGGCCTGCGATCGACCGCGCGGCGCTGCGGTTCGGGATGCCGATGGGGCCGATCGAGCTGCTCGACACGGTCGGCCTGGACGTGGCCGCGGGGGTCGGCGCGGAGCTGGCGCCCTTCCTCGAGCTGCCGGTTCCCGAGGCGCTGGCGCGGCCGCCGCAGGAGGGCCGGCGCGGCCGGAAGGACGGCCAGGGCTTCTACCGGTGGCAGGACGGCAAGGCGGTGAAGCCGGACGTGCCGAAGGACTACAGGCCGCCGGAGGACCTGGAGGACCGCCTCATTCTTCCGCTGCTCAACGAGGCGGTGGCCTGCCTGCACGACGGCGTGGTCGAGGACGCGGACCTGCTCGACGCCGGCGTGATCTTCGGCACCGGCTTCGCCCCGTTCCGCGGCGGCCCGATCCAGCACATCCGCGACACCGGCGTCGAGGCGCTGCTGGCACGGCTCAGGGCGCTGCAGGAGAAATACGGCGACCGCTTCGCGCCGAGGCCGGGCTGGGACCGGCTGTAAATAGATAACCGGCTGTGGGGCGTTCGCCCGGACGTACGACAGGCCGCAGCATGCGTCCGCGCAGTAGGTTCTGCTGCTCAGGGGACGCGGGCTTGCGGAGGGTCGCTGCGGCC
>JBKHXI010000122.1:0-2911 GCA_046566095.1 Gammaproteobacteria bacterium | reverse complement strand
CGTCGTAGAACGCATCGGAAAACCGGTCCAGCGAAACCGCGTCCGCGGGCAGGTCCGACAGCGCCCGGAACCAGAGGGTCATGTCCACCTCGCCCGCGTGCAACAGCGCCAGCAGGTCCTGCATCAGCCCGGGATCGCCCTCCCGGCAATGCTCCAGGCCGAGCTTGGCGGCCGTGTTGCCGCGTTCACTGGCGTCCCATGCCTGTTCGAAGCGGCGCAGGCCTTCCTGCAGCGGCGCCGGATCCGCGAACAGCGGCGACAGCGCCTGCGCCAGCCGTACCAGGTTCCAGCCGGCGATCCGCGGCTGCCAGCCGAAGCGGTAGCGGCGGCCCTGGGCGTCGGTGGTGTTGGGGGTCCAGTCCGGGTCGTAGTCCTCGATCCAGCCGTAGGGCCCGTAGTCGATGGTCAGCCCGAGGATCGACATGTTGTCGGTGTTGAGCACGCCGTGCACGAAACCGACCCGCATCCAGTGCCCGACCAGCGCCGCGGTCCGCGCGCAGACCTCGCCGAACCAGTCCGCGTACCGCGCATCGCCGCGCCGCTGCAACTGCGGGAAATCGCGGTCGATGCAGAAATCCGCCAGCCGCCGCAGCAGGGCCAGGTCGCCGCGCGCGTACGGCAGCTCGAAGCTGCCGAAGCGGATGAACGAGGGCGCCGCGCGGCACACTACCGCACCGGGCTCCAGCCGCGGATGGCCGTCGTAGAACATGTCGCGCTCGACCTGCTCGCCGGTGCCCACCAGGCACAGGGCCCGCGTGGTCGGGATGCCGAGGTGGTGCATCGCCTCGCTGCACAGGAATTCGCGGATCGACGAACGCAGCACCGCGCGGCCGTCGGCATGGCGCGAGTACGGGGTCGGGCCGGCGCCCTTGAGCTGCAGTTCCCAGCGATTGCCATGGCGGTCGAGCGCCTCGCCCAGCCCGATCGCGCGCCCGTCGCCCAGCTGCCCGGCCCAGTGCCCGAACTGGTGGCCGCCGTAGTTGGCCGCATAGGCGAACATGCCCGGCAGCAGGCGGTTGCCGGCGAACACCGCGGCGAAATCCGGGCCGCGCAGGTCGGCCGGCGCCAGGCCGAGCGCGGCCGCCAGCTCCGGCGACCAGGCCAGCAGCCGCGGCGCCCGCACCGGCGTGGGCGCGACCGGCGACCACAGCGCGCCCTCGACCTGGCGCACGCCCGGCAGCTGTTCCGGCTCCCCCGGAAGCTCGTTCACGAACCGGTTGTCGAAGGCCAGGCGCATCGCCGCCATCCTGCGGCCAGCGGCGCGACAATGGAACCCGGAGGCGGTTCCGGACGTTCCTGCACGTGGCGTTGAAATGGCGCCGTGCTGAATCCGGGGGTTGCTTGGGTCGCGCACTCCGCCCGCCCCGCCAGCGTACGCGGGGCGTACCAGATCATGAACGAGCAATCCGAAAGCGAGCGCATCCCGGACTCCACCGGCATCGGGGGCCTCGACACCATCCTCGGCGGCGGCCTGACCGCCAACCGCCTGTACCTGGACGAAGGGGTTCCCGGCGCCGGCAAGACCACGCTCGCCCTGCAGTTCCTGCTGGTGGCGGTCACCGGCTGGAACCAGTCGCAGGATCGGCAGCGTTCGCGCGCGGCCGGCTTGGACCACCACTTCGCCAAGCCGGTCGACCTCGAGGCGCTGGCCCGGCTGCTGGCGCGGCCGCGCCGCGATCCACCCGGCGAGGAACTCCCGCGCAGCGCCTGATCGAGGACTGCGGCCAGGCAGCCTGCGGCGCAGGTTGCCGGCAGGGCGCGCCTGCCGCGGCGTTCAGGGCGGCGGCGGCTCGGGCTGGGGGCGCGCCGCCAGCAGCGCCACGAAGGTCAGGACCGCGGCCAGGGCGAGGTAGTAGCCGACCCAGGCCAGTCCATACTGGCTCGCCAGCCGGATCGCGATGTACGGCGCCAGCGACGCGCCCAGGATCCCGGACAGGTTGAAGGCCAGCGAGGTGCCGCTGTAGCGCACCGGCGCCGGGAACAGCTCGGCCAGCACCGTGCCCAGCGGGCCGTAGGTGAAGCCCATCAGCCCCAGTCCCAGCGCCAGGAACAGCAACGCGCCGGCCGGGCTGCCGGCCACGAACAGGCGTTCGAACGCCAGCCCGAAGACGAAGATCGCCGCGGTCACCGCCAGCATCGCCGGCCGGCGCCCGCGCCGGTCGGCGACCACCGCCGCCACCGGGATGGTGGCCGCGAAGCACAGCACGCCGAGCATCTGCAGCCACAGGAACTGCTCGCGCGGGTAGCCGAGCGCGCTCGTGCCCCAGCTCAGCGCGAACACGGTCATCAGGTAGAACAGCACGAAGGTCGCCAGCGAGCCGAACACCCCGGCCGCCAGCGCGCCCGGATGGCGCGCCAGCACTGCCAGCACCGGCATCCGCTGCCGCTCCTTGCGCTCCAGCACCCGCCGGAACTCCGGCGTCTCGTCGATCGACAGCCGCACCCACAGCCCCAGCACCACCAGCACCGCGCTGCCCAGGAACGGCAGCCGCCAGCCCCAGGCCATGAACGCGTCCTCCGGCAGCGCCATGCCCAGCAGCAGGAAGGTGCCGGTGGCCAGGAAGAAGCCCAGCGGCGCGCCCAGCTGCGGGAACATGCCGTACCAGGCGCGCCGGCCCGGCGGCGCGTTCTCGGTGGCCAGCAGCACCGCCCCGCCCCACTCCCCGCCCAGGCCCAGGCCCTGGCCGAAGCGGCACAGCGCCAGCAGCGCCGGCGCGGCCACGCCGATCTGCGCGTAGGTCGGCAGCAGGCCGATCACCACCGTCGAGATGCCCATGGTCAGCAGCGCGGCCACCAGCGTCGCCTTGCGCCCGACCCGGTCGCCGAAGTGCCCGAACAGGGCCGAGCCGACCGGCCGCGCGAAGAACGCCAGGGCGAAGGTCGCCAGCGACTGCAACGTCGCCGTGGCCGG
>JBKHXI010000121.1:0-13911 GCA_046566095.1 Gammaproteobacteria bacterium | reverse complement strand
CCTGCGCGTCGGCGGCCTGGGTCACGACGCCGGCCGAGAGGGTGGCGATGTCGGGTGCGCGCGAGGCTTCGCCGTGCGCCGACACCGAGACCAGGGTGGCGTCGGCGGGGATGCCGTAGCCGGGCAGCGACTGCGCGGCCGCGGTCATCGCCACGGCTCCGAGCGCGAGGCCGGCCGCCAGCAGCGCCGCGGCCTGCAGCCGCCGACGCAATCCGGATGCGGCCGAGTCTCCGGCCTTGTCGGCAGGGAGGATCCGAGGATGGTCACGCATGGGGTGCTCCGCTGGGGGCGTGCACAGGGTCGGCGGGCGACCGTTGAATCAAGGTGAACGGCTGGGCGGATCCGGGACCGGCCCGGCTCGACGCTGTGGACAGTCCGCGCCGGCGCCGATGGGAGCGGGCCAGGATGCAGGCGGAAGCGGGGTTGGGGGGCGGGCAGCCGCAAGCGGGACACGCCGTGAATACGTCCATGTAGGCTCGTCGGCAGCATCCATGCTGCCGACGGTCCCGCTTGGAGCTGCCCGCCCCCCAACCCCGCTTCCGAGCCGGCAACGGCCATCCGACGCGCCCGGTTCCGGTGGGCGGGCGGACAGGATGCGCGGGTTATGCTTGATCGGATGCTCCATCTCGCCTCGCGCTCGCCCCGCCGTTCCGAGCTGCTGGCCCTGCTCGGGCTGGAGTTCGGCGTGCTCGCGCTGGAGGTTCCCGAGCAGCGCGCGCCCGGCGAACCTCCCGAGGACTACGTGCGCCGGGTCGCTCGCGAGAAGGCCGGCGCCGGCCTGCTGAAGGTGGTCGCCAGCCCCGGGGCGCTGGTGCTGGGCGCCGACACCGAGGTGGTGCTCGACGACGAAGTGTTCGGCAAGCCGCGCGACGCCGCCGACGCCGCGGCGATGCTGCGGCGGCTGTCCGGCCGCACCCACCGCGTGCTGTCGGCCGTGTCGCTGGTCTCGCGCGAGCGCGAGGCGCAGGCCGTCTCGGTCTCGGAAGTGCGCTTCGCGGAACTGGACGACGCGCGGATCGACGCCTACGTCGCCAGCGGCGAGCCGCAGGGCAAGGCCGGCGGCTACGCGGTGCAGGGCCGGGCGCAGGCCTTCATCGCCCATCTGTCCGGCAGCCACTCGGGGGTGATGGGCCTGCCCCTGTACGAGACCGCGCGCCTGCTGCGGCAGTTCGGGGTAGGGCCATGAGCGTCTCCGGTACCCGCGCGGGCGCGTCTCCCCCATCCCATCCTTCCCCCGCAAGCGGGGGAAGGGGAGTAGGTGCCATGCGCGAAGCGGTAGTCCGGCAGATGCTGGTGCTGAAGGGGGCGGCATGACCGAGGAGATTCTTGTAAACGTCACCCCGCGCGAGACCCGCGTCGCCGTGGTCGAGAACGGCATGCTGCAGGAACTGCACATCGAGCGCGGCTGGCGGCGCGGCGTGGTCGGCAACATCTACAAGGGCAAGGTCCAGCGGGTGATGCCCGGGATGCAGGCCGCGTTCGTGGACATCGGCCTGGAGCGCGCGGCCTTCCTGCACGCCAACGACATCCTGCGCCCGGCGCCGGTGGCCAGTCCCGACGCCGACGCCGACGCCGAGGCCTCGGCGCTGCCCTCGCCGCCGGCGCCGCCCTCGATCACCGAGCTGCTGCGCGACGGCCAGGAGCTGGTGGTGCAGGTGGTCAAGGATCCGATCGGGAGCAAGGGCGCGCGCCTGACCACCCAGCTGAGCATCCCGTCGCGCTACCTGGTGCTGCTGCCGCAGTCGCAGGTGATCGGGGTGTCGGCGCGGATCGAGAACGAGGAGGAGCGGGCCCGGCTCAAGGCGCTGGTGGCCGAGCTTTCCGGCGCGCGCAGGCAGGGTTACATCGTGCGCACCAATGCCGAGGGGCAGCCCTCGGAGGCGCTGGCCGAGGACATCGCCTACCTCGGCCGGGCCTGGGCGCTGGTCGAGCGCCTGTCGCGCGAGTCGCGGGTCGGCGCCTGCGTGTACGAGGACCTGAGCCTGCCGCTGCGCGCGGTCCGCGACCTGATGCGCCGCGACGTGGAGAAGGTGCGGGTGGACTCGCGCGAGACCTGCGAGAAGCTGCGCGCGTTCGCCGCCCAGTACATGCCGGGCCTGGCCGAGAGGATCGAGCACTACGCCGGCGCGCGCCCGGTGTTCGACCTGTACGGGGTGGAGGACGAGATCGGCCGCGCGCTGGAGAAGCAGGTGCCGCTCAAGTCCGGCGGCTACCTGGTGATCGACCAGACCGAGGCGATGACCACGGTCGACGTCAACACCGGCTCGTTCCTGGGGCAGCGCAACCTCGAGGAGACGGTGTACCGCACCAACCTGGAGGCGGCGCAGGCGGTGGCGCGCCAGCTGCGGCTGCGCAACCTGGGCGGGATCGTCATCATCGACTTCATCGACATGGTCGATCCCGAGCACCGGCGGCAGGTGCTGCGCACGCTGGAGAAGGCGCTGGCTCGCGACCACGCCCGCACCACGGTCTACGACTTCTCGCCGCTGGGCCTGGTGGAGATGACCCGCAAGCGCACGGTCGAATCGCTCGAGCGGCAGCTGTGCGAGCCCTGCCACGAGTGCGGCGGCCGCGGCACGCTCAAGACCCCGGAGACGGTGACCTACGAGATCTTCCGCGAGATCACCCGCGCGGTCAGGCAGTTCGAGGCGGCCACGGCGCTGGTGATCGCCTCGCCCAAGGTGGTGGCGCGCATCACCGACGAGGAATCGGCGGCGGTGGCCGAGCTGGAGGAGTTCCTCGGCAAGTCGATCCGGCTGCAGCCCGACGAGCAGTACGCGCAGGAGCAGTTCGATGTCGTCCTGCTCTAGGGACGGGAACCGGGAATCGGGAATGGGGAATCGCCAGGGGGCGATGGCCCCGGTCCCCGGCGTCCGGTGGCTCGCGGCCGGGACGACGCGCCCATGATGCGCCGCCGGCTCCGCCTGGCCCGCCGTGGCGCCGGGTACGCGATCGCCGTCGCCCTGGTGCTGGTGGCGCTGGCGATCGGCGTGCTCAACCAGCTGATGCCGCTGGCCGAGCGCCACCCGGAGCGGATCGCCGCCTGGCTGGGCGAGCGCAGCGGGCGCGCGGTGGCGTTCGACCGGGTGCAGACCGCCTGGACCCGGCGCGGGCCGCTGCTCAAGCTCGACAACCTGCGGATCGGCGCCCCCGGCGGCGCGGTGCAGGTCGGCGACGCCGAGATGCTGGTCTCGCTGTACGCCGGCCTGCTGCCCGGCACCCCGTTCTCGGAGCTGCGTCTGCGCGGCCTGGACCTGACCCTGGAACGGGATCCGGACGGCCGCTGGCAGGTGCGCGGACTGCCCGGCCAGCAGCAGGCCGCGGCCGATCCGCTGGCCGTGCTCGAGGGCCTGGGCGAACTGCAGGTGGACGATGCCCGTCTGACCGTGGCGGCGCCGGGGCTGGGCATCGAAACCACGGTGCCGCGGGTCGACCTGCGGCTGCGAGTGGACGGGCCGCGGGTCCGCGCCGGCCTGCGCGCCTGGGCCGAGGGTGCGTCGATCCCGCTGGAAGCCGTGCTCGATTTCGACCGCGGGCGCGGCGACGGCCACGCCTGGTTCGGCATCGCCGATGCCCCGCTCGCGCCCTGGGCCGGCCTGCTGCGGGTGGACGGCATCGCCGTGGCCGGCGGCGCCGGCCGGGCCCAGGCCTGGGCCCGGTTGCGGCAGCACCGGATCGCCCAGCTCGACCTGGACGCGCGCCTGGCGGGCCTGCGCCTGGCGGGTGCGCCGCTGCGCGATGCGCGCGGCCTGGTGGGCGTGCCGGAGGCGCAGTTCGGGCTGGTCGAGGCGCGGGCGCGCTGGCAGGCCGCGCCCGGCGGTTGGCGCCTGGACGCGCCGCGGCTGCGGATCGCCGGCAGCGGCGAGGCGACGCCGGCCAGGTTCGACGGGCTGCTGCTGGCCGGCGGCGCGCGACGGGCGCTGGCGGCCGAGGCGCTGGAGGCGGGGCCGCTGCTGGCGGTGGCGGCGCTGAGCGGGCGGCTGGCCCCGGGCCTGCGCCAGTGGCTGCGGGCGGCGGCGCCGCGGGCGCGCCTGCGCGAGGTCGCGGTGGCCGGCGAGGCCGGCGGGCGGCTGCGGGTGGCGGCGCAGGTCGAGGATCTCGGCTTCGACCCGGTCGGCGACGCGCCCGGGCTGGAGGGCCTGTCCGGGACCCTGCGCGGCGATGCGGACGCGGTTTCGTTCGTGCCCGACGCCCAGGCGCCACTGACCGTCGACTGGCCGCGCGGATTCGGCCGCAGCCACCGCGCCAGGCTCGAAGGCAGCCTCGCCGGCTGGCGCGAGGACGCCGGCTGGCGCATCGCCACGCCCGCGCTGCGCCTGCGCGGCGACGGCTTCGGCGCGCAGCTGCGCGGCGGTCTGTGGTGGCAGGGCGACGGCAGCCGCCCGCGCATCGACCTGGCGGCCACGGTCGACGGCGCCGAACTGGCGGCGGCGCGCGGCCTGTGGGTGCGCCACCGGATGCCGCCCGCGGCCCTGGACTGGCTGGACCGCGCGCTGCTGGCGGGGCGGGTCGAACAGGGCCGGGTGCTGGTGGTGGGCGACCTGGACCGCTGGCCGTTCCGCGCCGACGCCGGCGCCGCGGCGCCGGGGCTGTTCCGCGCGCAGGCGCGGATCGAGCGCGGCCGCCTGCGGTTCCATCCGCAATGGCCGGAAGTCGACGCGCTGGACGGGCGCCTGGTGTTCGTCGGCGAGGGCTTCCGGCTGGACGGCAGCGGCGCGGTGGCCGGGGTCGAGGTCGCGCAGCTGGCGGCCGGCATCGAGGACTACCGCGAGGGCCTGCTGGAGGTCGAAGCCGAGGGCGCCGGCGACGGCGCGCAGCTGCTGGAACTGCTGCGGCGCAGCCCGCTGCGGCATGCCCACGGCCAGACCCTGCAGGCCCTGTCCGCGCGCGGCCCGGCCCGGGTCGCATTCGGGCTGCGGCAGCCGCTGCGCCCCCGCAGCGCGCCCCGGCGCCTGCGCGGGACGGTGGAACTGGACGGGCTGCGGCTGGCCGACCGGCGCTGGGACCTGGCCTTCGAGCAGGTCCGCGGCCGCGCCGAGTTCCGCGAGGACGGTTTCGCCGCCGAGGACCTGCAGGTCCGCCACGACGGGCGCCCCGGCCTGCTGTCGCTGCGCGCGGGCGGGTCGGTGCGCGAGCGCGCGCATGCCTTCGAGGGCGAGCTTGCGGCCAGCTTCGGGGCGGGCGAGCTGCTGGCGCGGGCGCCGGCGCTGGACTGGTTGCGGCCGCACGCGCACGGCCGTTCGCAGTGGACCGCCGCGGTCGCGATCCCGCGCGGCGCCGGCGCGGCCGGCGCGCCGGGCCGGCTGCGGCTGCGCTCGGACCTGGTCGGCACCGCGCTGACCCTGCCGGCGCCGCTGCACAAGCGCCCGGACCAGGCCCTGCCCGCGAGCGTGGACCTGGCGCTGCCGCTGGAACGCGGCGAGCTGCGGGTGGAGCTGGAGCGGCTGCTGTCGCTGCGCGCGCGCAGCGCCGGCGGGCGCACCGGCGTGCACGCGCTGCTGGGCGGCGGCCAGGCCGGGCCGGCGCCGGCAGCCGGCCTGGTGGTCGGCGGGCGCGCGCCGACCCTGGACGCGCTGGGATGGGTGGGGCTGCTGCCGGCCGGCGGCCGGGACGGCGGGATGCCGCTGCAGCGGATCGATCTGGACGCGGACCGGCTGGCGCTGCTCGGCGGCGAGTTCCTGGCGACCCGGGTGCAGGTGGCACCGGCCGCCGCCGGTGCCGTCGCGGTGCGTGCCGAGGGCGCGGCGCTGCAGGGCGCGCTGCTGGTGCCGGCCGACCGCAGCGCGCCGGTGAGCGGGCGCTTCGAGCGCGTGCACTGGCGACCGGCGCGTGCCGCCGGCGGCAGGCCGGCGGCGCCGGCCGCGGCCGCCGAAGCCGCGGCGGCCGCGCCCGCGCCCGGCGCCGCGCAGGCCCGGTTCGATCCCGCCTCGATCCCGCCGCTGGCGATCGACGTCGCGCAGCTGCGGCTGGACCGGGCGGTCCTGGGCAGCGCCCGCCTGCGCACCCGGCCGGTGGCGGCCGGGATGCGCATCGAGCAGCTGTCCACGCGCGCGCCCGGGCAACGCATCGATCTCGACGGCCAGTGGCTGGGGCGCGGCGAGGGCGCCGGCACCCGACTGAACCTGGGCATCGAGAGCGAGGATTTCGGCGCGCTGCTGGAGGGGTTCGGCTTCGGCGGCAGGCTGGCCGGCGGCCACGGCACGCTGCGGATGCAGGCGGCCTGGCCGGGCAGCCCGGCCGGGTTCGCGCCGGCGCGGATGCGCGGCGCGCTGCAGCTGGATGCGCGCGACGGGCGGCTGCTCGAGGTCGAGCCCGGCGCCGGCCGGGTGCTCGGGCTGCTCAGCCTCGCCGAACTGCCGCGGCGGCTGACGCTCGACTTCCGCGACTTCTTCGCCAAGGGCTTCGCCTTCAACCGGATGCACGGACAGGTGCGCTTCGACGACGGGCTGGCGCGCAGCGACTCGCTGGCGATCGACGGGCCCGCGGCCGAGATCCGGATCCGCGGGCACGCCGACCTGCGCGCGCGCAGCTTCGACCAGACCATCGAGGTGCAGCCGCGCGCCGGCAACGTGCTGACGGTGGTCGGCGCGATCGCGGGCGGGCCGGTGGGGGCGGCGATCGGCGCGGCCGCCAACGCGGTGCTGCAGAAGCCGCTGGGCGAGGCGACCGCGCGCACCTACCGGGTGACCGGGCCCTGGAACGATCCCGAGGTCGAGGTGGTCGAGCGCGAACCGCCCCGCGCCGCCGCCCCGGCGGCGCCGACGCCGGCGGGTTGAAGCCTGCGTGCGCCGGCGCCATGAAGTGAATGCACCAGCCTGCCGCGGCGCCGCGCGCCGCTCCCTTACCGCACCCACGAAAGCCCCATGAACCAGGCCCTCTCGCTCGCCCGCTCCCGCCTGCTGCTGCCCGCGGGCCTCGACGAACCCGGCCTGGAATCGGCCTTCGCGACCCTGCTGGGGCCGGGCATCGACTTCGGCGACCTGTATTTCCAGCATTCGCGCCGCGAAAGCTGGACGGTGGAGGACGGCATCGTCAAGGACGGCATGCACTCGATCGAGCAGGGCGTGGGGGTGCGCGCCATCTCGGGCGAGAAGACCGGCTTCGCATATTCGGACGACATCGACCGCGCGGCGCTGCTGGAGGCCGCCGGTTCCGCCCGCGCCATCGCCCGCGACGGCCGCAGTCCGCGGCCGGGGATCCTGGTGCCCGGCCGCGGCCGCGGCGCCGCTGCGCTGTACCCGGCCGAGGATCCGGTCGAAGGCCTGGGCAACGAGGACAAGGTGGCGATGCTGCGCGGGCTCGACCGGCTGCTGCGCGCGGCCGATCCGCAGGTGAGGCAGGTGGTGGTGGGCCTGACCGGGGGCGTGGACACGGTGCTGGTGGCGCGCAGCGACGGGGTGCTGGCCGCCGACGTGCGCCCGCTGGTGCGGCTGAGCGTGCAGGTCATCGTGGAGCGCAACGGCCGGCGCGAATCGGGCTATGCCGGCGGCGGCGGCCGCCATTCGTACGCGCAGCTGTTCGAGGGCGGTAAGCCGGAGGCCTGGGCGCGCGAGGCGCTGCGCCAGGCGCTGCTTGCGCTCGAGGCGATCGATGCGCCGGCCGGCACGATGCCGGTGGTGCTGGGCAGCGGCTGGCCGGGGGTGCTGCTGCACGAGGCGGTGGGCCACGGCCTGGAGGGCGACTTCAACCGCAAGGGCACCAGCACCTATGCCGGGCGCATCGGCCAGCGGGTGGCCGCGCCGGGGGTGACGATCGTCGACGACGGCACGCTGCCCGGGCGGCGCGGTTCGCTCAACGTCGACGACGAGGGCACGCCGACCGAGTGCACGACGCTGATCGAGGACGGGGTGCTGGCCGGCTACATGCAGGACACGCTCAACGCGCGCCTGATGGGAATGCGGGCCACCGGCAACGGCCGCCGTGAGTCGTTCGCGCACCTGCCGATGCCGCGTATGACCAACACCTACATGCTGGCCGGCACGCACGATCCGCAGGAGATGATCCGTTCGGTCAAGCGCGGGCTGTACGCGGTCAACTTCGGCGGCGGCCAGGTCGACATCACCAGCGGCAAGTACGTGTTCTCGGCGACCGAGGCCTACCTGATCGAGGACGGCAGGATCACGGCGCCGGTCAAGGGCGCGACCCTGATCGGCAACGGGCCGGAAACCATGCAGCGGGTGTCGATGGTCGGCAACGACCTGGCGCTGGACGAGGGGGTGGGGGTGTGCGGCAAGGACGGGCAGAGCGTGCCGGTGGGCGTGGGCCAGCCGTCGCTGCTGATCGACCGGCTGACCGTGGGCGGTACCCAGGCGTGAGCATGCGGGGTGCAGCTGTGCTGGTCCCCGGTCGCGATGCAGGCAGCGGGCGGGGGTTGCTCCGCGGCTCCGTCCGCGCTGTCCGTGCCCGGAGTCGCCGCCGCGCGCCATCCCTGGCGCGCTCTGCGCAACACCCGCCCGCTGCGCGCGCCGCGACCTCCTTTCGATCCCTCTATTGGGTGCGTGGGAGATACCTGCTGGTGACGACTCGCGTGTTGGTTACGGCTTGATTTCCGCGTCGTCCGCAGCGGCGACGTCCGTCGCGGAATCGAGCACGCCGCGCAGTTCGCGGAACAGTTCGCGGAAGGCGTGCGGGGGCTTGTTGCGGCGGCGCTCGTCCAGGGCGTTGCGGACCAGTTGGCGCAGGCGCTGGCGGTCGGCGCCCGGGTGCGCCGCGAGCAGTTCCGACAAGGCCTCGTCGCCCTCGTCGAGCAGCCGCGCGCGCCAGGCCTCGGTGCGGTGCAGGGCCGCGGTTTCCCGCCGCGCCGGTTCGCCGCTGGCGTCGAGCGCGTCGCGGATCGCCTCCAGCGCTTCGTCGTCCTGGCGCCGCAGCTGCTTGGCCAGGAAGGCGAGCTGGCGCTTGCGGGCGCCGTGCGCGGTGATGCGGCGCGCTTCGCGCAGGTGCGGCAGCACCTCTTCGGGGACCGGCAGGCGGGCGAGCTGGGCGTCGCTCAGCGCCGCCAGCCGCTCGCCCAGCGCCAGCACGTCGAGCGCCTGGCGCCGCTGCTCGCTGCGGCTGGGGGCGCGGAACTCGCCGCTTTCGGGATCCTTGCCGCGCATCGTCTTCCTCCGATACTTGTCGTTCCGAAGCCGCCTGTCGTTCCGAACGCAGTGAGGAACCTGCTTCGAATGCGCGCCGAGGCCCGAAGCCGGGAGAAGCGGGTCCCTCGGCTGCGTCTCGGGACGACCGCGCAGAATTTCCCCGACGACACCGCAGAAGGATAAGCCATTGAAGCAGCCCGCCACCGCGACCGACTTCCACCACGACGACAGCCGCGAACGCCTCGACGCGCTCGCCGCCATCGCCGGGCGCCTGCTCGAGCGCGCCCGCGCGCACGGCGCCGATCAGGCCGAGGTCTCCTGCACCGAGGAGCGCGGGCTGGGCGTCAACGTGCGCATGGGCGAGGTCGAGACCGTGGAGTCCACCCGCGACCGCGGCATCGCGGTGACGGTGTATTTCGGCGGGCGCAAGGGCAGCGCCAGCACCGCCGACCTGCGCGAGGACAGCCTGGAGTCGACCGTGGCGCAGGCCTGCGCGATCGCGCGCCACACCGAGGCCGACCCGGCCGCGGGCCTGGCCGACCCGGCGCTGATGGCGCGTCCGCAGGACGACGGCCGCTTCCCCGAATTCGACCAGTGGCATCCGTGGGCGATCGGGCCGCAGCGGGCGATCGAACTGGCGCTGGCCTGCGAGGCGGCCGGGCGCGAGGCCGAGCCGCGGATCCGCAATTCCGATGGGGCCTCGGTGGGCAGCAGCGCGAGCCTGGGCGTGTACGCCAACTCGCACGGCTTCGTCGGCCATGAGCGGTCCACCCAGCACACCCTCGGCTGCGCACTGATCGCGGGCGAGGGCGCGGGCATGCAGCGCGACGGCTGGTACACGACGGCGCTGGCGGCCGAGGATCTGGAACCGGCGAACGCGGTCGGCCGCCGCGCCGCCGAGCGCGCGGCGGCGCGCCTGGATCCGCGCCCGCTGGCGACCGCGCAGATGCCGGTGCTGTTCGTCGCGGAGGTCGCGCGTTCGCTGATCGGGCACCTGCTGGGCGCGGTCTCCGGCGGCGCGCTGTACCGTCGCGCCAGCTTCCTGCTCGACAGCGTGGGCGAACGCCTGTTCCCGGACTGGTTCTCGATCCACGAGGATCCGTTCCTGCCGCGCGGCTTCCGTTCCGCGGCGTTCGACGCCGAGGGCGTGGCCACACGGCCGTCGGACCTGGTCGAGGGCGGCGTGCTGCAGCGCTACCTGCTGTCGAGCTACGCGGCGCGGCGGCTGGGCCTGCAGACCACGGCCAACGCCGGCGGCGCGCACAACCTGCAGATCGCGGCCAATGCCGGCGACCTGGATGCCCTGCTGTCGGGCATGGACCGCGGGCTGCTGGTCACCGAGCTGATGGGGCAGGGCGTGAACCCGGTGACCGGCGACTATTCGCGCGGCGCCGCCGGCTTCCTGGTCGAGGGCGGCAAGCCGGTGGCGCCGGTCGACGGGATCACCATCGCCGGCGACCTGCGGTCGATGTTCGCGGCGATCGAGGCGGTCGGCAGCGACGTGGATCCGCGCTCGCACGTGCGTACCGGCTCGATCCTGGTGGGGCGGATGACCGTCGCCGGCGAACACTGACCCGGCGGCTTGACCGGCCCGGCGCCGCGCGCGACAGTGCAGCCGGCGCCAGTCCGGCGCCTTCGTGCGGGGAGACGCGAATGAGCGATTTCGAACAGCAGGCGCCCGTGGGCGCCGACACCGGCATTCCGGCCGAAGAGCGACAGTGGGCGATGTTCGCCCACCTGTCGGCGCTGCTCGGCGGCTTCGTCACCGCGGGCTGGGCGGGCAGCATCGGCTGCTTCATCGGGCCGCTGGTGATCTGGATGGTCAAGAAGGAGACCATGCCCTTCGTCGACGACCAGGCCAAGGAGGCGTTGAACTTCAACATCACCGTGGCGATCGTGTTCTTCGCCCTGTTCCTGATGACGCTGTTGACCCTGGGCATCGGCATCGTCCTGACGCTGCCGCTGATGATCGTCGTCGGCCTGGCCTGGCTGGTGCTGACGATCATCGCCGCGATGAAGGCCAACCAGGGCGAGCGTTACCGGTATCCGTTCGCGCTGCGGCTGATCAAGTAGCGCGCCGCGGGCGGCGCCCCGGGTCGGCACCCCAGGTCGGCACGATAGCCCATCAGTTGGCTTGCATGTCGCCGGCCCGCCTCCATCATGGAAGGCGGGCCGGTTCCGTTCCCGGCCGACGGAGCGATGCCATGAATGCCGATGCCCGAGCCCTGTCCGCGGTCTCTCCGAGCCAGTCCGAGCGCCAGTGGGCGCTGGCCGCGCACCTGGCCGCACTGCTGCTGGCGCTGCTGACCAGCTGGCTGGTGGGCGTGGCCGGCGTGGTCGGGGCGCTGGCGGTGTGGCTGCTCAAGCGCGACGATTCGGAGTTCGTCGCCGCGCACGCGCTGGAGGCGGTGAACTTCAACCTGAGCATGCTGATCTACGCCTGCGTCGCGGTCGCGATCGGCGTGGCCCTGGTCGGGATCAGCATCCTCACCCTCGGCCTGGGCCTGCTGCTGACCATCCCCGCGGGCCTGGTGCTGCTGCTGGCGGTGGCGGCGATCGCGGTGCTGTGGCTGGTGGCGAGCATCCTGGCGATGGTCGCGGCCTGGAACGGCCAGCCGTTCCGCTACCCGATGAGCATCCGCCTGGTCGGCTGAACGCGGCCGCCTGCACGCGCGTCAATCCGCGGACGCATCGCCGGCGGCCGCGGTCCGCCGCGCCGGTCGGCGCATCGCGGCGGCTGCGCTGCGGCGCGCGCTCAATGGGCGCGGTCCACCGCCTGGCGCCCGAGCCGGCGCAATGCCGCGGCCCGCGCGCCGAACGGCGCCAGCGCCTGCTCCATCTCCGCGGCCAGCGCGCGCAGCCGTTCGCGCGAAGCCTCGATGCCGACCACCGAGGGGAAGGTGGCCTTGTCCTGGGCCGCGTCCTTGCCCGCGGTCTTGCCGAGCACGCGGCTGTCGCCCTCGACGTCGAGCAGGTCGTCGCGGACCTGGAACGCCAGCCCGAGCGCATCGGCGAAGCGGTCCAGCGCGGCCCGGCTGCCGGGGTCCGCGCCCGCGGCCAGCGCGCCCAGGCGCACCGCGCAGCGCAGCAGCGCCCCGGTCTTCATGGCGTGCAGCCGTTCCAGCGCCGCGGCCCCGGGCGGGCGGGCGGCGCCGGTGGCGGCCAGGTCCAGGGCCTGGCCGCCGCACATGCCGCGGACGCCGGCGGCGGCGGCCAGCTCGGCCAGCATGCCGACCCGGATGGCGGGCTCCTGGCGGGCGCCGGCCAGCGCCTCGAAGGCCAGCGCCTGCAGCGCGTCGCCGGCGAGGATCGCGGTCGCCTGGTCGAAGGCCACGTGCACGGTCGGCTGGCCGCGGCGCATGCGGTCGTCGTCCATCGCCGGCAGGTCGTCGTGCACCAGCGAATAGGCGTGGACCAGTTCCACGGCGACCGCCGGCGCGTCGAGCGCCGCCTCGTCGGCGCCGAAGGCGGTTCCGGTGGCGTAGACCAGCAGCGGGCGCATGCGCTTGCCGCCCAGCAGCACGGCATGGCGCATCGCCGCGTGCAGGCGCGACGGGCCGGTCGCGGCGTCGGCCTCGGGCAGGGTGCGTTCGAGCGCGGCGTCGACCCTGGCGCGCCAGGCCGCGGCCGGGTCAGCCATCCCTGCCGGCGTTCGGCGCCTCGCCGAAGGCCTCGCCCTGCTCCGGGCGCTCCGGATCGCTGAGCAGCCGTACCCGCAGCTCGGCCTGTTCCAGCGCGGCCTGGCACTTGCGGTACAGGCCGATGCCGCGTTCGTAGGCGACCAGGGATTCCTCCAGGCTCATGTCGCCGTGTTCCATCTTCTCGACCAGCTGCTCGAGCTGCTCGAGCGAGGCCTCGAAATCGGCGACCGGCGACGGTTCGTTGGCGGGCTTGCGCGGCATGGCCGCAGTGTACGGGAAGCACGCATCCCGTAGGAGCGGGCCTTGCCCGCGATGGCGTTCGCCGCGGGGTCGGGATGCGCGGGCATCGCGCCCAAGGGACGCGCCTACGGGGGGTGGTGGAGCAGGCGCAGGCCGCGGTCGTGCAGCCGCTGGGCGAAGGCGGCGGACAGGATCCGGTCGCCGGCCGCCTGGACCTGGCCGTCGTCATCCGACAGCAGCGGCAGCCGGGCGCGCTCCCAGGGCGGGATGCCGGCTTCCTGCAGGACGTGCTTGAGGGCGTGGGAATGCGCGCGCCCGGGCAGGCGGATGCGTTCCCCGCCGCGGCGCGCGTGCACGCGCAGCGTGGTCCCGAAGCCGGCGCCGCCGCCCGCCGGTGCTTCCGGCGCGACGCCGTCCCCGCCCGCGGCGGCCAGGGCCAGGACGCCGCCGTCCGGCAGCGCCAGCGGCCGCCGGCCGTCCCAATCCGCCTGCCAGCCGGCGGGCAGCGGCGGCCGGGGCCGCCCGGCATGCAGCCGTCCGCGCCAGGCGCGCACCACCGCGCCCGACCATGCGAAGGCGGCGGCCGCGTCCGGGCGCGCCGGCAGCAGGTCGGCCTCGATCCGCGCCACGCCCTCGGCCGGCAGCGGCGGCAGCCCGAGCGTACCGATCCAGCGCCGCAGCACCCGGGCGCGGCGTGCCGGCGGCAGCGCCCGCAGCGCCGCCAGCGACAGCGTGGTGGCGCCGTCGCGCCCGCCCGCGGCGGCGCCGGCTTCCGCCAGCGCGCGCCGGTCCTCGTCGGCCAGCAGCGCATCGGCCTGCGCGCACAGCCCGGCGCCGCGGGCGAGCGCGGCGTCGGCCTGCGGCCAGCGTTCGCGCAGCAGCGGCAGCACCCGGTGGCGCAGGAAGTTGCGGTCCAGGTCCGGATCCTCGTTGGCAGGATCCTCGATCCATTC
>JBKHXI010000120.1:0-4900 GCA_046566095.1 Gammaproteobacteria bacterium | reverse complement strand
CCGCGGTCGAGCTGATGTCGACGCCGATCAGCGGCGGCTGACTTTTTGTGATCAGGCCCACGGTTTCTCCCCTATTCACGGGCGCTTACGCGCACAACGTGCCCCGCAACGTTAATAACGGACTTTTTACGCCGTGGCAACCCCGGAGGCCCATTCGTGTGGCCGCCGCCCCGCCTGCGCCGCTTCCCGCCCCTCGCCCCCGCTGGATCCGTCCCTCCTGCGTAACGCGGCCGGCAGCGCGATCCGGACGCCGCCGGCAGCGCCCGCGCCGCCCTGTGCGCCGTCAACCGGGCGTTGCAGTCGGCTCCTCTATACTCCCGGCCGGACCTGCCCGCAATCCGGATCGCCCTGCCGATGCCCCCCCGTCTCCGTCGTTTCCTGCGCTGGGCGCTGCTCGCGTTCGCCGGCCTGGCCCTGCTCGGCGTGCTCGCTGTCGGGGTGCTGTACGCCCTGATCGCCCCGAAGCTTCCGGACGTGGAGACCCTGCGCACGGTGGAGCTGCAGGAGCCGATGTACGTCTACGACCGCGAGGGCCGGCTGATCGCCCTGTTCGGCGAGACCCGGCGCTACCCGGTGCGCATCGAGGAGGTCCCCGAGCCGGTCAAGCAGGCCTTCATCGCGATCGAGGACGCGCGCTTCTACGACCACCCGGGCGTGGACTTCAAGGGCGTGATGCGGGCCATCTGGCTACTGGCCACCACCGACGACGAACGCGTGCCCGGCGGCTCGACCATCACCCAGCAGGTCGCCCGCCAGTTCTACCTGAGCTCGGAATACAGCTACACCCGCAAGCTGGCCGAGATGCTGCTGGCGCTGAAGATGGAGCGCGAGCTCACCAAGGACGAGATCTTCGAGCTGTACCTCAACAAGAGCTTCTTCGGCAACCGCGCCTACGGCATCGCCGCAGCCGCCGAGTTCTACTACGGCAAGCCGCTCGACCAGCTGACCCTGGACGAGGCCGCCACCCTGGCCGGCATCCCGAAGTTCCCCTCCAGCGGCAACCCGGTCTCCAACCCCGACCGCGCCCGCATCCGCCGCGACTACATCCTGCAGCGGATGGCCGAACTGGGCTTCATCACCGAGCCGCAGATGCGCCAGGCGCAGGCGGTGCCGATGCATGCCGAACCGCACGAGCGGCCGATCGAGGTCTATGCCCCGTATGTCGCCGAGATGGTGCGCCAGGAGATGATCGCCCGCTTCGGCGGCGACGTGCTCACCCGCGGCTACCACGTCACCACCACCATCGACGGCAGGCTGCAGGCCGCCGCCGACCGGGCCATCGCCAGCGGCATGGCCACCTACGACCATCGCCGCGGCTGGCGCGGCGCCGAGCAGCAGGTCGAACTCGCCGAGACCGACGGGCCGGTGGAGGCCCGCGGCCACGTGCGCGCAATCGCCTCGCAGAACGGGCTGCAGCCCGCGATCGTGCTGTCGACCGGCGACGGCAAGGCCGAGATCGTGCTGCGGGACGGACGGACCGCCACCCTCGACGCGGCCTCCAGCCGCTGGACCGGTCGCAGCCCGGCGGCGCTGCTCAAGCGCGGCGACATCGTCCGGGTGCGGATCGAGGCGCCCAAGGGCGAGGCCGGCGCGGACCCGGCTCCTGACGCCGCGCCCCGCTACCACCTGGAGCAGCTCCCGCCGGCGCAGACCGCGCTGGTGTCGCTGGAGTCGGAGACCGGCGCCCTGCGCGCCCTTTCGGGCGGCTTCAGCTTCAACGGAAGCAAGTTCAACCGCGCCACCCAGGCCCGGCGCCAGCCCGGTTCCAGCTTCAAGCCCTTCCTCTACGCGGCGGCGTTCGAGCGCGGTTTCCACCCGGGTTCGATCGTGCTCGACGCACCGGTGGTGTTCCGCGACCGCCGCGGCCGCGAATGGCGCCCGCAGAACGACAACGGCAAGTTCGCCGGCCCCATGCGCCTGCGCGAGGCGCTGGTGCAGTCCAAGAACCTGGTGTCGGTGCGCCTGCTCGACGCCATCGGGGTCGACTATGCGCGCCGCTACATCAGTCATTTCGGCTTCGACGAGGCCGAGCTGCCGCCGAACCTGTCGATGTCGCTGGGTACCGCCTCGGTGCATCCGCTGACCGTCGCCCGCGGCTTCGCCGCCTTCGTCAACGGCGGCTTCCGGATCACCCCCTGGTTCATCGACGAGGTCCGCGACCGCGACGGCCAGCTGGTGTTCAAGGCCGAGCCGGCGGTCGCCTGCCCCGGCTGCGCGCCGGGCGCGGTGCCGGGCGCGGCCCCGGTGCGCGCCAGCGCCGTGGTCGACGGCTTCAACCTCGGGCCGCCGAAACCGCCGGCCGAGGCCGCCGCCGAGGCCCAGGCGCCCCGGCCCGCCCTGCCGGCGAACGCCACGGTCGCGCCGCGCGCGATCGACGCGCGCACCGCCTACCAGATGAACTCGATGCTGCGCGACGTGGTCCGGCGCGGCACCGGCACCGCGGCCAAGGTGCTGGAACGCCCGGACGTGGGCGGCAAGACCGGTTCCACCAACGAACACCGCGACGCCTGGTTCTCCGGCTTCGGCGCCGACCTGGTGACCACGGTCTGGGTCGGGCGCGACGACTTCAAGACCCTCGGCTACCGCGAATACGGCGGCAAGGCCGCGCTGCCGATCTGGATCGAGTACATGCGGGTGGCGCTGCAGGAGCGGCCCGAGGTCCCGCTGGAACCGCCGCAGGGCATGGTCCAGGTCTCGGTGGGGCCCGGCGGGCGGCTGATCGAGGGCGGCCAGGGCGGCGTGGTCGAGTGGGTCAAGGTCGAGGACCTGGAGCGGATGCAGGCCGCGGTCGAGTACAGCGACCAGGCCGCCAGCCAGGAAGACGCGTTCGACATCTTCTAGCAGGCCGGCCCGGATCTTCCGGTTCGGGCGCGCCGTCCGGCAGCGTGCCCGGACGGCCCCGCTCCCCGTTCCGCGCGTACACGGCGGGGCCCTGCGCCGGCTGAACGCGGCGCGCGGCACCCGGCGGCCGACTGCGCTACAGTCGGACCAGGCCCGAGCGGGGGATGGCGCCATGCAGAACGGACGTCGACAGGCCCACGCGCACGCCCATGCGCAGACCCGGACCCGCGAACGCCGCCATCGCCTGGCCACCGAGGCCGCGCGGCTGATGGCCGAGGGCGGCATGCGCGACTACCACCAGGCCAAGCTCAAGGCCGCGCAGCGGCTCGGCATCCTCGACGACGCCTCGCTGCCGCGCAACCGCGAGATCGAGGCCGCGCTGCGCGAGTACCAGCGGCTGTTCCAGGGCGAGGCGGTCGCCGATGCGCTGCGCGCGCGCCGCCAGGCGGCGCTGCAGGCGCTGGAGTTCTTCGCCGCGTTCCGGCCGCGGCTGGTCGGCCCGGTGCTGGAAGGCACCGCCGACGCCAACGCCGCCGTGGCCCTGCAGCTGTTCGCCGACGATGCCGAGGCGGTGGCGCGCTTCCTGGACGAACACCGCATTCCGGCCCAGGCGCGCAGCCGCCAGCTGCGGCTGGACCGCCAGCGCCAGGCCGACTTCCCGGTCTGGGTATTCAGCGCCGAGGGCCTGACCTTCGACCTGACCGTGCTACCGGAGCAGGCCCTGCGCCAGGCGCCGCTGTCGGCGATCGACGAGAAGCCGATGCGCCGGGCCAGCGCCGCCCAGCTGCGGGCGCTGCTGGCCGAGGACGAGATCGCGGGCTACGAGGCGACGGGCGGCGGCTGAGCGCGGGCGGCGGAACCGCCGGCGCGGCCGCGCCCGCCGGCGCCCGATCCGCAGCGGCGTGCAGGCTCCGGCCGGCGCGCGGCCCGCGGGCGCGACGCCGCGCGAGCGCGGTGCGGGGGCTCAGCGGCTGCCGGCCGGCACGTAGTCGCGGCGGGCGGCGCCGGTGTAGACCTGGCGCGGGCGGCCGATGCGGTTCTCCGGGTCGTCCTGCTGCTCGAGCCAATGCGCGACCCAGCCGGCGGTCCGCGCGATCGCGAACATCACCGTGAACATCTCGGTCGGGATGCCCAGCGCCTTGTAGATGATGCCCGAGTAGAAGTCGACGTTCGGGTAGAGCTTGCGCTGGACGAAGTACTCGTCCTCGAGCGCGGCCTCCTCCAGGCGCATCGCGACCTCCAGCAGCGGGTCGTCGACGCCCAGCTCGGCCAGCACCTGGTGGCACATCTCGCGGATGATCTTCGCGCGCGGGTCGAAGTTCTTGTACACGCGGTGGCCGAAGCCCATCAGCCGGAAGCCGGAGTCCCTGTCCTTGGCCCTGGCGACCGCCTCGCCCACCTTCTCCGGGCGGCCGATCTCCTCGAGCATCTTCAGCACCGCCTCGTTGGCGCCGCCGTGCGCCGGCCCCCACAGCGCGGCCACGCCCGCGGCCACGCAGGCGTACGGGTTGGCGCCGGTGGAACCGACCAGGCGCACGGTCGAGGTCGAGGCGTTCTGCTCGTGGTCGGCGTGCAGGATGAACAGCAGGTCCATCGCCTTGGCGGCGACCGGATTGAGCGCGAGCGGTTCGCTCGGCACTTCCTTGAGCATGTGCAGGAAGCGGGTGGTGTACTCGAGGTTGTTGCGCGGGTAGCGCAGCGGCCAGCCGATCGAGTAGCGGTAGCAGGCCGCGGCGATCGTCGGCACCTTGGCGATCAGCCGGATCGCGGCCATGCGCCGCTGCTCCGGATCGTCCAGGTCCAGGTCGTTGTGGTAGAAGCTGGCCATCGAGCCGAGCATGCCGACCAGCATGGCCATCGGGTGCGCGTCGTGGCGAAAGCCGCCGAGGAACTTCTTGAAGGCCTCGTGCATCATCGTGTGATGCGTGACCTCGTGCTCGAACTTCCGGAACTGGTCGCCGGCCGGCAGTTCGCCGTGGATCAGCAGGTAGGCGACCTCGAGGAAGCTCGACTTCTCGGCCAGCTGCTCGATCGGGTAGCCGCGGTACAGCAGCACGCC
>JBKHXI010000119.1:0-7637 GCA_046566095.1 Gammaproteobacteria bacterium | reverse complement strand
ACGTTGGCGGTCTTGGAGATCGAGCTGTCGACCCACTTCTGGGCGGCGGCCTGCACGTCCACGTGCGCCTTGGGGGTGACGTCGTCGGCGCTGATGAAGTAGTCCGGCAGCTTCGCGGCCTCGTCCTCGGCGAACGGCATCGCCTTGGGGTTGACCAGGGCGCGGTAGGCGAGCAGCTCGAAGCTGAACACGTCCACCTTCTCCTTGGTCTTGCGGCCCTCGCGGATGATGTTGCGGCTGTAGTGGTGGGCGAAGGACGGTTCGATGCCGTTGCTGGCGTTGTTGGCCAGGCTCAGCGAGATGGTGCCGGTGGGCGCGATCGAGCTGTGGTGGGTGAAGCGCGCGCCGACCTGCGCCAGCGCCTCGACCAGTTCCGGCGCCACGCCCGCAACCCGCTGCATGTAGCGGCTGTAACGGGCGTGCAGTTCCCGGCCATGGATCGTGTCGCCCGGCTTCCAGCCGTCGCGGACCATTTCCGGGCGCTTGCGCAGCATCTCGGCGGTGACCTCGAAGGTCTCGTCCATGATCGGCGCCGGGCCCTTCTCCTTCGCCAGCTCCAGCGCCACCCCCCAGCCGGCCACCGCCATCTCGCGGGCCACGCGCTCGGTGAACGCGCACGAGTCCTCGTCGCCGTACTTCATGCGCAGCATGGTCACGGTGCTTCCCAGGCCGAGGAAGCCCATGCCGTGGCGGCGCTTGCGCACGATCTCGTCGCGCTGCTGCTGCAGGGGCAGGCCGTTGACCTCGACCACGTTGTCGAGCATGCGGGTGAACACCCGCACCACCTCGCGGTACTCGTCCCAGTCGAACTCGGCGCGGTCGGTGAACGGGTGGCGCACGAACTTGGTCAGGTTGACCGAGCCGAGCAGGCAGGCGCCATACGGCGGCAACGGCTGCTCCCCGCACTGCCCGGTCACCAGTCCGTTGAAGATCACGGCATTGTGGTCGGGCTGCGTCGTATCGAACACCGCTTCTTCGCCCACGTACTCGATGCTCGCGATCCTCGATGCGAATCGCTGCGTCTTCCGTAGCAGCCTGCCGTCGCGCCACTTCCGGTAACGCTCGGTCTTGGCCGGCAGCAGGAAGCCGATTTCCTGCATGAACCTTTCCCGTGACTCGCCGTCGATGATCAGCTCGTAGTCCGCGCGGCATTCGTACTCGCGATTGGCCCCGCGGCCATCGGGCAGCGAACGCCGCCCGGCTTCACGCCGGCGGTGGATCCGCGAAAACACGCCAAAGTTGGCCAGCAGCATCTGGACCTCCTTCAGCAAGGACGGCTCGCTGGATGCCAGGCGCACGGAGCAACTCTGGCTCCGGGAACTGACGTTGACGGTGCCGTCGGTCTGGAACAGGGCGCGCAGATAGCCCCGAACGCAGTCCTCGCTGCCGCGCCAGACCACTTCCGGCACCTTGAACTTGGTGGCCCGCGTGAACCCGTAATGCTCGAGCAGCCGGGCCAGCATCACCGAGCGGATGAACACCTGGTTGCGCGCCGGCACCGCCACCGGCGATACCGTGTACTCGCGCGACGCATGCAGTGACGCCCCTGCGATCAGCGTGTTGACGTATGCGGACAGGCGGTCGGCAAGCGCCCGCTCCTCGCCCCACAGGGTGATGACGGCCGCTTCCTGCTCGCTGCCGCGATTGGTGAAATGGCCGTCGCCCGCGATCACTCCCAGAAGCAGGCCAAGGTCCTCGCTGCCCTCGTTGCCGAACTGTCCCTTTCCGGATTGGACGAGCAGGGAATCGCCCACGCGCAGCTCGCGCAGCTTGATCTTTCCCCGCTCGGTATAGAAGTCGTGCCATTCTGTCGCCTTGATCTCATAGCCGGCCTCAGTGACGACGCGATAGACGGAAGCGCGCAGCGCGGTCATGAAAGCCGGCTTGGCAGGGCGGATTTCGGTACCGCGGCCGCTCTTACCGAGCGCACGCACGTCGACCGTGGCCTGGATCCGTTCACCGCTGTCGACCAGGTCTCCGATCCGGACCATTCCATACTGCGTGGCCAGACGCGTGTCTGCGGTCACGCACGGGTTGGTGGCGCGGATGTTCTCGCACCACCAGTTGTTGTTCATCTCGTTGACGCGGTCGATCAGGATGAAGCCGGGCTCGGCGTAGTCGTACGTCGAGACCATGATCATGTCCCACAGGTGGCGGGCGCGGATGTGGCCGTACACCTTGCACGCGACCAGGCCGTCCTCGCGGGCGATGTAGTTGCGGTGGGTGGGCCATTCGCGCCAGACCACGGCCGATTCGTCGGCCAGGTCGAACGCGGCGCGCTCCTTCTCGTTGATCGGGAACACCAGCGGCCAGTCCGCGTCGTCGGCGACCGCCTGCATGAAGCCGTCGGTGATCAGCAGCGACAGGTTGAACTGGCGCAGGCGGCCGTCCTCGCGCTTGGCGCGGATGAAGTCCTTCACGTCCGGGTGCGACACGTCGAACGTGCCCATCTGCGCGCCGCGGCGCCCGCCCGCCGAGGACACGGTGAAGCACATCTTGTCGTAGATGTCCATGAAGGACATCGGCCCGGAGGTGTAGGCGCCGGCGCCGGCGACGAAGGCGCCGCGCGGGCGCAGGGTGGAGAACTCGTAGCCGATGCCGCAGCCGGCCTTGAGCGTCAGCCCGGCCTCGTGGACCTTCTCCAGGATGCCGTCCATCGAATCCTCGATGGTCCCGGACACCGTGCAGTTGATGGTGCTGGTCGCCGGCTTGTGCTCGAGCGCGCCGGCGTTGGAGGTGATGCGCCCAGCCGGGATCGCGCCGCGGCGCAGCGCCCAGACGAAGCGCTCGTACCAGTGGCGGCGCAGCTCCTCGGTCGGCTCGGCGTCGGCCAGGGCGCGGGCCACGCGCCGGTAGGTGGCGTCGATATCGGCGTCCACCGGCTCGCCGGCCTTGGTCTTGAGGCGGTACTTCTTGTCCCAGATGTCGGCCGAGGCCGGCTGCATCGGGATCTCGTGGTCGCCCGCCTGTTCCATCGTCCGGACCGCGCGCAGCGTGCTGGTGCCCGTGCTCATCCTGTCACCTTCTCCTCGTGGCTGGCGCGGGGTGGGCCCCGCGTCGTTGTCGTCGGCCCGGACCGGGCGTGCCGCGGTCGCGGATGGCGCGAACGGCTCCTGGCCCTCGCGTCCGGATTGCAGATCCGCTGCCGCCGGCGTGGCGTCGTCGTGGTGCGTCATCCTGCCCCCCCGCAGGTTGCCCTCGATCCACCGCGGGCCGGCCGGAAGCGGGTGCCGTGGCCCGGCCGGCAGGCTAGGCGATCCACAGGCTTGTCCCCAGGGCTTGGGCTTGCTCCGCAGTGCCGACCCCAACATCTTGGGGCGGCGCGGGATTCGACGTTACGCCCGCGGGTGGCGGCCGTCAACAGGCGCAGGCGCCTTGCGGCTTCGGCGGCGGAACCCCGGTCGCAGGCGGCCCGGCCGGCCGCCCCGGACCGGTCGCCGGTCGCCACGGCCCGTTCATCGAGCCCGCGCGGCCCGGTCGGGCGTCGCACGCGCCCCTTGAAGCCGCGCCCGCGCGCCGCGACTTCACGTAGTTGACACGACTGAATTGGGGATTATGGAAGCGATGCGTCCCGTACCTGCCGTCCTTGCCCTGATCGCCGCCGCCGCGTTCGGCGGCTTCGCCGCGACCGCGCTGCGCGAGGCCGCGGTGGAACCGCCCGCGCGCGCCGCGGAACCGGCGGCCGCCGCCCTGCCCGCAGGCGCCGCGCTGCCGGCGGCGGTGGAGGGCCAGATGATGCCCTCGCTGGCGCCGATGCTGCAGCGGGTGACGCCGGCGGTGGTCAGCGTGCAGACCCGGCAGCGGGTCCGGGTCAGCCCGTTCGGCAACGACCCGTTCTTCCGCCGCATGTTCCCGGAGCTGACCCAGGAACGGATCAACCAGTCGCTGGGCTCGGGCGTGATCGTCGACGCCGCGCGCGGGCTGGTGCTGACCAACCACCACGTGATCGAGGGCGCCGAGGCGGTGTCGGTGACGCTGGCCGACGGCACCACGGTGGCCGCCGAGTTCGTCGGTTCCGACCCGGACACCGACGTGGCCCTGATGCGGGTGCCGCCCGACGCGCTGCGCAGCGCGGCCGCGATCCCGCTGGCCGATTCGGACACGCTGCAGGTCGGCGACTTCGTGGTCGCGGTCGGCAACCCGTTCGGCATCGGCCAGACCGTGACCAGCGGCATCGTCTCGGCGGTGGGGCGCACCGGCCTGCGCGGGCTGGGCTTCCAGAACTTCATCCAGACCGACGCCAGCATCAATCCCGGCAACTCCGGCGGCGCGCTGGTCAACCTGCGCGGCGAGCTGGTCGGGATCAACACCGCCAGCTTCAATCCGCGCGGCAGCGCCGCCGGCAACATCGGCCTGGGCTTCGCCATCCCCAGCAACCTGGCGCGCAACATCATGCGCCAGCTGCTGGACGAAGGCGTGGTCCGGCGCGGCACGCTCGGCGCCGACACCCGCGACCTGGACGCGCGCCTGGCCGCGGGCCTGGGCATCGAGGCCGCGCGCGGCGCCCTGGTCACGCGGGTCTACCCGGGTTCGGCCGCGGCCGCGGCCGGGCTGCGCCCGGGCGACCTGATCGTGGCCGCCAACGGCCAGCGGATCTACGGCCGCGACGCCCTGCACAATTTCGAGGGCCTGCAGCCGATCGGCACCGCGGTGGCCCTGGACGTGGTGCGCGACGGCCGCAGCCTGCAGCTGCGCGCGCAGCTGCGCGAGCAGCCGCGCAGCATCGCCGGCGGCCTGCTCGACGAACGCCTGGACGGCGCGGTGTTCGCGGAACTGCCCGAGCGCCTGCGCCAGGCCGGCGTATCCGGGGTGTGGGTCGAATCGGTGGCGCGCGGCAGCCGCGCCGCCCGCAACGGCCTGCGCGCGGACGACGTGGTGCTGGCCGCCAACAGCGGCCGCTTCGACGACCTCGCCGGCTTCCGTTCCCTGTTCGCCGACCCCGAACCCCGGCTGCTGCTGCGCGTGCTGCGCGGCGGCGCCCAGGGCAACCTGCTGCTGCAGTAACCCCCGCCGTAACCCCACAGGAGAGTCCGATGAGCCCGAACCACCCCACCGCCGGCGACACCGTCCGCAGCAGCCTCGGCGAAGCCGGGTCCCACCTCAAGCAGGCCGCGCACGACGCCGGCGCGGCGATCAAGGGCGCCGCCGCCGCCAGCGGCGAGGCGCTGCGCGACGGCGGGCGCTCGGCCGCCGACGAGCTGCGCCTGGGCAAGGCCAACCTCAAGGCCGACCTGGCCGACAGCGCCCTGGCCGGCCTCAACGCCGCCGAGGCCCTGCCCGAAGCCACCCGCGAGCAGGTCGACGCGCTGATGGACAAGGGCCAGGACCTGATCGAGAGCGCCGCCGAACTGATCCGCGAGCGGCCGCTGGCCTCGTTCGGCGTGGCCTTCGCCGCCGGCTGGATCATCGCCCGGCTCGGTCGCAGCGACGGCAAGTAAGGCGTGGCGCAGGGGAGCGCCCGCGAGGGGGAGGCGCAGGCCGCCGGCGCGGCCGGCGCCGGCACGCCCGGCGCGCGGCCGCGGGCGCGCCGGGAACCGCCCGACCCGGCCGAGCTGCCGCAGGATCCGCCCGAGCTCGACGAGGCCCTGCGCCAGCTGCTGGATGCCGGGCGCTCGGGCTGGGAGGCCACCGGCGCCGTGGCGCGCGCGCTGCGCACCCTGGTCTCGGCCGACTTCTCGCTGGCGCGCAGCGCGCTCGGCCGGACCCTGGCGCTGACCGGGGTGGCGATCGTGTTCGGCGCCTCGGGCTGGCTGCTGCTGATGGCCGCCGCGATCCTGTTCCTCACCCGGCAGCTGGGCTGGCCGTGGTCGTTCGCGCTGCTGTCGTGCGCGGTGCTGAGCCTGGTGGCGGCGGCGATCGCGGTGCACATCGGCATGCGCTATTTCGACCACACCCGGATGCAGGCCACGCGCCGCCAGCTGGCGCGGCTGGGGATCGGCGAACTGGCCGGCTTCGGCCCGCGCGCCGGTTCCGGCGAATCCAGCCGCGAGGCCGCCCGGCGCCTGGAACGCGAGGCCGCTGCGGCGAAGTTGAAGGACAAGTCCGGAATCGACGTCACCCCGCCATGAGCGACGGCGGCACCGGCGACAGGCACGCGCGCACACGACCGAAGGCAGACCCACCGATGAGCTTCGACAAGCTGCTGCACAAGGTCGAACAGGCCGAATCCACGCTCGAGGCCCAGGAACGGCGGATGTCCGCCGACTGGCGCCAGCTCAAGCGTTCCTGGAAGGCGTCGTGGACGCCGGGCCGGATCGTGGTCGCCGGCCTGCTCTCGGGCTACCTGGTGGGCCGCACCGAGCCGCTGCAGAAGGCCACCAACGCCGGGGTCAGCGTGGTGCGGCTGCTGGCCTCGGTGCTCGCGCTCAAGGCCAGCGACCAGGCCCAGGCCGCCGCGCAGGAGGCCGAGGGCGCCGCCCACGAGGCCGAGGACACCGCGCTGCGCAGCGCCGCGGCCGCCGGTGCCCGCCCGCCGCCGCCCGCCGCCGACCGGGGCCCGCCGCCCACCCAACCCACCGCGCCCGCCGAGGCCGACGAACCATGAGCACGCCCCCCGCGGAAGCGGCCGCCGCCGGCGCCCATCCCGACGAGTCGTTCGGGCCGCCGCCGCCGCCGCGCCCGCGCGCCTCAACCGCAGCGCTGGTGCTGGCGGTGCTCGCGGTCGGCTACACCCTGTACCTGGCCCAGGACCTGGTGCTGCCGGTGCTGCTGGCGATGTTCTTCGCCCTGATCGGCAACCCGATCATCCGCCTGCTGCAGCGGCTGTACCTGCCGCGCTTCGTGGCCGCGCTGCTGGTGCTGGCGGTCGGGCTGGCCGGCGCGCTGATGCTCGGCAAGCAGCTGGTGCAGCCGGCCGGCGAATGGCTGCGCGAGGCGCCGCGCGAGCTGCGCCGGCTGGCCCCGACCGTGCGCGAGATGACCCGGCCGATGAAGGAGGCGAGCGAGGCGGCCCAGGACATCGCCCGCGCCGCGGGCGGCGAAGGCCAGACCGCGCAGAAGGTCGAGGTGGTCACCCCGCAGCAGGCCAGCCCCTACGCGGCGCTGCTGACCACCCCGATGATCATCGTCTCGGTGCTGGCGGTGGCGATCCTGACCTTCTTCTTCATGGTCTACGGCCACCGCATCCAGCGCAGCGCGATCGCGATGCTGCCGAGCCGGCAGCAGAAGAAGGTCACGGTGGAGATCCTGCAGTCGATCGAGCGCGAGGTGTCGCGCTACGTGCTGACCATCAGCGCCATCAACGCCCTGCTCGGCACCGCCTTCGCGGCCTGCCTGTACTTCTTCCTGGGCATGTCGCTGCCCGACGTGCTGCTCTGGGGCACGATGATCGCCCTGCTCAACTTCGCGCCCTACGTCGGCCCGCTGATCGGCTTCGTGGTGATGCTGGCGGTGGGCTTCGTGGAATACGAGGAGACCTGGCGGGCGCTGATGCCGGCCGCGGTCTACCTGGCGCTGCAGGCCACCGAGGGCAACTTCATCACCCCGATCGTGCTGGGCCAGCGGATGTCGCTGTCGCCTCTCATCCTGATCCTGGCGCTGGCGGTGTTCGGCTTCCTGTGGGGAATCCTGGGCCTGCTGCTGGCGGTGCCGCTGCTGGTCTCGTTCAAGATCGTGCTCGGACGGATCGAGGGCGGCGA
>JBKHXI010000118.1:0-7824 GCA_046566095.1 Gammaproteobacteria bacterium | reverse complement strand
CGATCTTCCAGGTCAGCAGGTACAGCGGCAGGTTCCAGGGCGAGATGGTGGCGACCACGCCCAGCGGCGGGCGCAGGGTGTAGTTCAGGCCGGCCTCGCCGTGGTGCGATTCGCTGGCGAACTGGGTCGCGGCGTGGGAGAAGAAACGCAGGTTGGCGACCGCGCGCGGGATCTCGACCTCGCGGGCGAGCTTCACCGGCTTGCCGCCGTCGCGCACCTCGGCGTGGGCGAAGGCCTCGAGCCGGTCCTCCAGCGCCTGCGCCAGGCGCTCGAGCCAGCGCGCGCGTTCGCTGTTGCGCAGCGCCGACCAGGCCGGGAAGGCGCGGCGCGCGGCCGCGACCGCCAGCTCGACATCGCGCGCGTCGCCGTCGGCGACCTCGGCATGCGCCCTGCCCGTGGCCGGATCGAAGGCCTCGCGCCAGCCGCCGCCGGCAGGCGCGCATGGTTTTCCGTCGATCCAGTGTTCCAGGCGCATCCGCAAAGCTTAACGCGCCCGCCAAGACCGTAGGAGCGGGCCATGCCCGCCATGCCCAAGGGTTGGATTCGACGCCAGAAGCATCGCGCCCAAGGGGCGCTCCTACGGGAGGCAACCGCTTTCGTAGGAGCGCCCCTTGGGCGCGATCATGGCCCGGCCTCAGATCGACTGCATCCGTCCGCCGTCGACCGCCAGCGACACCCCGTTGATGTACCCGGCAGCCGGCGAACACAGGAAGGCGATGGCCGCGGCGACCTCGTGCGGTTCGGCGAAACGGCCGGCCGGCACTGTGGCGCGCATCGCCGCCTCGATCTCGGCCTCGCCGCGGCCTTCCTTTTCGGCGCGGGCGCGCACGATCTGGTCGATGCGCCCGGTGCGGGTGAAACCCGGCAGCACGTTGTTGACGGTGATCCCGTCGCCGGCCAGTTCCCGCGACAGGGTCTTGGCCCAGCCGGCGACCGCGCCGCGCACGGTGTTGGACACGCCCAGGCCCGGGATCGGTTCGCGCACTGAGGTCGAGACCACGTTGACGATCCGGCCCCAGCCGTCGGTGCGCATGCCCGGCAGCACCGCCTGCACCAGCAGGTGGCCGGCCAGCAGGTGGCGCGAGAAGGCCTCGACGATGGCGTCCGCATCGGCGGCATGCAACGGTCCGCCCGGCGGACCGGCGGTGTTGTTGACCAGCACCTGCACCGGCTTGCCGGCGGCCAGCGCCTGTACCTGCGCGCGCAGTTCTACGTGGCGCGAGACATCCGCGGCAATGAAGCCGTGGCGCTGGCCGTGCCCGCGAGGGAGGTCGGCGACCACCCGTTCCAGCGCATCCGCGCGGCGCGAGAGCACGGTGACGTCGGCGCCGAGCTGCGCAAGCTCGTGCGCGGCTGCGCGGCCGATGCCTTCGGAGGCGCCGCAGACCAGGGCGTGCTTGCCGGCAAGGTTCAGGTCCATCGGGCTTCCTTCAATTGCGGGCCGGCAGCTTGCGCACCATCTGTGCGAGCAGGACGTGGTCGGAGTCGCCCTGCGGTGGCGTGAGTTCGTCGAGCGCGAAACCGCGTGCAGCGGCATCGTCGCCGTCGAGTCCGTCCAGGGCCACGAACTCGGCATCCATCAGCGCCGCGCGGGCGCTGTCCCCGCTCTCGTAGGGCAGGGTGTTGCCGTCGCTGTCCAGGACCTCGGCGGTGCCGGCCTCGCGCAGCCGCAGCCGCGCCCAGACCACGGTGCGGCCGAGCGTGGCGAGCCACCACTGGTCGCGCGGATCGTTCAAGTCGTGCCCACCGCGATCGCCCACAACCACAGCAGCCCGGCCAGCAGCAGGCCGGCGATGATCGTCAGCAGCGCGATCCGCGCCGGCGTCGCCAGCCCGCTCAGGCTGCGGTCGCCGGTCGCGTAGTAGCGCCCCGCCAGCAGCCAGGCCAGAGCCGCGGGATTGACGAAGGCGGCAGGCCCCAGTGCGGCCTGCAGCGCCGGATGCCGGTCGCGCACGTGCACCAGCGCCAGCGGCCAGAAGATCACGAAGGCGGTGGCGCCGGCGATCGCCAGCGACAGGCAGACCAGGGCGAAGAACAGGATCACCCTCAGTACTCCGCCAGGCCGGGCGCGCGCGGGTAGGGGATCGCGTCGCGGATGTTGGACAGGCCGGCGACGTAGACCACCAGCCGCTCGAAGCCAAGCCCGAAGCCGGCGTGCGGCACCGTGCCGTAGCGGCGCAGGTCGCGGTACCACTGGTAGTGGCCGGCGTCCAGGCCGAACTGGGCGATGCGCGCGTCGAGCAGGTCCAGCCGTTCCTCGCGCTGCGATCCGCCGATGATCTCGCCGATCCCCGGCGCCAGCACGTCCATCGCCGCCACGGTCTTCCCGTCCTCGTTCAGGCGCATGTAGAACGCCTTGATGTGCTCGGGGTAGTTGGCGACCACCACCGGGCGGCCGACGTGCTGTTCGGTCAGCCAGCGTTCGTGCTCGGTCTGCAGGTCCAGGCCCCATTCCACCGGGAACTCGAACTTCTGGCCGGACTGCTGCAGCAGGGCGATGGCGTCGCCGTAGTCGATCCGCTCGAACGGCGCGTTGACGAAGGCCTCCAGCCGGGTCGCCGCGTCCTTCTGCACGCGCTCGGCGATGAACGCCATGTCGTCGCCGCGCTCGTCGAGCACGGCGCGGAACAGGTATTTCAGGAAGTCCTCCGACAACTCCGCGATCGCGTCCAGGTCGGCGAAGGCGACCTCCGGCTCGATCATCCAGAACTCGGCGAGATGGCGCGGGGTGTTGGAGTTCTCGGCGCGGAAGGTCGGGCCGAAGGTATACACCTTGCTCAGCGCCAGGCAGTAGGCCTCGACGTTGAGCTGGCCGGAGACCGTCAGGAAGGTCTCCTTGCCGAAGAAGTCGCGGGTGAAGTCCACCGAGCCGTCGGCGGCGCGCGGCAGGTTGGCCAGGTCCAGGGTCGAGACCCGGAACATCTGCCCGGCGCCCTCGGCGTCGGAGGTCGAGACGATCGGGGTGTTGACCCAGTAGAAGCCGCGCTCATGGAAGAACCGGTGCACCGCCATCGCCAGGCAGTGGCGGATCCGGGCGACCGCGCCGAACAGGTTGGTGCGCGGGCGCAGGTGCGCCACCTCGCGCAGGAATTCCAGCGAGTGGGCCTTGGGCTGGATCGGGTAGGTCTCCGGGTCCTCGACCCAGCCGACCACCTCGATCGATTCGGCGCGCACCTCGAACGACTGCCCCTGGCCCTGCGAGGGCACCAGCTCGCCGCGCGCCACCACCGCGCAGCCGGCGGTCAGGTGCTTCACCTCGGATTCGTAGTTGGGCAGGCTGGACGGGGCGACCACCTGGATCGGCGCGAACGCCGAGCCGTCGCTGACGTTGACGAAGGACAGCCCGGCCTTGGAGTCGCGCCGGGTGCGCACCCAGCCGCGGACCGTGACCTCGCCGCCCACGGGGACCTTGCCCGCGAGCGCCTGCTGGACGCTGACCACCGTCATGCCTTGCTTCCTCGCCCGGTCGGGCCCGTGTCGGAGCCGGCAAGTCTACCGCCCCCGCCGACCCGGGCGCAGCGCGCCGGCGGCTGCGGTCCGCCCCCGGGACATGGCCGCCGGAACGCCGGACGGCGCAGCCCCTGTCGTCCCTCGCTGCGCTCGGGACGACAGGGGCGGGGCGGCGGCGCCCGTCGCATCGCCGTATAATCGACGGGCCGAACAGGCCGAATCCGGAGTACCGATGGCCGTCACCCTCGCTCCCGCCGCGCTCGAACGCGTCCGCCGCTTCCTCGCCGAGGATCCGGCCGCGCTCGGGCTGCGCTTCGGCGTCAGCAAGGCCGGCTGCTCGGGCTGGCAGCACGTCGCCGACCTGGCGCGCGACCGGCGCGAGGGCGACACCGTGTTCGAGCACGAGGGCGTGCGCATCTTCGTCGATGCGGTCAGCCTGCCGCTGGTCGACGGCACCCGGATCGACTTCCGCCGGCACGGCCTGGGCGAGCAGTTCGTGTTCGAGAACCCGAACATCGTCGAGGCCTGCGGCTGCGGCGAGAGCTTCACCATCCAGGCCGCCTGAATACGGCCGGCCCGCAGTTCCGCGACTTCTTCACCGCTCGCTCACCCCACGGCCCACGATGATCGGGCTTTCCTGGCCGCTCGCATTGGCCTCGGGGGTAACGCACATGGCACAGGCTTCGGTTTCACCTGCGCACAGCGCGCCCGCGCACCGCACGGACGGTGAGCGGCGCCGCGCGGATCCGCCGCCGGCGCACGAGCTGAAGAAACGGCTCAACATCGAGCAGCTGGCGGCCCTGATCGCGCTCGAACGCTTCGGCTGGTATCTCAAGTTCGTCCGGCACAACCCGCCGCAGCCGCCGGTCGCGGTGCTGTGCGATCCGGACCGGCACCAGTACGCGCTGCTGGATGCGGCGGGCGACCTGCACGAGAACCCTGTGTTCGAGCATTTCCGCAGTTCCGACGTGCATTGAGCCGCAATCCGGGCCAGGGGCGGACCGTGTGCGTCCTGCCCGCCGTGCGCGTGCCTGTGCGCTCCGGAGGCGAGGCGCTAAGATCGGCGCTTTCCACGGGAAGCACGATGCCATGATCCGCAACCTGCGATGCGCCGCGACCGCGATGGCCGCGGGCCTGCCCGGCGTGCTGCTGGCGGCCTTCCTGCTGCTGACCCCGGCCCATGCCCAGACCCGGTCGACCCAGCCCGGGGACGCCGCCGCGGCCCTGCACCGGCTGTTCGACCAGGAGTGGGAACGGTCGCTGCGTGAGAGCCCGGAAACCGCCAGCTACCGCGGCGACAAGCGCTACAACGACCGCTGGACCGACCTGCGCTTGTCCGCGATCCGGGCCCGCCAGGCCGCCGACCGGCAGGCCCTGGCCAGGCTGCGCGCGATCGACCGCGATGCGCTGTCCGAGCAGGACCGGCTGAGCTACGACGTGTTCGCCTGGCAGCTCGAGCGCGCGATCGAGCGGCAGAAATACGACGAATGGCAGCGCCCGGTCAGCCAGCGCGGCGGCATCCAGAACGCCGAGAACATCGCCGAGGTGCTGCCGTTCGCCGAGGCGAAGGACTACGAGGACTGGATCGCGCGGCTGCGCGCGCTGCCGGCCCTGGTCGCGCAGACCACGGAACTGATGCGCGCCGGTCTGGCCGCCGGCAACACCCCGCCGCGGGTGCTGATGGAGCGGGTGACCGGGCAGATCCAGGCGCAGATCGTGGACGACCCCGCGCAGAGCCCGTTCCACAAGCCGCTGCGCAAGTTTCCCGACGGCATCCCGGCGGCCGAACAGGCGCGGCTGCGCGCCGAGGGCGAGGCGGCGATCCGCGAGCACGTGGTCCCGGCCTACCGCGAGTTCGCGCGCTTCTTCACCCGGGAATACCTGCCCGGCACCCGTACGACCATCGCCGCGGCCGACCTGCCCGACGGCAAGGCCTACTACGACTTCCTGGTCGGCCAGTTCACCACCACCGACCTGACCGCGGACCAGGTGCATGAAATCGGCCTGCGCGAGGTCGCGCGGATCCGCGCGGAAATGGAACAGGTGCGCGAGGAGGTCGGCTTCGAGGGCGACCTGGCGGCCTTCTTCGCGCACCTGCGCACCGACCCGAAGTTCTTTTACGACTCGCCGGAGGCGCTGCTGACCGCCTATCGGGCGATGTCGCGCGTGATCGACCCGGAGCTGGTCAAGGTCTTCCGGACCATCCCGCGCCTGCCCTACGGCATCCGCCCGATCCCGGACAACATCGCCCCGGACACCACCACCGCCTATTACCAGCCCGGCGCGGTCGACGGCAGCCGCGCCGGCTACTACTACGTCAACCTGTACCGGCCGGAGGTGCGGCCGAAGTGGGAGATGATGGCGCTGAGCCTGCACGAGGCGGTGCCGGGCCATCATTTCCAGTTCGCGCGGGCGATGGAGTTGCCCGAGGTGCCGATGTTCCGCCGGGTGGGCTACTTCACCGCCTACGGTGAGGGCTGGGCGCTGTACGCCGAGCGCCTGGGCTACGACATGGGCCTGTACGACGACCCCTACGACCGCATGGGCCAGCTGGCCTACGACATGTGGCGGGCGGTGCGGCTGGTGGTCGACACCGGCATGCACAGCAAGGGCTGGAGCCGGCAGCGGGCGATCGACTATTTCATGGCCAACGCGCCCAAGACCGAGCAGGACGTGACCAACGAGATCGACCGCTACATCGGCTGGCCCGGCCAGGCGCTGGCCTACAAGATCGGCCAGCTCAAGATCTCGGAGCTGCGCGAGCGCGGCGAGCGCGAGCTCGGGGATGCCTTCGACCTGCGCGACTTCAACGATGCGGTCCTGGCGACCGGCTCGGTGCCGCTGGCCACGCTGGAACGGCACATGCTCGACTGGATCGCCGCCCGGAAGGCCGCCCGCAACTGACGGCACGCCGATGCAGGGGGCGCCGGCTCCCGGCTTGTCCCAAGCCGTTGATCCTGCGACAATGGCCGGCTTCCCGCGGCCCGGTGCCCGGGAACCCTTGCCCCACCGCGTTACGCGGGGGGCTGCCCCGGCCCTGCGTTCACCCGAGCGCGGGCCGACATCCACAAGGAACCACCGATGCGCCATTACGAAATCGTGTTCCTGGTCCACCCGGACCAGAGCGAGCAGGTGCCGGCCATGATCGAGCGCTACAAGGCGCTGATCGAGGGCGGGCAGGGCAGGATCCACCGTCTCGAGGACTGGGGCCGCCGGATGCTGGCCTACCCGATCGAGAACCTGGTCAAGGCCCACTACGTGCTGTTCAACATCGAGTGCGACCAGGCCGTGCTCAACGAGCTGGTCGACACCTTCCGCTTCAACGACGCGATCCTGCGGCACCTGGTGATGAAGCGCGATGAGGCCGACACCGAGCAGTCGCACATCATGAAGAACAAGGACGAGAAGGGCGACAAGCCCGACCGGGGCGACCGTCCCGAGCGCGGGGAGCGCCGCCGCCGCGACGAGGGCGACGGCGACGGCAGCGACGACGGCGAGGACAAGACCGCCGACGACACCGCCGAAGCCGCCTGAAGCCCATTCCGTCCAGGAGCACACCCATGTCCAAGTTCTTCCGCCGCCGCAAGTTCTGCAAGTTCACGGCCGAGGGCGTCAAGGAGATCGATTACAAGGATCTCAACACCCTGCGCCAGTACCTGACCGAGACCGGCAAGATCGTGCCCAGCCGCATCACCGGCACCAAGTCGCGTTACCAGCGCCAGCTGGCGACCGCGGTCAAGCGTGCGCGCTTCCTCGCGTTGATCCCGTACACCGACAACCACAAGGCCTGAGGCCCGGGCCGCGGCGGCGTTCCCGCCGCGGTCCCGCGCGTCGCGCCGTACCGTCCGTTCGGACAGCATCCCGCTGCGGCGCCGCGCGCGCGTCGCTAACGAACCTGGAGCAATCCCATGGAACTGATCCTGCTGCAGAAGGTCACCAATCTCGGCAATCTCGGCGACAAGGTCACCGTCAAGCCCGGCTACGGCCGCAACTTCCTGGTCCCGCAGGGCAAGGCGGTACCGGCCACCGCGGCCAACCTGGCCGAGTTCGAGGCCAGGCGCGCCGAGTACGAGGCGCGGGCCACCGCCGCGCTGGAACAGGCGCAGGCGCGCCGGGCGCAGCTCGAGGACAAGAGCGTCACCATCTACGCCAACGCCTCGACCGAGGGCAAGCTCTACGGTTCGATCGGTCCACGCGAGATCGCCGAGGCGCTGACCCGGCAGGGCGTGGAGGTCGGCAAGTCCGAGGTGATCATGGGCGAGGGCGCGATCCGCCGCGTGGGCGAGTACGAGGTCGTGCTGCATCTGCACGCCGACGTCGAGACGCCGGTCAAGGTGGTGGTGGAGCCCGAAGCGGCCTGATTCCCGAGCATTG
>JBKHXI010000117.1:0-8654 GCA_046566095.1 Gammaproteobacteria bacterium | reverse complement strand
CGGCGAGATCGCCCTGGTCACCGGCGCCAGCCGCGGCATCGGCGCGGCCATCGCCGACGAACTGGCCGCGCAGGGCGCGACCGTGGTCGGCACCGCGACCTCGCAGGCCGGCGCCGATGCGATCGGCGCGCGCCTGGCCGCGCACGGCGGCCGGGGCCGGGTGCTCGATGTGACCGACGCGGCCGCCTGCGAGGCGCTGGTCGATGCGGTCGCCAGCGACCTCGGCCCCGTCTCGATCCTGGTCAACAACGCCGGCATCACCCGCGACAACCTGCTGATGCGGATGCGCGACGAGGACTGGCAGGCGATCCTCGACACCAACCTGACCAGCGTCTACCGCATGTCCAAACTGGTGATGCGCGGGATGATGAAGGCCCGCCGCGGCCGCATCGTCAACATCGCCTCGGTGATCGGCGTGACCGGCAACGCCGGCCAGTCCAACTACGCCGCGGCCAAGGCCGGGATCATCGCCTTCTCCAAGTCGCTGGCGCGCGAGATCGGCAGCCGCGGCGTGACCGTCAACGTGGTCGCGCCGGGCTTCATCGCCACCGACATGACCCGCGACCTGCCCGAGGACGCCAAGGCCGGCATGCTCCAGCAGATCGCGCTGGGCCGGCTCGGCGAGCCGGCCGACATCGCCCGCGCGGTGGCCTTCCTGGCCGGCCCGGCGGCGGCCTACATCACCGGCGAGACCCTGCACGTGAACGGCGGCATGTACATGCCGTGACGCGGCGCGGCGGGGCGCCCGGCGCCCCGCCCGGAAGGCGCGCCGCCGCTGCGCGGCCGCCCCGGCTTTCCCTTACACTACCCGTCTGAACAGACTCCCAGGAGGAGCGATACCCCATGAGCAGCATCGAAGAGCGCGTCAAGAAGATCGTCGTCGAACAGCTTGGCGTCAAGGAAGAGGAAGTCACCAACAGCGCCTCGTTCGTCGACGACCTCGGCGCCGACTCGCTCGACACGGTCGAGCTGGTGATGGCCCTCGAGGAGGAGTTCGAGTGCGAGATCCCCGACGAGGAAGCCGAGAAGATCACTTCGGTGCAGCAGGCCATCGATTACGTCAAGGCCCACGTCAAGGAGTGACCCGGGCGCGGGCCCGCGCCGCCGCGCGCCGGGCCCGCATCCACGCCGGGCGCGCCTGCGTATCGCCATGCAGGCGGCACGCGCGGCACAGCACACCCTGCCGGGGCCGCGCCAGCGGCCTCGCGTGTTTGGGCGGTTCCCCGCCGCCGGCGGGAACCGGCCGCGCCCGAGGCGGCGCCCCGGTCGCCGCCGCGCGCAGGCATCCAGGTTGCAGGAGCGTTCCATGAGTCAGCAGCGTCGTGTCGTGGTCACCGGGCTGGGCATCCTGTCCCCGCTCGGCCTGGACCTGGCCTCCAGCTGGGACGGCGTCGTCAACGGCCGTTCCGGTATCGGCCCGATCACCCATTTCGACGCGTCCGGGTTCCCGACCCGCATCGCCGGCGAGGTCAAGGGCTTCGACGCCGGCCAGTGGATCGGACCCAAGGACGTCAAGAAGATGGACCCCTTCGTCCATTACGGCGTGGCCGCCTCGCTGATGGCGCTCGACGACGCCGGCATCGGCCGCCAGATCGCCGACGCCGACGCCGAGCGCTTCGGCGTGGCGGTGGGCGCCGGGATCGGCGGGCTCAAGGGCATCGAGGAGACCACCCTGCGCTACGCCAGCGGCGGGCAGCGCAAGATCTCCCCGTTCTACGTGCCCAGTACCATCATCAACATGATCGCCGGGCAGGTCTCGATCATGACCGGGGCCAAGGGCCCGAACATCGCCGCGGTCACCGCCTGCACCACCGCCACCCACAACATCGGCCTGGCGATGCGGATGATCCAGTACGGCGACGCCGACGCGATGCTCGCCGGCGGCGCCGAGTTCGCCACCACCCCGACCTCGGTCGGCGGCTTCTGCGCGATGAAGGCGCTGTCCACCCGCAACGACGAGCCCGAGCGCGCCTCGCGGCCCTGGGACCGCGAGCGCGACGGCTTCGTCATGGGCGACGGCGCCGGCGTGCTGGTGCTGGAGGAGTACGGGCGTGCCAAGGCGCGCGGCGCCCGCATCTACGCCGAGCTCGCCGGCTTCGGCATGAGCGGCGACGCCTACCACATGACCGCGCCGAGCGAGAGCGGCGAGGGCGCGGCGCGCTGCATGGTCAACGCCATCCGCGACGCCGGCATCGATCCCTCGCAGGTCGGGTACATCAATGCCCACGGCACCTCGACCCCGGCCGGCGACCTGGCCGAGACCATGGCGGTCAAGTCCGCGCTCGGCGAACATGCGCGCAAGGTGATGGTCAGCTCGACCAAGTCGATGACCGGGCACCTGCTGGGCGCGGCCGGCGGGGTGGAGGCGGTGTTCACCGCGATGGCGATCCGCGAAGGCGTCGTGCCGCCCACGATCAACCTCGAGAACCCCTCCGAGGGCTGCGACCTGGACTACGTGCCCAATACCGCGCGCCAGGCCCGGGTCGAGTACGCGCTGTCCAATTCCTTCGGCTTCGGCGGCACCAACGGCACCCTGGTGTTCCGCCGGCTCTGAACCCGGTACGCCCGGGGCGGCCGCCGGGGCGGCGATCCCGTTCGCCGCCGCCGCGGCTCCCCAGGGGCGCCCATGCTCGTCACCCGTTCGCTCGCTGCCGATACCGACCTGCTGGCGCTGCACCGGGCGGCACCGGCGCGCTACCCGGTGCTGCTGGAATCGGCCGCGCACGGTACCGCGCACGGCCGCTGGGACCTGCTGCTGGCCGCGTCGGGCCCCTCGCTGCGGCTCGACCGCGACGGCCGCGTCCGCGACCACGCGGGCGCCACTGTCGGGGAGGACTTCCTCGCCGCGCTCAATGCCGCCTGGTGCCGGCTGCGCCTGCCGCGCGAGGAACCGCGCTGGCCGTTCCGCGGCGGCTGGGCGCTGCTGCTCGGCTACGAGCTGGCGGCCCAGGTCGAACCGGTGCTGCGCCTGCCCGCGGCCCCGGGCACGGTGCCGGCGGCGCTGGCCCTGCGCTGCCCGGCGGCGCTGCTGCGCGACCGCGCCACCGGCGAATGCGTGGCCGTGGCCGAGACCGCGCAGGCGGCCATGCTCGACGCGATCGGGAGCGACCTGGAGGCGGCGCGCGCCCTGCCGCCGCTGCCGCCGTGGTGCCCGCCGATCCGCCTCGACGAGGATCCCCCGGAGCGCTACCTGGACGGCGTCGGCCGGGTGCGCGACTACCTGGCGGCCGGCGACGTGTTCCAGGTGAACCTGTCGCGCGGCTGGCGCGCGCGCTTCCAGGTGCCGCCGGCGCCGGCCGCGCTGTTCCAGCGCCTGCGCGACCACAATCCGGCGCCCTTCGCCGGGCTGTTCGCCGGCGCCGGCTGGGCGGTCGCCAGCGCCTCGCCCGAGCGCCTGGCCACGGTGCGCGGCGACCTGGTCGAGACCCGGCCGATCGCCGGCACCCGGCCGCGCCTGCCCGGCGACGACGAGGCCGCGCGCATCGGCGAACTGGTCGGCCACCCCAAGGAACGCGCCGAGCACGTGATGCTGATCGACCTGGAGCGCAACGACCTGGGCAGGATCTGCGTGCCCGGCAGCGTCGAGGTCGACGAGCTGATGACGGTCGAGAGCTACGCCCACGTCCACCACATCGTCAGCAACGTGCGCGGCCGGCTGCGGTCCGGCACCACCCCGGGCGCGGTGGTCCGCGCCACCTTCCCCGGCGGCACCATCACCGGCTGCCCCAAGGTCCGCTGCATGCAGATCATCGCCGAGCTGGAGGGCGAGGGGCGCGGCGCCTACACCGGCGCGATGGGCTGGCTGAACCGCGACGGCGACCTCGACCTCAACATCCTGATCCGCAGCGCGGAACTGGAGGGCGCCGACCTGCGCTTCCGCACCGGCGCCGGGATCGTGATCGATTCGCAGCCGCGGCGCGAGCTGGAGGAGACCCGGGCCAAGGCCCGCGGCATGCTGCGCGCGCTGGGGGTGGCCGGGTGACGGCCGGCTGGGACGCCGCGGCGGCCGTGCGGATCTTCGTCGGCCAGGCGCGGGTCGACGCGGTCCCGGCCGACGACCGCGGCCTGGCCTACGGCGACGGCCTGTTCGAGACCATGCGCGCGCACGCCTGCGCCGTCCCCTGGTGGGAGCGGCACTGGGCGCGGCTGGCACTGGGCGCGGCGCGGTTGGGGCTGGCGCTGCCGCCCGAGGCGCTGGTGCGCGACCAGGCCGCGGACCTGCTGGGCGACGCGGCCGGCGACGCGGTGCTGCGGCTGCTGGTCACGCGCGGGCGCGGACGCGGCTATGCCCCGCCGGCCGCCGCGCGCCCGACCTGGGTGCTGTCGCTGCATCCGCCGCCGCCGATCCCGGCGCGCGGCCTGCGGCTGGGCTGGTGCGGGACCCGGCTCGCGCTGCAACCGGCATTGGCCGGCCTCAAGCACTGCAACCGGCTGGAGCAGGTGCTCGCGCGCGCCGCGCTTGCGGCCGCCGACCCGCAGGCCGACGAGGGCCTGCTGCGCAGCGCCGGCGGCGACGTGGTCTGCGCGACCGCGGCCAACCTGTTCGTGTTCGGCGAGGCGGGCTGGGCCACGCCGCCGGTCGACCGCTGCGGCGTGGCCGGGGTGTGCCGCGGCTGGATCCTGGAGACGACCGGCGCGCGCGAGCGCCGGCTCGCGGTCGCCGACGTCGAATCGGCGCAGGCGCTGGTCCTGTGCAACGCCGTGCGCGGTATCCTCCCGGTGGCCCGCCTGGGCGGCCGTTCGTGGCCGCCGCATCCGCAGGTGGCCGCACTGCAGCGCCGGCTGGCATCGGCGCATCCTGCATTCGCCGCACTGGAGGTTCCGTGACCCGTCGCAAGCAACTCGGCCGCTTCCGCGTCCTGTTCGCGCTGACCGCCCTGGCCGCCGGCTTCGCCGGCTACTGGCTCTGGGACCGCTACCACGGCTTCGTGGTCGCGCCGCTGGGCGTGCCCGAGGGCAGCAGCGTGCAGGTGCAGCGCGGCGACTCGTTCGTGGCGGTGCTGCGCAAGCTGCGGGCGGCGGGGGTGGAGACCGGCCACGACCTGGAATGGCAGCTGCTGGCGCGGCAGATGGGCGCCGCCGGCCGCATCCAGGTCGGCGAATACCCGCTGGCGCCGGCGATGACCCCGCGCGAGCTGTTGCAGGCGATGCGCGACGGCAAGGTCCTGAACTACCGCTTCACGATCGTGGAAGGCTGGAACATCCGCGAACTGCGCGCGGCGCTCACCCGCGCGCAGCCGCTGGAGCAGCAGGCCGCGGAGCTGGACGACGCCGCGCTGATGGAGGCGCTGGGCCACCCCGGCCAGCATCCCGAGGGCCGGTTCCTGCCGGAGACCTACATCTATACCCGCGGCGACAGCGACCTGGACATCCTGCGCCGCGCGCACCGGTCGATGGAGCGCGCGCTGGACAAGGCGTGGGAGGCGCGGGCGCCGGACCTGCCGCTGGAGGACAAGGAACAGGCGCTGATCCTGGCCTCGATCGTCGAGAAGGAAACCGGCGTGCCCGAGGAGCGCGCGCGCATCGCCGGCGTGTTCGTGCGGCGGTTGCGGCTGGGCATGCGGCTGCAGACCGACCCGACCGTGATCTACGGCATCGGCGACGACTACGACGGCAACATCACCCGCCGCCACCTCGAGACCGATACCCCCTACAACACCTACACCCGTACCGGCCTGCCGCCGACGCCGATCGCGATGCCGGGCGTGGACGCCCTGCGCGCGGCGGTCGACCCGGCCGAGGGCGACGAGCTGTACTTCGTCGCGGTCGGCGACGACAGCGGCCGCCACGTGTTCTCGCGCACCCTGGCCGAGCACCAGGCCGCGGTACGCGAATACCTGCGGCGCTACCGGGAGCGGACCCGGCAGGACGGGCGGTGAAGCCGGAGCTGCAGCGCCAGCCGCGGCTGGTGACGGTCGAGGGCGGCGAGGGCGCCGGCAAGTCGACCGTGCTCGAGGCCCTGCGCGCGGCGCTGGCCGCCGACGGCTGCGAGGTCGTGTGCACCCGCGAACCGGGCGGCACCGCCCTGGCCGAGCAGGTGCGGGCGCTGCTGCTGGACCCGCACCACGAACCGCCGGCGCCGGAAACCGAGCTGCTGCTGATGTTCGCCGCGCGCGCCCAGCACGTGCGCGAGACCATCCTGCCGGCGCTGGCGCGCGGGGCCTGGGTGCTGTGCGACCGGTTCACCGATTCGAGCTACGCCTACCAGGGCGGCGGGCGCGGGCTCGACCCCGGGCTGATCGCCGCGCTCGAGCGGGCGGTGGTCGGGATCGAACCCGGGCTGACCCTGCTGCTGGACGTGGCGGTCGCCGACGGCCGCGCCCGCATGCGCGGCCGCGACGCCGCGGCCGACCGAATCGAGCGCGAGCACGACGCCTTCTTCGAACGGGTACGCGCGGCCTTCCTCGCGCGCGCCCGTGCGCACCCGGCGCGCTTCCGGGTGCTCGATGCCGGACGGCCGGCGCAGGCGGTGGCCGCCGACGCGCTCGAGCGTCTGCGCGCGTACCGCGGGGCGATGGCATGAGCGCGGCCCCCGCGCCGCTGGCGCCGTGGCAGTCGCGGCTCTACCTGCAGCTGGTCGCCGCGCTGGACGCCGGCAGCCTCGGCCACGCGCTGCTGCTGTGCGGCGAGCCGCGCATGGGCAAGCGCGCCCTGGCCGAACGCCTGGCGCAGCGGCTGCTGTGCACCGGCCACGGCGGCCGGCCGGATCCGTGCGGCGACTGCCGCGGCTGCCGCCTGTACCGCGCCCGTGCGCAGCGCGATCCGCTGGAGCTGCGCCCCGACGGCAGCCCCGCGCATCCGGACGGACATCCGGCGCATCCGGACGCGGTGTTCGTCGGCTATGCCTGGAGCGACCGGTCGCCGCCGAAACAGCTCACCCAGATCACCGTGGACCAGGTGCGCGCGCTGTCCGAGCGCCTCGGCCGCACGCCGCAGTACGGCGATGCGCTGGTGGCCCTGATCGAGCCGGCCGACGCGCTCAACGATTCGGCGGCCAACGCCCTGCTCAAGACCCTCGAGGAGCCGGTGCCGGGGCGCTACCTGTGGCTGGTGAGCGCGCGGCCGTCGCGGCTGCCGGCCACCATCCGCAGCCGCTGCCAGCGGCTGGAGCTGCGGATGCCGCCGGCGGACGAGGCGCTGGCGTGGCTGGTCGCGCAGGGGCATGCGCAGCGCGAGGCGCGCGCGGCGCTCGCGGCCGCGCGCGGCCACCCCGGGTTCGCCGATGCCTGGCTGCGCGGCGGCGGCCTGGACCTGCGGCGCGAAGTGGCCCGGGACCTGGAGGCGCTGCAGCGCGGCGCCGAGGATCCGGTCGCGGTCGCGCAGCGCTGGATGGCCGACGACGGCCCCGCACCGCGTCTTTTCCATGCGGCGGACATCGCCCGCGACCGCGCCGCGGAAAGCTTGACCGACCCGTTGCGAGGCCGCAGGCTGGCCGCGTGGTTCGACGCCGCCAACCGCGCGCGCGAGCTGCTGGGCACCACGGTGCGGGCCGACCTGGTGCTGGTCGAGGTCTTGCTGGGGTGGCGGGACGCCGCCGCCGGAGGAGAGGGCAGGGGATGAATGCAGGCATCGCGGGAGCCGGAGGCGCACGCCAGGGCATCGTGTCGCTGGCGATCAAGGACAAGGCGCAGCTGTACAGCGCCTACATGCCCTATCTGAAGACCGGCGGCGTGTTCGTGCCCACGCCCAAGCGCTATTTCCTCGGCGACGAGGTGTTCCTGCTGCTGACCCTGCCCGAATCCGGCGACCGCCTGCCGGTCGCCGGCAAGGTGGTCTGGGTCACCCCCCCCGGCGCCCAGGGCAACCGCCCGGCCGGCATCGGCGTGCAGTTCAGCGACAGCGCCGAGGGCGAAGCCGTGAAGGGCCGCATCGAGGCCCTGCTCGCCGGCGCCCTGACCGCCGAGAAGCCCACCCAGACGATGTAGCGTTACACGCAGCTGCGCTGCGTATAACTCGCCGCGTTGGAACGGCCCTCGGCCGCTCAACGCGGCGGACACTCTCCTGCGTACATGTACCGATCGGGTTGGGGGCCGGAACGTTAGGCGATCTGCAACCTTTCACCGTCGTCCCGAGCGCAGCGAGGCACCTGCTTCTTGCCCGCCCGCTCCTGCAAGCGACTGGTTGCTGCCGCCATGGATTCGCGTCCCTGGCTCCGGGCCGGCGTCGTCCGGCGGGCAGGGGATTGCTCCGCCCGCGGTATCACCATCCATGGCGTTCAGGCGGGCGCGGAACGCCGCTACGCGGCTCCCCCGGCCCGGTCCGGAGGGCCGGGCGTTCGCGCCGGCGCGCGGCAGTGCCACGCAAATAGCCGGCACTCACATGTCCGCTGCTCCGCAATCCCCTGCCCACCGGACGACGCACCCCGCATCGAGCTCGGCTCTTCGGATGATGAAACGAAGCAGCACTCCTTCTGCACCCGCGAGCTGCGGACTGGTGGCCGGTGTTCGCGACAAGCTGGCCAAGGATGGCCAGCGCCCGAGTCAGGGCAGGATGCCCTGACCGAGGGAAAAGCGAATACCGGCCACCTGGCCGCAGCGACCCTCCGCAAGCCCGCGTCCCCTGAGCAGCAGAACCTACTGCGCGGACGCATGCTGCGGCCTGTCGTACGTCCGGGCGAACGCCCCACAGCCGGTTATCTATTTACAGCCGGTCCC
>JBKHXI010000116.1:0-4293 GCA_046566095.1 Gammaproteobacteria bacterium | reverse complement strand
GATCGCGGGCAAGGCCCGCTCCTACGGCGGCGCGGCCGCCTCCGCGGCTTCCAGGGTGTTCTGCATCAGGGTGGCGACGGTCATCGGGCCGACCCCGCCGGGCACCGGGGTGATCCAGCTGGCGCGGCGGCGCGCGGCCTCGAAGCCGACGTCGCCCACCAGCCGTCCGTCCTCCATGCGGTTGATGCCCACGTCGATGACCACCGCCCCCGGCTTGACCCATTCGCCCGGGATCAGCTGCGGCCGCCCGACTGCCACCACCAGGATGTCGGCGCCGCGCACCGCCGCCTCGAGCGCCGGCGGCGGGGTGAACTTGTGGCAGCAGGTGGTGGTGCAGCCGGCGATCAGCAGCTCCAGCGCCATCGGCCGGCCGACGTGGTTGGACACGCCGACGATCGTCGCGCTGGCGCCGCGCACCGGGCGGTCGGTCCAGGCCAGCAGCGTGGTGATGCCGCGTGGGGTGCACGGGCGCAGGCCGAACTGGCGCAGCGCGAGGTGGCCGACGTTCTCCGGGTGGAACCCGTCCACGTCCTTGCGCGGGTCGATCCGGTGGATCAGCGCGGTGGCGTCACGGCGGTCCGGCAGCGGCAGCTGCACCAGGATGCCGTGCACCTGCGGGTCGGCGTTGAGCCGGTCGATGAGCGCCAGCAGCTCTGCATCGCTGGCGTCCGCCGCCAGGTCGTGGTCGATGGCGCGGATCCCGACCTTCTCGGCCGCGCGGCGCTTGTTGCGCACGTACACCGCCGAGGCCGGGTCGTCGCCGACCAGCACCACCGCCAGCCCGGGCCGCGATCCGCCGGCCGCCAGCCGCGCGTCGACCCGCGTCTTGAGATCGTCGAGCAGCGCCTCGGCGATGCGCCTGCCGTCGAGGATGCGGGCCAATTGGGTGGAGGTTCCAGGCACAGAGGGGTCTAGTTCGCGAGATCGGCCGCACATTATGCCGGTTGCCGCGCGGTCAGCCTTGCCGGCACGCTCGCGAGTATAATCGGAGGTTGCCTGCTGCCCGCCCCTTCCCCGTGACCATCGCCGAGTTTCGCGTTGCCCTGCTTCGCCTCTGGCCGGCGTGGCGTGTTTTTCTCCTGGGCATGGTCCTGCTCAGCCTGTCACGCATCGGGCTGGCCTATTGGCATCACGAGCAGGTGTCGGCGGCACTGGGCTGGGGGCCGGTATTGCTCCAGGGTATGCGGGTCGATATCGCCACCCTTTCGCTGCTGTTGGGGCCGGCGATGGTGCTGGTCCTGCTCCTCCCCGAACGCACTTGGCGCAGCGCGGGGGTACAGGGCGTCGTGAAGGCATGGCTGGTGCTGGTGGTCGCCACGCTCATACTTATGGAACTGGCGACGATCGACTTCATAGCCGAGTACGGATTGAGGCCGAATCGCTTGTTCGTCGAATACCTCGTCTATCCGCGCGAGGTGGCCGCTACCTTGTTGCATGGACACGCAACCAGTACCGCATTGACCCTGGCCGCCGTAGTGGCAGCGGGCTGGTCGCTTCATCGAAGACTGAGCCATTGGCAGGCACCGGCCGGGGCTGCGCCTGCCGCACGCTGGTACGTGCGGGTACCCCTGGCGACGCTGGTCCTGCTGGTCGCCGCGCTGGGCGTGCGCTCCACGCTCGGGCACCGCCCGCTGAATCCGGCCATGGTCGCCTTCAGTACCGACGCGACCGTCAACGCGCTGCCGTTGAATTCCTTCTATTCGGTTGCCCATGCCATCCGTGACTGGCTGGGGCAGCAGCCCGGCAGCGAGATCTACGGCGACATGCCCTATACCGAAGTGTTGGCCGAAGTCAGGCGGGAGGCAGGGCTGGCATCGGCGGATCGGTCCATCCCTGCGTTGCCGACGCTCGCATCCCATCCCGCCAGGCATCACGGCCCGCCCCGCAACCTGGTGATCGTGCTGGAGGAAAGCCTGGGCGCACAGTTCGTGGGCAGCCTGGGGGGGCGGCCCCTGACGCCGAACCTGGACCGTGCGGCCCGCGAGGGGTGGACGTTCGACCGGCTGTACGCCACTGGAACGCGATCGGTCCGCGGAATCGAAGCCGTGCTGACCGGCTTCACCCCCACCCCGGCCGATGCCGTCGTGAAACTGCCCCGCGCGCAGCAGGATTTCTTCACTCTGGCCGAGCTCCTGCGCCGCCATGGCTACGACACCACCTTCTACTACGGGGGCGAAAGCCATTTCGACAACATGCGCGGGTTCTTCCTGGGCAACGGCTTCCAGCGTGTCATCGACCAGGACGACTACCCCGACCCGATGTTCGTCGGCTCCTGGGGCGTATCGGACGAGGACCTTTTCGCCCGTGCCGACGAGGAGTTCCGCCGCCTGCATGCGTCCGGCAAGCCGTTCTTCGGACTCGTATTCACATCGAGCAACCACGATCCGTTCGAGTTCCCGGACGGCCGGATCCGCCTGTACGAGCAACCCAAGGCGACGCGCAACAATGCGGCCAGGTATGCCGACTACGCGCTTGGCACCTTCCTTGCACGTGCGCGCGGATCACGGTACTGGAACGACACTGTATTCCTGCTGGTCGCCGACCACGACTCACGGGTCTTCGGCGCGGACCTCGTGCCCGTGGAGAACTTCCACATTCCCGGCGTGATCCTCGCGCCCGGAATCCCACCCCATCACGACACACGCATCGTCAGCCAGATCGACCTGCCCCCGACACTGCTGTCGCTGATCGGGATCGAAGATCCGACCCCGATGATCGGTCGCGACCTGACCGACCCGGAGGTCCTCGTCCCCGGCCGGGCGATCATGCAATACGACCGCAATTTCGCCCTGATGCAGGGCGATCGCGTCGTCGTTCTGCAGCCGGAACGTCCCGCCAGCGGGTTCCGTTTCGACGTCACCAGCCACCGCCTGTTCCCCGCGCCCATCCCGGCGGGCATGGAACGCACGGCGCGCGCGACCGCACTGTGGGGCTCGATCGCCTATGATCGACATCTGCACCGCCTGCCACCACCGCAATGACCGACCACGCCCGCGTCCACCACCACGAAACCGACGCCATCGAGGCCGCCGTGTTCCGGCGCCTGCGCCGGCACCTGGTGCAGGACCGGCCGGACGTGCAGAACATCGACCTGATGATCCTTGCCGGCTTCTGCCGCAACTGCCTGGCCGACTGGTACCGGGAGGCAGCCGCCGAACGCGGCGTGCAGCTCGACCGCGCGCAGGCGCGGGCACTGGTGTACGGCGAGGCCTTCGACGACTGGAAGGCCAGGCACCAGAAGCCGGCGACCCCGGAACAGCTGGCGGCGTTCCAGGCGCTGACCGCCGGCGAGCGCTGAACCGGTTCAGTCGTCCCCGGGCGGCGGCTGGATGTCGGCGCCCGGCTTCGGGCAGCGCGGGACGCCGGCGCCGACCACGCAGTAGACGCAGCACTCCTGCTGCGGCGCCGTAGCCGGCGGCCCGGCCACCGGCCGCGGCGGCGGCAGCAGCGCGAGTTCGTGCTCGGGCCGCAGCTTCAGCAGCGCCGCCCAGTCCTGGCGGTTGAAGCTGCAGGCGGCCGGGTTCGCGGGCCAGCAGTCGGTGGCCGGCCCGCCGGGGCCGCGCGGCAGGTTCCGGGGCAGGCCGTTGCGGTCGATCGGGATCATGCGCAGGGTGACGCCCTGCAGCAGGTTGCCGCCGACCAGGTGCAGCATGCCGCGGGCACGGTCGGCGGCGACCACGATGTCGCAGTGCATCGGCAGGCCCGAACCGCCCGGCTGGCGCAGGAAGGCGGCCAGCCCCGCATGCCCGTACTGGCGCCCGGCAACGCGCACGAAGCACAGCAGGTCGCCGACCGCGGCCGGCTCGGCGTCCGGGTCGGCGAAGCGCCACGGACTGTCCGCGCCCGCGAACGCCGCGCGCACGTAGTCGACGTGGCTGGGCGAGGGCCGGAACCCGGGCAGGCCGGCCTGCACCATCACCCAGGACACGAAGGCCGCCGACCAGGGCCGGTCGACGATGAAGCTGCGGCACCATGCGGCCGAGCCGCCGACCGGCGCCATGCACTGCGCGGCTCCCTCGAACCCGGCCATCCGCGGCAGCAGGCCGCTTTCCCGCCAGTAGCCGGCGACCCGCTGCCAGGCCGGGGTGCCGTCGGTGAGCGGCGCGGCTTCGGCCTCGACCACGGTCATGCTCGCCAGCCGGCCGTCGGCGTCGATGAAGGGGCTGTGCCAGAGCGCGTTCTCGCGGCAGGCCACCGTCGCGATCCGGGCGGCGATCGAGCTGCCCGGCAGCGCGCCGCAGCCCGGCGCGGCGCGGGCCGGCGACCAGGCCGCCAGCGCCAGCGCCAAGGCCA
>JBKHXI010000115.1:0-6141 GCA_046566095.1 Gammaproteobacteria bacterium | reverse complement strand
GGCGTCGTCGGTCAGCTCCAGGCCCTCGGCCGCGGCCAGCAGGTCGGCCATCCGCGCCGAGTCGTACTCGTTCATCTGGCAGCCGTGGGTCTGGATGAAGAGCTTGCCGCGCGCCGGCGCGGTGCCGGCGCGCCGGCCGGCTGCGGTGGTGGGTGCGGGCGCGCGCGCGGCGCCGGTGGCTGCGGTCATGGCGGTGCTCCGGGGGCGCGGCGCTGAATCCGGGCCCGGATGGGGTGTGAAGATGTTCGCATAGTGTACGGAGTTCCCGTTTCCGGGAATCATCGGGGGCCGCAGGGCCCCTACGTTCAGCTTGCGGACTTGTCAATAGGCCGTGAAATCGGGAACACTGGACCGATGAAAGGGGGACCCCACTTCCTGGCCTTCGCGGCCCTGCTCGCCGGCGCCGCCCTCGCGGCGCCCGCCGCCGCGGGCACGGTCTACCGCTGCGAGGGCGCGGACGGGGTACGCAGCTATTCCAGCAGCAAGCTCAAGGGCGCGCGCTGCACCGCGGTCAGTTCCTACCGCAGCGCCCCGGCCGCCAGGCCGGCGCCCAAGGCCGCCGGCAGCGCCACCCCGCCCAGCACCGCCAGCGGCTCGCCGGCCTCGGCCTCGGTGCCGGCCGCCGCCAGCGCGCCCGCCAGGCCCTACCAGGCCCCGCGGCTGGTCGAAGGGCAGGTCTATTCCTACATCAAGGACGGCGTGCGCCACTACAGCAGCAAGCGGCCCGCCGGCGCGTCCGGCGCGACCGCGATGCGCACCATCCGCTACAGCTTCCTGGAAACCTGCTACGCCTGCGCCCCCAACCCGGGCGTGAACTTCGGCAGCGTGCGCCTGAACACGGCCGCCTACGAGGCGGAAGTGCGCGCCGCCGCGCGCGAGTACGGGGTCGACGAGGCGATCGTGCGCGCCATCATCCATGCCGAGTCCGCGTTCAACCCGAACGCGCTGTCGCGGGTCGGCGCCCAGGGCCTGATGCAGCTGATGCCGGCCACCGCGCAGCGGTTCGGCGTCGGCAACCCCTTCGACCCGGTGCAGAACATCCGCGGCGGGGTGAAGTACCTGTCCTGGCTGCTCAAGCGCTTCGACGGCAACCTGACCCTGGCCGCGGCCGGCTACAACGCCGGGGAGGGCGCGGTCGACCGGTACAAGGGCGTGCCGCCCTACAAGGAAACCCAGCGCTACGTCCAGCGCGTCGGGGTGCTGGCCGACCGCTACCGCGGGGCCCTGGCCGCGCGCTGAGGGGCCCGGCGGGCCGCGTCTGCGGCCCGGCCGGCGGCCGATGGATTGTCGGCCGATTCACGCTTCCGTTACACTTCCCGTCTTTATGGCTTGCCTGCGCTGCGCGCGGTGGCGGGCTGCCTGCTCCAGTTCGAATATCAGCGTATTTCGGAGTGCCGGATGGCCATCGAAGGGGTCAACCCTCCCGCCCATGGCGGGGCGCCTGCCCAGGGCCACGAGCCCGTGAACACCGGCCGCCGCCGGTTCCTGACCGCCACCACCGCCGTCGTCGGCGCGGTCGGCGCGGGCTTCGTGGCGGTGCCCTTCATCAAGTCCTGGAACCCGAGCGAGCGCGCCAAGCTCGCCGGCGCGCCGGTCAGCGCCGACATCAGCGCCCTGGGCGAGGGCCAGCGCCTGATCGTGGAATGGCGCGGCCAGCCGATCTGGATCGTGCGCCGCTCGCCCGAGGTGCTGCAGGCCCTGCCTACCCTCAACGACCAGCTGCGCGACCCGCTGTCGCAGAACCCCGACCAGCAGCCCGAGTACGCCAGCAACCTCACCCGCTCGATCCGTCCGGAGGTGCTGGTGCTGGTGGGCCTGTGCACCCACCTGGGCTGCGCGCCCGAGCTCAAGGCCGAGATCCGGCCACAGCCGTTCGACCCCGACTGGAAGGGCGGCTTCTTCTGCCCCTGCCACAAGTCCAAGTTCGACATGGCCGGGCGCGTCTACCAGGGCGTGCCGGCGCCGACCAACCTGGTCGTCCCGCCGCACCACTACGAAGGCGACAGCACCATCGTGATCGGCGTCGACCCGCAGCAGGGGGCCGCGTAAGCCATGGCCAACATCCTCACCCGTACCGCCGGCAACGTCGCCGACTGGGTCAACGAGCGCGCGCCGGGCATGATGCCGGCGTACCGCAAGCACATGACCGAGTACTACGCGCCGAAGAACTTCAACGTCATGTACTACTTCGGTTCGCTGGCGCTGCTGGTGCTGGTCAACCAGATCGTGACCGGCATCTTCCTGACGATGCACTTCAAGCCGAGCGCGGCCGAGGCCTTCGCCTCGGTCGAGTACATCATGCGCGACGTGCAGTGGGGCTGGCTGATCCGGTACATGCACTCCACCGGCGCCTCGCTGTTCTTCGTCGTGGTCTACCTGCACATGTTCCGCGGGCTGATGTACGGCAGCTACCAGAAGCCGCGCGAGCTGGTCTGGATCCTCGGCATGCTGATCTACCTGGTGCTGATGGCCGAGGCCTTCATGGGCTACGTGCTGCCCTGGGGCCAGATGTCGTTCTGGGGCGCGAAGGTGATCATCTCGCTGTTCGGCGCGATCCCGGTAGTCGGCAACGGCCTGGTCGAGTGGATCATGGGCGACTACCTGCCCGGCGACGCCACCCTCAACCGCTTCTTCGCCCTGCACGTGATCGCGCTGCCGCTGGTGCTGCTGCTGCTGGTGGTGCTGCACCTGGGCGCGCTGCACGAGGTCGGCTCCAACAACCCCGACGGCGTGGAGATCAAGAAGGGCCCGAAGGGCAACCGCTGGTCGCCGACCGCGCCGGCCGACGGCATCCCGTTCCACCCGTACTACACGGTCAAGGATCTGGTGGGGGTGGGCTTCTTCCTGATCATCGCCGCCTTCATCATCTTCTTCACGCCCGCGGCGGGCGGCTGGTTCCTCGAGCACGACAACTTCACCGAGGCCAACCGGCTGGTGACCCCCGAGCACATCAAGCCGGTCTGGTACTACACCCCGTACTACGCGATGCTACGGGTGGTGCCCGACAAGCTGCTGGGCGTGATCGTGATGTTCGGCGCGATCGCCATCCTGTTCTTCGTGCCCTGGCTGGACCGGGCGAAGGTGCGGTCCTACCGCTACCGCGGCCTGCTGTCGAAGGTCGCGCTGGGCGTGTTCGCCGTCAGCTTCATCTGGCTGGGCAAGATCGGCGCCGGCCCGGGCACCGACCCGGTCGAGACCTGGATCGGCCGGGTGCTGACCTTCCTCTACTTCGCCTTCTTCATCACCATGCCGCTGTGGACGAAGTTCGACAAGACCAAACCGGTGCCGGAACGGGTGACGACGCATGACTGACAAGCCGGGATTCGGGATCGGGGAGCCGGGATCGGTGAAGACCCATCGTTCCGGCGCGGTGCAGCGCCTGTTCGCCCTGGTGGCCGGCATGCTGGTATCGGCATCGGCGCTGGCCGCCGGCGGCGGCAACCTGGAGCAGGCGGGCGTGGACCTGGGCGACCGGGCCTCGCTGCAGCGCGGCGCGGCGCTGTACATGAACTACTGCTCGGCCTGCCACTCGCTCAAGTACCTGCGCTATTCGCGCATCGCCGACGACCTCGGCCTGACCGAGCAGCAGGTGATGGAGAACCTGGTGTTCACCGACGCCAAGTTCGGCGAGCACGTGCTGACCAGCCTGCGCGACGAGGATGCCGTGGACTGGTTCGGGCAGGCGCCGCCGGACCTGAGCCTGATCTCGCGGGTGCGCGGCAGCGACTGGATCTACACCTACCTCAAGTCGTTCTACCTGGACGAGACCCGCCCGCTGGGCTGGAACAACACCGTGTTCCCGAACGTGTCGATGCCCAATCCCCTGTGGGAGATGCAGGGCCTGCAGCGCGCCGAGTACGGCGCGCCCGACGCCGCCGGCGAACGCCCGGTCGAACGCCTCACGGTCGCCGAGGGCGGCTCCATGCAGCCCGCGCAGTTCGACCAGGCGGTCCGCGACATCACAGCTTTCCTCGAGTACGCCGGCGAACCGGCCGCGCTCAAGCGCCAGGGAATCGGCGTATGGGCGATCCTGTTCCTGGCGTTGTTCACGTTCCTGGCCTGGCTCCTGAAGCGGGAGTACTGGAAGGACGTGCACTAGCGCCGCGCCCGTCCTCCGCCCGGCGGGCGGATGCGGGAGCGCCAGCCTCGGGGACCGGGACGACCGCCTGCGACGTGCAGGCCGGCGTCTGGCGGCCGGCGGATTCCGGTCGCGGGGAGAGGTCGATGATGGCCACGAGTGCACGCATGCGTAACGCCCTGACACTGTTTTCCGCCAACGACTGCGTCCTGTGCCACCGGGTCCGGCTGGTGCTGGCCGCCAAGGGCGTGACCTACGACCTGATCCCGGTCGATCCGCAGAACCCGCCCGAGGACCTGATCGACCTCAACCCCTACCACTCGGTGCCGACCCTGGTCGAGCGCGAGCTGGTGCTGTACGCGGCCTCGGTGGTCAGCGAATACCTCGACGAGCGCTACCCGCACCCGCCGCTGATGCCGGTCGACCCGCTCTCGCGCGCGCGCCTGCGCCTGGCGATGCTGCGCCTGGAGCACGACTGGGTGCCGCAGGTGCAGGCCATCCAGCTGGGCAACAAGGCCCAGGCCGACGCCGGCCGCAAGCGCCTGAAGGAACTGCTGACCGCCTCGGTGCCGCTGTTCAAGGCCAGCAAGTTCTTCCTCAATTCCGAGATGAGCCTGGCCGACTGCGCGATGGCGCCGATCGTCTGGCGCCTGCAGGCGCTGGAGATCCCGCTGCCGCGGGACGGCAAGGCGATCGAGGACTACGGCAACCGCATCTTCCGCAGCCCCGGCTTCGCCCGCAGCCTGACCGACGAGGAGCGCAAGCTGGCCGAGCTGCCGGCCTGAGCCGCTCCCCGGCGCCCGCATCGCGCGTCCGCGCGCCCAGGCCCGTCCGGCTTACGTAGGAGCGCCCCTTGGGCGCGATGCCCGTGCTGGCTCCCGGAGCCGTCGCCGGGATCGCGGGCAAGGCCCGCTCCTACGCAGGAGCGCGGCTTCCGTCGGCAAGGCGCCGGCCGGACCCGCCCCGCGGCGGGGGCGCATCCCGCCCGCCCGCTCGCTACACTTGCGCCATGAGCGATGCCGCCTCCCCGTCCATGAGCAGCCACCGCCCCTACCTACTGCGCGCGCTCAACGACTGGATCACCGACAACGGCATGACCCCGCACCTGCTGGTCGACGCCAGCGCGCCGGGCGTGCGGGTCCCGCCGCAGGCCGTGCACGAGGGCCGGGTGGTGCTGAACATCGCCGCCCGCGCCGTGGCCCAGCTGCGCATCGACAACGACGCGGTCAGCTTCACCGCCCGCTTCGGCGGCGTCAGCCACCCGGTGCTGGTGCCGGTGCAGGCGGTGCTGGCGATCTACGCCCGCGAGACCGGGCAGGGCATGGCCCTGCCCGAGGACGCGCAGCCGCAGCCCGGCGGCGAGCCGGAGCCGCCGCCGGCCGCGCCGGACGACGGCGCACCGCGGCGCAGCCACCTGCGGGTGGTCAAGTAGCCGGCACCGTCGCACCGTGGCCCCGCCACGTCCGAACGCCGACCGCCCGTCGCACGTAGGAGCGGGCCTTGCCCGCGATCCCGGCGACGGCTCCCGGAGCCCGCGCGCGCATCGCCCCCAAGGGCCACTCCCGCGCGGCAAGCCGTGCCCTTCGCAGAAGCGGGCCTTGCCCGCGACCGGCGCGCGGCCGCATCGTGGCGCGCCCGGCCCTCAGCCCCGCGGCCAAGCCGGCCGTTCCGCCGGCGCGGCCGCGCCGGCCTGCGCCCGCAGCGGGCCGCTGAAGCCGACCAGCCGGCCGCCGGCCAGCACCAGCCGGCCGACATGCCGGTCGCTGCCGTCGTGCGAGTACTCGAAGCGGAAGCTGCGCTCCACGCCGAGCCTGCCGTCGTCGCGCCTGCGCAGCCGCAGGCCGCTGGCATGCACGGTCTGGTCGAGCAGCTGCACCCCCGCGGCGCGGCAGGCGTCGCGGCCCAGCGCCACCGCGAGCTCGTTGGCGGCACGGCCGGCGTTCCAGAATGAGAACGCCGTCGCACCCGCGACCATCAGCACCAGCAGGGATTCCATCGGCATAATGTGGGGCGCGCCCGGCGGGCGCGCAAGCGCCGGGACGGTTGTCGCCGGCTTCACGCAG
>JBKHXI010000114.1:0-11016 GCA_046566095.1 Gammaproteobacteria bacterium | reverse complement strand
TTCCCTGGGCAGGGCGAAGACCATGTTCTCCGGTTCGCCGCGCAGCTCGCGCGCCGGTGCGCCGCCCAGGGCCTGCAGGCGGTCGAGCACGCCGCGCACCAGCACGTCCGGGGCCGAGGCGCCGGCGGTGACGCCGATGCAGCGGCGGCCGGCGACCCAGGCCGGATCGATCTCGTCGGCGCCGTCGATGAGATGGGCCTCGACTCCCTCGCGCTCGGCCAGCTCGCGCAGGCGGTTGGAGTTGGAGCTGTTCGGCGAGCCGACCACCAGCACCAGGTCGCAGTCGCGCGCAAGTTCGCGCACCGCGTCCTGGCGGTTCTGGGTGGCGTAGCAGATGTCGTCGTTCTTCGGGCCCTGGATCGCCGGGAAGCGCGCCTTCAGCGCGTCGATGATCTGCCGGGTGTCGTCGACCGAGAGCGTGGTCTGGGTGGTGTAGGCGCAGTTGTCCGGTTGCGCCAGCTGCAGCCCGGCCACGTCTTCGATGCCTTCGACCAGGTGGATTTCGCCGCCGCCGGCCTGCGCATTCCACTGGCCCATCGTGCCCTCGACCTCGGGATGGCCGGCATGGCCGATCAGCACCATGTCGCGGCCGGCGCGGCACTGGCGCGCGACTTCCAGGTGGACCTTGGTCACCAGCGGGCAGGTGGCGTCGAACACCTTCAGGCCGCGGCGCCCGGCCTCCGCACGGACCGCCTGCGAGACGCCGTGGGCGGAGAAGATCACGGTGGCGCCGTCGGGCACCTCGTGCAGTTCCTCAACGAACACCGCCCCGCGGCGGCGCAGGTCCTCGACCACGAAGCGGTTGTGCACCACTTCATGGCGCACGTAGATCGGCGCGCCGAGGGTCTCCAGCGCGCGCTTGACGATCTCGATGGCGCGGTCGACCCCGGCGCAGAAGCCGCGGGGATTGGCGAGCAGGACGTCCATGGGCGGCAATTCTACGCCTCGCTGCCCCCATCGTCCCCGCACCCGCACCCCGCAACGACCAGATCCCGCCGCTGCGACCCCGCGACCCGAGGCCCAGCCTCCGATGGCCGCGCGGCTGGTCGCAGCTTACGCAGCTCCTACAGGCTTCGGGGAGGGCGCGGGGGGGTCAGCGCGGGCGGCTGCTGGCGGCGGACCTGCCCTGGACCAGGCCGAACACGGCGATGCCGATGGCGCCGACGACGATGGCGGCGTCGGCGATGTTGAAGGCCGGCCAGTACCAGTCGCGCCAGTACCACTGGATGAAGTCGACCACATGGCCATGCACGAAGCGGTCGATCAGGTTGCCGACCGCGCCGCCGATCACCAGCGCGAACGGCAGCGCGGTGCGCCAGTCGTGGCGCGGGGTGCGCGCCAGCCAGACCACCAGCACCGCGCAGATGACCAGGCCGATGCCGATGAAGAACCAGTGCTGCCAGCCGCCGGCGTCGGCCAGGAAGCTGAAGGCCGCGCCGGTGTTGTAGGTGCGGTACCAGTTCCAGAAACCGTCGATCACCGGGATCGCGGTGTACTCGGGCAGCGAGGTCAGCACCCAGAGCTTGGTCAGCTGGTCGAGCACGACCACCACGACCGAGAGCGCCAGCCAGGACAGGGCGTTGGGCTTGGGATGGGATGTCATGCGAGCCTCACGCCCGTAGTAGCGGGCCTTGCCCGCGATCGGGGAGCCGACAGTCCGCGGGATCGCGCCCAAGGGGCGCTCCTACGGGAGGCGCGGCATTCCCTTGCCCGCGACGGCTTGCGCCGCGAACCCGGGCGTTGCGGAGTCGCGCCCGAGGGGCGGCGGGCATCGGCATGGTCAGAACCATCGGCGGGCCTCCTGCCGGCCCTCGATGTTGCCGACGCAGCGCGCGCACAGCTGCGGATGCGCCTGAACGCTGCCGACGTCGGCGCGGTGGTGCCAGCAGCGCACGCACTTGGGCTTGGCGGTGGCGAATGCGCGCACCTGGATCTCGCCGGCGCCGGGCAGGGCCTCGAGCGCGACGTCGCCGCTGATGAACAGGAACCGCAGCTCCTCGGCCAGCGGCGCCAGCCAGTTCTGGTCGGCTACCCCGCAGCCCAGCACGATCTCGGCTTCCAGCGCGGCGCCGATCTCCCCGCCGGCGCGCATCGGCTCGAGCACCTTGGCGACCCGGTCGCGCAGCGCCAGCAGCCGTTCGAAATCGGCGGCGGCCAGCGGTGCGTCGTCCGGCAGCGCGGACAGGCCCTGGTACCAGGTCGCCAGCAGCACGTTGCCTTCGCGTTCGCCGCGCGCCGGCGGCGGCAGGTGCGCCCACAGCTCGTCGGCGGTGAAGGCCAGGATCGGCGCGATCCAGCGCGCGAAGGCCTCGGCCACGTGGTACATCGCGGTCTGCGCGCTGCGACGGCCACGCGAATCCTCCGGCATCGTGTACAGCCGGTCCTTGGTCACGTCCAGGTAGAGCGCGCCGAGGTCGACGCTGCAGAAGTTGCCGAGCGCGTGCACCACCTCGGCGAAGTCGTAGCGGTCGTAGGCATCGGCGATGCGCCGCTGCAGGCCGTGGGCGCGGTGCACGATCCAGCGGTCGAGCGCGACCATGTCCTCGCCCGCCACCAGCTGCGTGCGCGGGTCGAAGCCGTGCAGGTTGCCCAGCAGGAAGCGCGCGGTGTTGCGGATCCGGCGGTAGCCGTCGGAACTGCGCTTGAGGATCTCGTCGGAGACCGACATCTCCTGGCGGTAGTCGGTGGCGGCGATCCACAGCCGCAGCACGTCGGCGCCCATCGCGTCGATCACCTTCTGCGGCTCGACCACGTTGCCCAGCGACTTGGACATCTTCTTGCCGTGGGCGTCGACCGCGAAGCCGTGGGTCAGGACCTGCCGGTAGGGCGCGGCGCCGTCCATCGCCACCCCGGTCAGCAGCGAGGACTGGAACCAGCCGCGGTGCTGGTCGGAGCCCTCCAGGTACAGGTCGGCGGGCTTGCGCAGGCCGTCTTCCGCGCGCTGCTCGAGCACGCAGAAGTGGGTCACGCCCGAATCGAACCAGACGTCGAGGATGTCGGGCACCTTGTCGTAGCGCGCGGCGGCGTCGCCCAGCACGTCGGCCGGTTCCAGCGCGTACCAGGCGTCGGCGCCCTCGCGCTCGATCCGCTCGGCGACCTCGCGCATCAGCTCGGGCGTGCGCGGATGCGGCTCGCCGCTCTCGCGGTCGACGAACAGGCACAGCGGCACGCCCCAGAAGCGCTGGCGCGAGATGGTCCAGTCCGGGCGCCCGTCGACCATGCCGCGGATGCGGGCCTGGCCCCAGTCGGGCACGAAGCGCGCGCCGTCGATCGCCGCCAGCGCGTCGCGGCGCAGGCCGGCCTTCTCCATCGAGATGAACCACTGCGGTGTGGCCCGGAACGCGACCGGGGTCTTGTGCCGCCAGCAGTGCGGGTAGCTGTGGCCGAGTTCGGCGTGCGCGAGCAGGTTGCCGTTGGCGCGTAGCGCCTCGACGATCAGCGGGTTGGCCTTCCAGATGTGGACCCCGGCGATGACGGTCTCGCCGATGGCGGGCGTCGACGGCAGGTAGGCACCGCGCGCGTCGACCGGGTTGATCTCGCCGGCCTGGTATTTGTCCAGCAGGCCGTAGCGCTGGCCGGCGACGAAGTCCTCCTGGCCGTGGCCGGGCGCGGTGTGGACGGTGCCGGTGCCCTCCTCCGCCGAGACATGTTCGCCCAGGACCAGCGGGATCTCGCGCGCCCACGCCCCGTCCGATGCGCGGAACGGGTGCTCGAGCAGCAGGCCCTCCAGCTCGGCGCCGGTGGCGCGGCCATGGACCACGACCTCGCCGACGCCGTAGCGCGCCAGCGCCTGCGCGGCCAGGTCCGCCGCCAGCACCAGCCAGCGGCGCCCGCCGTCGCGCGCGGGCCCCTCGACCAGCAGGTATTCCAGGTCGGCGCCGAGCGCGACCGCCAGGCTTGCCGGCAGCGTCCACGGCGTGGTGGTCCAGATCGGCACCGCCACTTCCACACCTTCGGGCAGCACCGACTCGAACGCTGCCGCGAGCGCGGCCGGGTCGCGCGCCGGGTAGGCGACGTCGACCGTGGGCGAGCGCTTGTCGGCGTACTCGATCTCGGCCTCGGCCAGCGCCGAGCCGCAGTCGAAGCACCAGTGCACCGGCTTGACCCCGCGCGCCAGGTGCCCGCGCTCGACGATCTTCGCCAGCGCGCGGACGATGTCGGCCTCGTAGCGGAAGTCCATCGAGCGGTAGGGGTTGTCCCAGTCGCCGATCACGCCCAGGCGCTTGAAGTCGCGGCGCTGGGCCTCGATCTGCTCGCCGGCGTACTCGCGGCACTTGGCGCGGAACTGCGCGGCGTCGAGCTTGACCCCGACTTTTCCGTACTTCTTCTCCACCGCGTGCTCGATCGGCAGGCCGTGGCAGTCCCAGCCGGGCACGTAGGGCGCGTCGAAGCCGGCCATCAGCTTCGAGCGGACCACGATGTCCTTGAGCACCTTGTTGACCGCGTGGCCGATGTGGATGGATCCATTCGCATAGGGCGGGCCGTCGTGCAGCACGAACTTCGGGCGGCCGGCGGCGTGTTCGCGGATGCGCGCGTACAGCCCCTCCGCCTCCCAGCGCGCGAGCGCCTGCGGCTCGCGCCTGGGCAGGTCGCCGCGCATCGGGAAATCCGTGGCCGGCAGCTGGATCGTGGCCCGGTAGGGGTTGTTCGGGTTGTTCTGGTCCTGGCTCACGCGCTCGCTCGTTGCGGGAAGGGGAGATCGTCGCTGGCCGGGGCCGCGGCCAGCACGGCGCGCGCGCGGGCGGCGTCGCGGTCCATCTGCGCCACCAGCGATGGCAGGTCGTCGAACCTTGCTTCGTCGCGCAGCTTATCGACGAATTCGACCGTGATCCTGCGACCGTACAGATCGCCGTCGAAATCGAACAGATGGGCTTCCAGCAGCAGTTCGCCGCCGTCGACGGTGGGGCGGGTGCCGAGGCTGGACACCGAGGGCATCGGCGCGGCGCCCACGCCGTGCACCCGGGTGGCGAAGATCCCGCGCAGCGGCGGCGTGCGGCCGCCGAGGCGCAGGTTGGCGGTGGGATAGCCGAGGCTGCGGCCGAGCCGGCGGCCGTGCACCACGGTGCCGGCGATCGCGTACGGCCGGCCCAGCAGCCGCGCCGCCGCGGCGAAGTCGCCGGCGGCGAGCGCGGACCGGACCCGGGTGCTGGAGACGCGTTCGCCGTCGAGCAGCACCGGGGCGATCGCCTCGGCTTCGAAGCCGTCCGCGCCGAGGTCGCGACCCATCGACTGCAGCAGCGCGAGGTCGCCCGCGCGGCGGTGGCCGAAGCGGAACCCGGGCCCGACCCGGACCGAGCGCGCCCCCAGGCGCCCGACCAGCAGCCTGCGCACGAAGGCCTCGGCCGACATCGCCGCCAGGCCGGCGTCGAAGCGCAGCAGCCCGACCAGGTCGATGCCCAGGCCGTGCAGCAGCTCGACCCGGGTGCGCGCCAGGGTCAGCCGCGGCGGCGGATCGGCCGGGGCGAAGAACTCGCGCGGCAAGGGCTCGAAGGTGACCGCCACCGCCGGCAGGCCCAGCGCGCGGGCGCGGGCCACGGTCCCGGCGACCAGGGCCTGGTGGCCCAGGTGCAGGCCATCGAAGGCGCCGATGCACACCGCGCTGCCGTCCGCGCACAGCCGCGCGCCGTCGACATCACGGAACAGCGTGCAGGGCGGATGTCGGGGCTCGGGGCTCAAGGCAGGCGGGCTCGGCCGGTCCGCGATGCGGACCTGCGGGTCGGGCGGGCCGGAAAGTATAGCGGCCGCCCCACGGCGGCCCGCGCACAGGCGCCACGCCGGCACCCCGTGTGCGATTCGCCCTTCCCGGCCATTCGCCAGCTGCCCGACCCTGCGCACCTCCGGATACGCCGACCGGCGACGGGCACAGCCGGCGGTTTTCCACTGTATCGCCTCCATTGGGGACAGGTGTCGCCGGCGCTGCAGATGTTGCTGAGGAAGGCGATGCTCAGGCTCCGGTCCATGCCTGCGATCCTAGCGGCGGGGGTGGAGCTGCGTGGGCGCCGTGCGTATCGGAGGATTCGGGCTCGAATATACTTCTCGTGTGGCTCCGCAACCGTGGCCGATGGCAAGCGCTCGCTGAGGGGAGCCGGATAAATGGAGTTATCGAGAATTCCGCGGTGGTGTTTTTCCCTGTTGGGTCTCGGCCTGGTTGCGTTCGGTCTGTCGCTGCATCGGCCCTGGCAACGGCTTGCCGCGGAGCGTTTCGTCGAACTGGGCGCGATCGCGCTGTTGCTGGCCGTATGCGGCGGCATCGCCATGTGGCTGTTGCGCGGGCGCGCGGTGCCGTGGATGCCGGGCGCGGCCGTCGTCGCCCTGATGGTTTTCGCGGGCGTGCCGGCGGTGTTCGCGACGTCCCTGCTGGTACTGGCTGCCGTCGGCCTGGGCTCGTTGCTGACGCGAGAGGAGACGTCGTCCGGGGCGATCGAATTCGTGCTGGGGGCCGCACTGATTGCAGCCACGCTCGGCTGGCTGCTTCCCTTCCCCGTGCATTCGCCCTGGCTCTATTGCCTGGTACTGCTCGGCATCGTCGTGTGGCGGCGCGTGGCGATCCTCGCGATCCTGCGCAAGGTCCGGCATGGCCTGGACGCACAGGGACGCGAAGCGCCGTTTGCGGCGACCGCATTCATGGTGCTGCTGGTGGTGGCGACCATGCCGGGCTGGCTGCCGGCCATGATGTCGGACGACCTCGCCCTGCATCTGGGGCTGTGGAAACAGCTGTCGGAATTCGGCCTGGCGCGCCTCGACGCGCGCACGCAGGTGTGGGCGCTGGCTCCCTGGGCCGGCGACGTGCTGCATACCGTTCCGGCCCTGATCGCAGGCGCCGAGGCGCACGGCCCGGTAAATGCCGTCTTCGTGGCCGTCACCTGTGCCCTGGTCTGGCAGTTGGCGCGGGCGATGGGAGCCGGCGTGTCGGTGGCGTGGTGGTCGGCGTCGGTCTACGCGAGCCTGCCGATGACCGGCGCCCTGACGGCGGGCATGCAGACCGAGCTACCGACGGCGATGATGGTCGCTGCCCTTGCGCTCTGCGTGAAACGGGCGCCGAACGATCCGGATGCGGGCACCCTGCACCGGGTGGCGCTGCTGGCCGGTTTCGCTCTGGCGCTCAAGGCGAGCAACATCGTGTTCATCGCCCCGCTGGGCGTGTGGCTGCTGCTGCGCTGGCGCGGCGCGTTGCCGTGGGCAGCCCTGCCCACGGGGCTGGCGATCGGCGTACTGGCCGGCGGCTCGAGCTATGCCTACGCTTGGCTGCTGACCGGGAACCCAGTACTGCCCTTGTTCAACGGCGTATTCGGTTCGGATTTCTTCGCCCAGGAGAACTTCCGGGACCTGACCTGGGCGACCGGGCTTGGCTGGGATCTGCCCTGGCGACTGACCTTCCAGACCTCGGCTTATTTCGAGGGCTTCGACGGAGCCGCCGGGTTCGTGCTGGTCGGGCTGGCGGGCGGCTTTCTGTTGGCACTCGTCGACCCGCGCAGCCGGGCGGTCGCGCTCTGCGGTCTGGCCGGGGTGGGGACGATGCTGGTCCTGATCCAGTACCTGCGCTACCTGCATCCTGGGATGCCGCTGCTGATTCCGGCCGCATTGACTGCGTTGGCAGGGGCTCCCGGCACTCTGTCCTGGACGCGTTTGCTGGCTTTCTCGCTGGCAATCCTGCAGATGCTGTTTCTGCCGGCGGCAAGCTGGATGGTCAGCGGCGGAGCGATCAGGGTCCTGGCGCGGGAAGGACGCGAGGCGGTGCTCAGGCAATTTGCGCCGCACAGGCTGCTGGTCGAGCAGCAGGCCGCGCGCCTGGGGCCTGCAGATCGGGTGCTGTTCATCGATGGCGCGACGCCCTTGGCGCTCCTGCCCGGCAGGGCGATGGCCGCCAACTGGTACGACTCCGACATCGCGCCATCGCTGTTCGGGACGGTCGAGTCCTGGGAGAGGATTCTCGACCTGTCCGGCGCTTCGCATGTCGTGGCCAGACAGGACAGGCTGGACGAGGCGCTCACCGAGGTGCTTCGCGGACGCGGCTTCGAGGAAGTGGCGCGCGTCGGAGACGTGCGAATGCTCGAGCTGGGACAAGCGACGCTGCCGGGGGGTGCGGTGCAGGCTGGCGAACGCAGGGTACAGTTGAGCTATCCGCTGCCGGCTGGCACGCCGAAGCTGGCGGACATCCGGCTGACGGCCGATTGCGCCGCAGCGGGCGATGTCTACGCGCTGGCCGGGGCTGTCGAACGCGACGGTGGCCGCAATGAGGCGAACCGCTTCGCCTGGGTCGGCTGCGGCCCCGATGCGCGACTGGATGTACGGATGCAGGCACGCCTCTCCGGGCGCGCGCATCGCCTGGTCGTGTCTCTCGAGCCGGTCCGGCTCGCGGCGGAGCAGGAGGGCAGTGGCCTGACTGGGGTGCGGCATTCGGTCGTGATCCGCAACGACTTGCTGGCGAAGCGATGGGCCACGCGCGGCATCATGCGCGCCACCTGCCGTTTGCGCGGCTGCCGGGGGCAGGCCGCACCCGGCATGCTATGGCTCCTGGACAGGCAATGACGTCTCGAAGATCGGATTGACCATGCAAACCGGTCCGGCTCGACGGCTGCCGTTCGGGCGGATCGGTCGGCGTTATTTCTTCGAGACGGACATGCTCGTCCCGCTGTGGCCGCGCGGGAGGCCTTGCGCGCCGGATCATCAATAGTCGCGCAGATGCCGCGGCCGCAGGCCGAACAGGACCAGCGCGGCCAGGTAGCTCACCCCGCCGGCGGCGACCGCGGCCAGCAGCCACCCCACCCGCGCAAGCCCGCCGAGCGCGTCCCAGTCGCCGATCCAGACCCGCACCGCCAGCACCACCGCGGCCATGACCGCGCAGGCCGCCAGCATCCGCATGGCGAACACCATCCAGCCGGGCTCGGCCCGGTGCAGGCCCGCGCGGCGCACGTAGCGGCGCAGCAGCCAGACATGGAAGATCCCCGCCAGCGCGGTGGCCAGGGCGATGCCGCCATGCGCGCCTTCCACGCCGCGCAGCCACAGCGGGGTGGTGATGGCGACCGTCAGCACCACGTTCGCCGCCACCGTCCAGATCGCCGCGCGCATCGGCGTCTTCGTGTCCTGGCGGGCGTAGAACGCCGGCAGCAGCACCTTGCTGAGCATGAAGGCCGGCACGCCGACCGCCATCGCCGACAGGCTGATCGCGGCCATGCGGGTGTCGAACGCGGTGAAGCGGCCGTACTGGTAGATGGTCGCGGTCAGCGGCTCGGCCAGCAGCGCCAGGCCCAGCGCCGCCGGCACCCCGATCAGCAGGGCCATGCGCATCGCCCAGTCGAGTGTGTGCGAGTAGCCCGCGGTGTCGGCGTCGGCGTGGCGCCGCGACAGGTGCGGCAGGATCACCGTGCCGAGCGCGACCCCGAACATCCCCAGCGGGAACTCCACCAGCCGGTCGGACAGGTACAGCCAGGTCTGGCTGCCGTCGACCAGCAGTGAGGCGAACACCGTGCCGACCAGCAGGTTGAGCTGCGCGACCGACGAGGAGAACAGGGTCGGCAGCATCAGCCGCCCCACCCTGCGCACCTGCGGATGCCGGAACCCGGCCTTGAAGCGCGGGCGCAGGCCCAGCCGCCCCAGCGACGGCCACAGCACCGCCAGCTGCACCACGCCGGCCGCCAGCACCCCCCAGGCCAGGGCCACCGGCGGCACCTCCAGCAGCGGCGCCAGCCAGAACATCGCCGCGATCACGGTCAGGTTGTGCAGTACCGGCGTCACCGCCGGCAGCGCGAAACGCCCGAAGCTGTTGAGCACCGAGGCGGCCAGCGCCATCAGCGAGATGAACAGCAGGTAGGGGAAGGTGATCCGCAGCATCAGCGCGGTCGCGGCCATCTTCTCCGGCTGGTCCAGCGAGCCGGGCGTGAACAGCACCGCCAGCCAGGGCGAGGCCAGCATGCCGACCGCGACCACCACCAGCACCACCGCGCACAGCGCGCCGGCCATGTGGTCGAGGAAGTCCTTGAGCGCCTCCCTGTCGCCGCGCTGGCGCAGCTCGTTGAACACCGGCACGAAGGCCATCTGCACCGAGCCCTCGGCGAAGATCCGGCGCAGGTAATTCGGGATCCGGTAGGCGACGACGAAGGCGTCGATGATCGGCGAGACGCCGAAGATCCGCGCCTGCAGCATGTCGCGGACCAGGCCGGCGATCCGCGACAGGAAGGTCATCGCGCTGAACACGGTGCTCGAGCGCATCAGGCCGGTGGCCCCGCGCGCCGGGGGCGCCCCGGTCCCGCCCGGAGCCGGACCGCCTGCCCCCGCGGCCCCGCCGGCCGCCCCCTGCTCTGCCTCCGGGGGCTTCCCCCCTGCGACGCTCATTGCGCGCCCCTGCCCGCGGGGGGACGTCCCTGCTTGACCCAAGCTGCTGAAATGTCCATAATTTCCGGTCTTGTCGGGCCGGACGTCCCCGTCCCCGCCCCATCCCAATAGACTAGCTTCCTTTTCCCTCTACCAGTTCCCTCTTTCCAGGATTCCCGCAGTGGCCAACATCAAGTCCGCCAAGAAGCGCGCCAGGCAGGCCGTCGTGCGCAACGCCCGCAACGCCAGCCAGCGTTCGATGCTGCGCACCGCCGTCAAGAAGGTGCTCAAGGCCCTCGAGGCGAACGACGCCGAGGGCGCCAAGGCCGCGTTCGACTCGGCCCAGCCGATCATCGACCGCTACAGCGCGCGCGGCCTGATCCACAAGAACAAGGCCGCCCGCCACAAGAGCCGCCTGACCGCCCGGATCAAGGCCCTGCAGCAGGCCGCCTGAGGCGCGCCGCGCTTCGAACGCGAAAACCCGGCTCCGGCCGGGTTTTTTATTGTCCGTGATTCGCCTGGCGATGTGCCTGCGCCCCAGTCACGCACCGCATCCAGCCGATCCGCCCCCTCCCCCCGCCAGCCGATGCGCCCCCTCCCCCGCTTGCGGGGGAGGGCTGGGGTGGGGGGCCGCCGGAAACCGCATCATCGATGCGCCGGCGCCCGGTCGAGTGCGGCCATCCCGCCACTCGAAACACCACCGAA
>JBKHXI010000113.1:0-3641 GCA_046566095.1 Gammaproteobacteria bacterium | reverse complement strand
GCGAACTCCAGCAGGCAGCCGTCCACGTCCAGGAACAGCGCCCAGTCGTCGGCGGGCGCCGGCGGCGGTGGCCGGCGGAATGCGTGCGAATCCGGCATGCGGCCTATTCTGAACAGGCCCGCGTTAGCGTCGGGTTCACGGACCGCGCAGCCGGCCCACGGCGCCCCACGCGTAGGAGCGCCCTTGGGCGCGATCCCCGCGCGCCGTGCCGTCGCCGGCGGCCATCGCGGGCAAGGCCCGCTCCTACGAAGCCGTGGCCAGCCGTCTCCCGTAGGAGCGCCCCTTGGGCGCGAGCCCCCGGCTTCGCAGACCTCCGGCTTGCATCGGCGCTTCACGCCCGCACCTTGAGGCTGTCGCCGGCCCGGCCGGCCCAGTCATCGAGGAATCCGCATGCGCATGGACAAGCTCACCTCGCGCTTCCAGCAGGCGCTGGCCGACGCCCAGTCGCTGGCGGTCGGGCGCGACCACAACCTGATCGAACCGGCGCACCTGCTGGTGGCCCTGCTCGACCAGCCCGGCGGCGGCACCCGGCCGCTGCTGTCGCAGGCCGGGGTCAACGTGCCGCTGCTGCGCGAGCGGCTAGGGGAGGTGCTGGAGAAGCTGCCGAAGGTCTCGGGCCAGGCGGGGCAGATCAGCGTGGGCAACGATCTTTCGCGGCTGCTCAACGTCACCGACAAGCTGGCGCAGCAGCGCGGCGACGCCTTCATCGCCTCCGAGCTGTTCCTGCTGGCCGCGCTCGACGACGGCGGCGAGGCCGGCCGCGCGCTCAAGGCGGCCGGCGCGACCAGACCGAAGCTGGAGGCGGCGATCGAGGCCATGCGCGGAGGCGAGAAGGTGCAATCGGAAAACGCGGAGGACCAGCGCCAGGCGCTGGAGAAATACACCATCGACCTGACCGCGCGCGCGGAGGCCGGCAAGCTCGACCCGGTGATCGGCCGCGACGAGGAGATCCGCCGCACCGTGCAGGTGCTGCAGCGCCGGACCAAGAACAACCCGGTGCTGATCGGCGAACCGGGCGTGGGCAAGACCGCGATCGTCGAGGGCCTGGCCCAGCGCATCGTCAACAACGAGGTGCCGGAAGGGTTGCGCGGCAAGCGCTTGCTGTCGCTGGACATGGGCGCGCTGATCGCCGGCGCCAAGTTCCGCGGCGAGTTCGAGGAACGGCTGAAGGCGGTGCTCAACGACCTGGCGAAGAACGAGGGCCAGATCATCCTGTTCATCGACGAGCTGCACACGATGGTCGGCGCCGGCAAGGCGGAAGGTTCCATGGACGCGGGCAACATGCTCAAGCCGGCGCTGGCCCGCGGCGAGCTGCACTGCATCGGCGCGACCACGCTGGACGAGTACCGCAAGTACGTGGAGAAGGACGCAGCGCTCGAGCGGCGTTTCCAGAAGGTGTTCGTCGGCGAGCCGAGCGTGGAGGATACGATCGCGATCCTGCGCGGACTCAAGGAGCGCTACGCGGTGCACCACGGCGTGGAGATCACGGATCCTGCGATCGTCGCCGCGGCCACGCTCAGCCACCGCTACATCGCCGACCGCCAGCTGCCGGACAAGGCGATCGACCTGATGGACGAGGCCGCCAGCCGGATCCGCATGGAGATCGACTCGAAACCGGAGGAACTCGACCGCAAGGAGCGCCGGCTGATCCAGCTCAAGATCCAGCGCGAGGCGCTGAAGAAGGAGAAGGATGCCGAGTCGAAGCAGCGGCTCGCGGATCTCGAGGCCGAGATCGCCGTGCTCGAGCGCGAGTACAACGACCTGGAGGAGGTGTGGAAGGCGGAGAAGGCCACCCTGCAGGGCGCGACCCGGATCAAGGAGCAGATCGAGCAGGCCCGGCTGGAGCTGGAGGCCGCGCAGCGCCGCCAGGACTACGCGCGCATGAGCGAGATCCAGTACGGCCTGATCCCGAAGCTTGAGGCCGAGCTCAGGTCCGCGCAGGAGGCCGAGCAGAAGGGCTTCACCCTGCTGCAGGACCGGGTCACCGCCGAGGAGATCGCCGAGGTGGTGTCGCGCTGGACCGGCATCCCGGTGTCGAAGATGCTCGAAGGCGAACGCGAGAAGCTGCTGAAGATGGAGCAGCAGCTGCAGCAGCGCGTGGTCGGCCAGGCCGAGGCGGTCAAGGCGGTGTCCGACGCGGTGCGGCGCTCGCGCGCGGGACTATCCGATCCGAACCGGCCGAGCGGGTCGTTCCTGTTCCTGGGGCCGACCGGCGTGGGCAAGACCGAGCTGACCAAGGCGCTGGCCGAGTTCCTGTTCGACTCGTCCGACGCGATGGTCCGGATCGACATGTCCGAGTTCATGGAGAAGCACTCGGTCGCGCGGCTGATCGGTGCGCCGCCCGGGTACGTCGGCTACGAGGAGGGCGGTTATCTCACCGAGGCGGTGCGGCGCCGGCCGTACAGCGTGATCCTGCTCGACGAGGTCGAGAAGGCGCATTCGGATGTGTTCAACGTGCTGCTGCAGGTACTTGACGACGGCCGCCTGACCGACGGCCAGGGGCGCACGGTGGATTTCCGCAACACCGTGATCGTGATGACCTCGAACCTGGGCAGCCAGATGATCCAGGAGATGAGCGAGGGTGGCGGCACGTCCGGCGATGCGGCCGAGGCCTACACCCGGATGAAGGCGGCGGTGATGGGCGCGGTGCAGGCGCACTTCCGCCCGGAGTTCATCAACCGGCTCGACGAGATCGTCGTGTTCCACCCGCTGGACAAGGCCCAGATCCGCGAGATCGCGCGGATCCAGACGCAGTACCTGGGCAGGCGGCTGGCCGAACGCGGCATCCGGATCGAGCTGGAGGACTCGGCGCTGGCCCTGCTCGGCAACGTCGGCTTCGATCCGGTCTATGGCGCCCGCCCGCTCAAGCGCGCGATCCAGCAACTGCTGGAGAACCCGCTGGCGCAGCGCATCCTCGCCGGCGAATTCGCCAGCGGCGACACCATCCACGTCGCCGCCGAGGGCGGCCAGCTGGCCTTCCGCAAGGCCTGACGCGCGCCTGCGGCGCGCGCCCCCACCCCAGCCCTCCCCCGCTGCGCGGGGGAGGGAGCCGTTCGCGGTGCGTGCTGTTTCTTCCCCCGCTTGCGGGGGGCGATGAGGCGCGCTTGCGAGCCACGGCTCGCGCGCCGAAGAGCGCCCGGAGGCTACGCCGGAGGGCCGGACAGTGCCCGAAGAGCCTGCCCCGGACTTGATCCGGGGGCGATGGGGGTGCGTCCGATGGCGTCGCCGCTTCCGCGCGCCTGCGGCGCGCGCCCCACCCCAGCCCTCCCCCGCTGCACGGGGGAGGGAGCAATGCTTGCGGGGGCGAGGGGTGCTGCTTATTCGGGCGGCGGACCGAGTTTCATCGACAGGTCGATGGCCTGCACGTGCTTGGTCAGGGCGCCGATCGAGATGAAGTCGACGCCGTCCGCGGCGATCGCGCGCACCCCCGCGAGGTCGACGCCGCCGGAAACCTCCAGCGGGATCCGGCCATCGTAGGGTGCGCCGTGCGCGATCCGCACCGCCTCGCGCCGCCGCGCCGCGTCGAAATCGTCGACCAGGATCCGGGTGCAGCCCTCGTCCAGCGCGGTGCGCAGCTCGTCCAGGGTCTCGACCTCCACGATCAGCGGCAGCCGCGGATGCATCCGCTTCGCCGCGCGCAT
>JBKHXI010000112.1:0-9484 GCA_046566095.1 Gammaproteobacteria bacterium | reverse complement strand
GGCCGCGGCCGGGGTTTGCGCTTTCCGGGCCGGCTACATCGTCCAGCATTGGCGGAAGCGAACCGGGCGGCTGCTGCCGGCCGGCGGCTGCAGCTGGACGCGCGAGGTGCGCAGGGTCTCGTAATGCTCGAGCACCGCGCAGACCTGGGGCAGGCGGTCGACCTCGTCGTCGGCCAGGTGCACCAGCAGGGTCGAGCGCGTCGACCACACCGCGGTGTCGATCCCGGGCAGGCTGGAGACGCGCTCGGCGACCATCACCCGGTCGAGCGCTTCCTGCTCGGCCGGATCGGGCGGGAGCGCGGCCGGGGCGGGCGCGACCGCCGCCGTCTGCGGCGCGGGCGGGGCCGCGGCCGGAGCCGGCGCGGCGGGTGCGGACGCCGGGGCCGCGGTAACCGCGGGCTGCGGGTCGGGGGCGGGTGCCGGGGCCCCGCCGCCGGCGAGCAGGCCGACCGCCAGCCCCACCACCAGCGCCCCGGCCCAGGCCAGGCCGGCCTGGCGCCGGGCGCGGTCCACGGCGCCGCGGCGAAGCTCCTCGCGCAGCGATTCGGGCAGCAGCGGCGCGATCTCGTTCCACAGCGCCGGCCCCGCCAGCAGCTCGACCCGGGCCTGCGCCGCCGCGGCGCGGGCATCGGCCTGGACCTGGCCGGTGGTGACCAGCAGTCCGCCGGCGGCGCCGTTGAAGCGGATCGCTTCGACCAGTTCCTTCACCGCCGGCGCGCCGATCCGGTAGGCGCTGCCGTGCTTGCACGACAGCAGCCAGCGCTTGCCCTCGCGCTGCAGGATGAAGTCGGACTGCTGGCCGCGTTCGAGCGCCTCGGCATTGACGTCGACGTCGTAGCCGCGGTGGCGCATCGCATCGACCACGAAGTGCGAGAACTCGCGCCAGCGCATGCCGGCGAGCGCGCGCAGGCCGGCTTCGGCCTCGAACCGGCGGCGCCCGGCCAGCCACAGCCAGGCGGTGGCGGCGGCGCCGACCAGGACCATCACCAGCAACGCCAGCAGCCACGTCATCGAATTCGCTCCGCGGGGGACGCGCCGGCCGATGCGGCAGGCGCCCGTGCGCGCGCAGTGTACGCAGCCCACCGGTCCATGCGCCAGATCGGCGCGGCGCCGCCGCGCGCCGGCCGTCGGGACGGGCGGGCGCCAGGCCGCGCTTCAGCCGCTGCCGAAGCGCTCGTCCAGGTAGCGACGGATCTCGGCCTCGATCGGCCCCTTCATCGCCGAGAACAGCAGGCCCAGCCGCGCCGAGACGTGCAGCTGCCGCGGCAGCAGCTCGATCCGGCCGTCGACCCCGGGGCGCAGGAAGCGCAGGGTGTCGCCCTCCCAGCGGTACTGCAGGCCGAACTTGCGGCCGAGCTTCGCCGCCACTTCCTCGACCGCCGCCCGCGCCCCGGCGGCGGGCAGGGCATGGGCGTGGCGGATGTCGATGCTGGCCATGCCCGCATTGTGCCGGCGCATGCCCGCGCGGTCCACGCTCCCGCCGCGTGCTAGATTGCCGGCGCGTGGAACACCTCGTACTCCGATATCCCAATGGCGAGCAGGCCGACCGCCGGATCGGCCCGGGCGTGCACCTGCTCGGCCCCGACGGCAACCTCGCCGGCGACGGCGCGACCGCGCTGTGCCTGGACCGCCGCGGCGCCTGGCTGCGGTTGGGCGAGGGCGCTCCACCGGTGCATGTCAACGGCCGTCCGGTGCGGCGCATGGCGATGCTGCGGGTGGGCGACACCCTGTGGCTGGGCGGGACCGGCATCCTGCTGCTGCCCGACGACGACCCCGCGGCGCGGGCGCCGGCGCGCGCCGGCGACGGCGGCAGCGACCCGCGCATCGTCCTGCGTGGCGTCGGCGGACAGCACCATGGCCGCTGCTTCGGCCTGGAGCGCGCGCTGCTGGTCGGGCGCGGCGCCGATTGCGACATCCGGGTCGACGATCCGGCATTCCCCGAACGCCACGCGCGGCTGGAACTGGACGGCGCCGGGGTCGCGCTGCGTGGGTTGTCTGACCAGGAAAGCATCGTCAACGGCCAGGCGGTCCGCGACGCCTGGCTGCGGCCCGGGGACCAGCTGGTGTTCGACGACCACCATCGCTTCGTGGTCGAGTGGCCGGGACGGCCGCGGCCACGTCCGGATGCACCGCCGCCGCAGGAAGTCGAGGCCGGGCCCGGCCTGCCCGGGACCCCGCAGCCGCCCGCCGGCGCGCGCGCAGCACGGCGCCTGCCGTGGCTGCTGCTGGCGGCGCTGCTGATCGCGGCGGCGATCAGCGCGCTGCTGCTGTCCGGGCCGCCCTGAGCGCGGCCAGCCGCCGCCACCCGCGCCAGCCCAGCAGCAGCGCGAGGATCGTCGCGTACAGCAGCGGCTCGCGCCAGTCGGTCTTGACCACCCACCAGAAGTGCAGCACCGCCAGCGCCGCCACCAGGTACACGGCCTTATGCAGCCGCGCCCAGTTGCGCCCGAGCCGCCGGATCCAGCCGCTGGTGGAGGTGACCGCCAGCGGCACCAGCAGCAGCCAGGCGGCGAAGCCGACGGTGATGTACGGGCGCTTGGCGATCTCCTCGAACACCAGCGACCAGTAGCCGCGCAGGTCCAGCGCCAGGTAGGCGGCCAGGTGCAGGCTGGCGTAGGCGAAGGCGTACAGGCCGAGCATGCGCCGGAAGCGCACCAGCACCGGCTGCCCGGTCAGCTGCCGCAGCGGGGTGATCGCCAGGGTGGCCAGCAGCAGCCGCAGCGCCCAGATCCCGAGCCGGTGTTCGATCTCGGCCACCGGGTCGGCGCCGAGGGCGTCGCTGCCGGTACGCCAGACGTCGACGAACTGCCACGACAGGATCGCCAGCGGCGCCAGCGCGGCGGCGTGGACGGCGGCCTTGGCCGCGGCCAGGCGCGGGGAGGCGCGCGCCATCAGGCGGGTTCCGGCGCGGCCGCCGGCACGCACCCGCGCGCACCGCGCGCGCCATCGGAACGCACCATCAGAACCAGCGCCGCAGGTTCATGCCCTGGTACAGGTGCGCCACCTGCAGCGCGTAGCCGTTGAACAGGCGGGTGGGAATGCGCTCGGCGAACAGCTTGCTGCCGCTGCCGGCGATCCGGCGCTCGGTCTTCTGGCTCCAGCGCGGATGGTCCACGTCCGGGTTGACGTTGGAGAAGAACCCATACTCGCGCGGCTGCGCCATGTTCCAGCTGGTCGGCGGCATGCGCTCGACGAAGTCGATCGCCACGATCGACTTGATGCTCTTGAAGCCGTACTTCCACGGCACCACCAGCCGCAGCGGCGCGCCGTTCTGCTGCGGCAGCGGCTTGCCGTACAGGCCGGTGGCGAGGAAGGCCAGCGGGTGCATCGCCTCGTCGATGCGCAGGCCCTCGCGGTAGGGCCAGTCCAGCGCCGGGAAACGGATCCCGGGCATCTGCCGCGGGTCGGCCAGGGTGGTGAAGGCGACGTACTTCGCCCGCGAATCCGGCTCGAACCGGCGCAGCACCTGCGCCAGCGGCACCCCGCGCCACGGGATCACCATCGACCAGCCCTCGACGCAGCGCAGGCGGTAAACGCGTTCCTCCACCGCGATGCCGCGCAGCAGGTCCTCCAGCGCCACCGTCCCCGGACGCGCGCATGCGCCGCCGACCGTCACCGACCAGGGCGAGGTGCGCAGCGTCCTGGCCGCGCGCGAGGGATCCTGCTTGCCGGTGCCGAACTCGTAGAAGTTGTTGTAGGTGGTGGCGTCGCGTTCGGCGGTCAGCGGCTCGTCGGTGGCGAAGCCGGCGCGCGCCAGCGCCGGCGAGACCGCGTCGCGCACCGGTCCGGGCGGCTCGTCGGCGGCCCCGGCGCAGCCGGCCAGCGACAGCGCCGGCGCCGCGGCGAAGGCCGCCAGCAGCCGCCGTCGCGCCCGGTACACGGTTTCGTCGGTGATCCGGCTGGACGGGATCGCCAGCGCATCGCGCAGGTCACGGCTGGACATGTCCGCCTCGTCGCATGGGCATGGGAACGGCTACGCAGGACGGACCGCGGCGGATGCGGGAAGTTGCATCGCGCCGGCGTCCACGCACCCGCTGCGGCATACTAGACCGCAGCGCGTTACCGCGGCGGCAAGCGCCAGCAGGCCAGCCGCGGTCCTGCCCCGCCGCCCCCCAGTCGAGGAAGCCGTCGATGTCGCGTGCCTACAACTTCAGCGCCGGGCCGGCCACCCTGCCCGAACCCGTGCTGCGCCGGGCCGCCGACGAGATGCTGGAGTGGCGCGACGCCGGGGCCTCGATCGTCGAGCTCAGCCACCGCGGCCCGGAGTTCCTGGAGGTGGCCGCCGCCGCCGAAGCCGACCTGCGGACCCTGCTTTCCATTCCCGGCGACTACGCGGTGCTGTTCCTGTCCGGCGGGGCCACCACCCAGCAGGCGCTGCTGCCGCTCAACCTGGCCGCGCCCGGCCAGCCCGCCGACTACGTGCTGACCGGGCACTGGAGCCGGACCGCGCTCAAGCAGGCCGGGCCGTACGTGGCCACCCACGTCGCCGCCAGCGGCGAGGCCGGCGGATACCGCGACATTCCGGCCCGCGACGGCTGGGCGCTGGCCGCCGATGCGGCCTATGTGCACATCACCGCCAACGAGACCATCCACGGCGTCGAGTTCGCGGATGCGCCGGACGTCGGCGCCGTGCCGCTGGTGGCCGACTTCAGCTCCTCGATCGCCTCGCGGCCGCTGGACGTGGCGCGCTACGGTGCGATCTACGCCGGCGCGCAGAAGAACCTCGGCCCGGTCGGCATCGCCGTCGTGATCCTGCGCCGCGACCTGCTCGAACGCGCCGGCCAGCCGCGCGCCGACATCCTCGACTGGCGTTCGCACGCGGCCAAGGACTCGATGCTCAACACCCCGCCGACCTGGAACTGGTACCTGCTGGGCCTGACCGTGCGCTGGATGCTGGACGAGGGCGGGGTGGAGGAATTCGGCCGCCGCAACGCCCGCAAGGCCGCGCTGCTGTACGAGGCGATCGACGCCTCGGAAGGCTTCTACCGCAACGAGGTCGCGCCGGCCGCGCGCTCGCGCATGAACGTGCCGTTCTTCCTGCGCGACGACGGGCTCGACCGGCCGTTCCTGGACGGCGCGCGCGAGGCCGGGCTGATCGGCCTGAAGGGCCACCGGGCGCTGGGCGGCATGCGCGCCTCGATCTACAACGCCATGCCCGAGGCGGGCGTGCAGGCGCTGGCCGGCTACATGCGCGATTTCGCGCGGCGCCATGGCTGAGCCGGGTACCGCGCCGCCGCCCGCGCACACGGCGCCGGAACCCCCGGGGGACGCAGCGGCGCGGACGCCGCGCCACGACTGGCTGGCCGCGCCGGGCGGCCCCCTGCGCGGCGAGATCGAGGTGCCCGGCGACAAGTCGGTCTCGCACCGCGCGCTGATGCTGGCCGCGATCGCCGAAGGCACGTCCCGCATCGAGGGCTTCCTCGAGGGCGAGGACACCCGCGCGACCGCCGCGATCCTGCACAGGCTCGGGGTCCGGATCGACGCGCCGGAACCGGGCGTGCGCGTGGTCCACGGCGTCGGCCTGCACGGCCTGCAGGCGCCGGACGGGCCGCTGGACTGCGGCAACGCCGGCACCGCGATGCGGCTGCTGGCCGGGCTGCTTGCGGGCCAGCCGTTCGACAGCGTGCTGGTCGGGGACGAGTCGCTGTCGCGGCGGCCGATGCGGCGGGTGGTGGAGCCGCTGACCCGGATGGGTGCGCGCGTGGGCGCCGCGGCGGGCGGCATGCCGCCGTTGATAATCCGCGCGAATAATGCACTGCAAGCGATTGATATCAGGACGGATGTCGCGAGCGCACAGGTCAAGTCCGCGATCCTGCTCGCGGGCCTCTACGCCGAGGGCAGGACCCGGGTCCGCGAGCCGCGCCCGACCCGCGACTACACCGAGCGCATGCTCGCCGCCTTCGGCGCCCAGGTCGAATGCGCGCCCGGCATGGCGAGCGTGCGCGGCGGCGCCAGGCTGCGCGCGCGCGCGGTGCGGGTGCCGGCCGACTTCTCCTCGGCCGCGTTCTTCCTGGTCGCGGCGACGCTGGTGCCCGGTTCCGAACTGCGCCTGCGGCGGGTCGGGATCAACCCGCGCCGCACCGGCCTGCTGCACGTGCTGCAGGCGATGGGCGCCGACATCCGGGTGCAGGACCGGCGCGAGGAGGGCGGGGAGGCGGTGGCCGACCTGCTGGTGCGGCACGCCCCGCTGCGCGGGATCGCGGTGCCGGCCGCGCACGTGGCCGACATGATCGACGAGTTCCCGGCGCTGTTCGTGGCCGCGGCCTGCGCCAGCGGCGCCACCCTGGTGCGCGGCGCCGGCGAGCTGCGGGTCAAGGAATCCGACCGGATCGCGGGCATGGCCGAGGGCCTGCGCGCGCTCGGCATCCGCGTCGACGAGCGCCCCGACGGCGCGGTGATCCACGGCGGGCGGCCGCAGGGCGGCGGGGTCGACAGCCTCGGCGACCATCGCCTGGCGATGGCGTTCGCGGTCGCGGCGCAGTGCGCGTCGAGCCAGGTGCGGATCGCCGACGTCGCCAACGTCGCCACCTCGTTCCCGGGGTTCGAGGCCCTGGCGCGGCAGGCCGGATTCGGCCTGGAGCCGGCGGCGGCGCGCGCGCCGGCCTGAGCACCGCCCGGTCAGCGCTCGGCGCGGAACTCGATCGGGACCACCACGCTGCCCACCACCGGGCGGCCGTCCACCTGCCCGGGGCGGAAGCGCCAGCGGCGCACGGCGTCGAGCGCGGCGCGGTCGAGTTCGCGCGAGCGGCTGCCCTGCACCAGGCTGACCGAGATCGGCACGCCGTCGGAACCGACCTCGGCGCGCACCAGCACCGTGCCTTCCTCGCCGCGCCGCAGCGCGCGCCGCGGGTAGCGCGGCGCCGGCATCCGGATCGGCTCGGGCGCGGCGCCGCGCGCGAGCGGGGCGGCCGGCTGGACCTGCGGCGGCGGCGCGACCGGCTCGGCCGCGGGCGGCGGTGGCGGCGCGCGCTCCTCGGCGATGCGTGCGGCTTCGCGCTCGCGCTGCTCGCTGTCGCCCATGCCGCTGGCGGTGCGTTCGCGCTCGCGCGCCGGCAGCGGCGCCGGCAGCGGGTCGTAGGCCTGGCGCTCGGGGCGCGCCACCGGTTCGACGGTGTAGAAGCGGTCGCGGTCGCCGCGCCAGACCATGGCGAACAGCAGCAGTCCGGCCAGGACCGCGGCCGCGACCAGCAGCATGCCGCGGCGCGAAAGCCGCCACGGCGGCGGCGCGGCGGCGGCGCGCGGGCGCCTGCCGTGCGGATGTCGGAGTTCGGGGGCGGGGGCGTCGGGTGCAGGGTCGGACATGGGCGCGGTGCGGTGCCGGGCAGGCGCCGATTCTGGCATGGCGTGGCCGCGGCCGGGGCGACGGCGGGTGAACGCTCGGCACTGCGCGGCGTCGCGGGCGATAATCGCGCTTCGTCCGCCGCCACCGGTACCCGCATGCTCGACCCTGCATTGCTGCGCAACGCGCCCGCCGAGACCGCCGCCCGCCTGCGCGCGAGCCGCGGCTTCGAACTCGACGCCGACGCGCTGGCGGCCCTGGAGGCCGAGCGCAAGCGGATCCAGGTCCGCACCCAGGAACTGCAGAACCTGCGCAACACCCGCAGCAAGGCGATCGGCCAGGCCAAGGCGCGCGGCGAGGACGTGGCGCCGCTGCTGGCCGAAGTGGCCGGCTTCGGCGAGGAGCTCAAGGCCAGCGAGGCGCGGCTGGACGCGATCCGGGCGGAGCTGGAGGCGATCGCGCTGGGCATCCCCAACCTGCCGGACGCGTCGGTCCCCATCGGTGCGGACGAGACCGCCAATGTCGAGCGGTCGCGCTGGGGCGAACCGCGCGGCTTCGATTTCCAGGTCCGCGACCATGTCGAGCTCGGCGCCCGCCACGGCTGGCTCGACGCCGAAACCGCCGCGCGCATGTCCGGCGCGCGCTTCACCGTGCTGCGCGGGCCGCTGGCGCGCCTGCACCGGGCGCTGGCCCAGTTCATGCTCGACCTGCACGTGGCCGAGCACGGCTACGAGGAAACCAATGTGCCGCTGCTGGTCGGCGCCGAGGCCATGCTCGGCACCGGGCAGCTGCCGAAGTTCAAGGAAGATCTTTTCGCTACTTTGAGGGCCGCCGAAATTGTCGAGGGCGAGGCTCGTTACTTCACTGCTAACACCAGCGATTTTTTGCGTTTGATTGATTTGGCGGCAGGGATCACGGAAAGCGATTTTGAGAACTACAAATCCGACAACCGAGTCGCTACGAGCATCGATTATTTTACCGGCCAGTTGTCGCGCATCATCGATTCGCAGAGGGATAGATATCTAATTCCCACCGCCGAGGTGCCGCTGACCAACACCGTGCGCGAACAGATCGTGGAGGCCGCGCGCCTGCCGCTGCGGATGGTGGCGCACACGCCGTGCTTCCGCGCCGAGGCCGGCAGCCACGGCCGCGACACCCGCGGCATGATCCGCCAGCACCAGTTCGAGAAGGTGGAGCTGGTGTCGATCGTGCGCCCGGACGAATCCGCGGCCGAGCACGAGCGCATGACCCGCTGCGCCGAGACGGTGCTGGAGAAACTCGGGCTGCCGTACCGGCGGATGCTGCTGTGCAGCGGCGACATGGGCTTCGCCGCCCGCAGGACCTACGACCTGGAAGTGTGGCTGCCCTCGCAGGGGGCGTACCGCGAGATCTCCAGCTGCTCGGACTGCGGCGACTTCCAGGCCCGCCGCATGCAGGCGCGCTGGCGCAACCCGGATACCGGCAAGCCGGAACTGGCGCACACCCTCAACGGCTCGGGCGTCGCCGTCGGCCGCGCCCTGATCGCGGTGATGGAGAACCGCCAGCAGGCCGACGGCAGCATCGAGGTGCCCGAGGTCCTGCGCCCCTACATGGGCGGCCTCGACCGCATCGCCTGACCCCCATCGCCTACACCGACCCCGCTTCCCCCTGCCACCCCGTTTCCCCCGCTACACCGTTTCCCCTGCAGCGATCCGGGGCCCGGATTGTTGTTGCGCAGGCGGGACATGGAAGATCGATTCCGGCAAGCTGTTCCCTTCGCAGAACGCCGGGGCCGCAGCATGCAGGACCTCAACGACCTGTACTACTTCGCGATGGTGGTCGAGCACGGCGGCTTCGCCGCCGCCGAGCGCGCGCTCGGGATCCCCAAGTCGCGGCTGAGCCGGCGCATCAGCCAGCTCGAATCGACCATGGGCGTGCGCCTGCTGCAGCGCTCGACCCGGCGCTTCGCAGTCACCGAGATCGGCAACAGCGTGTACCGCCACGTGCAGTCGATGCTGGCCGAGGCCCAGGCCGCGCACGAGGCGGTCGACCGGCTCAGCGCGGAGCCGCGCGGCGTCGTCCGGGTCTCGGTGCCGGTCGCGCTGGCGCAGCAGCAGATGCCGCGGCTGCTGCCGGATTTCCTCGCGCTGTACCCGCAGGTGCGGCTGCAGCTGCACGTCGGCAACCGCCGGGTCGACCTGATCAACGAGGGGATCGACGTGGCGT
>JBKHXI010000111.1:0-6414 GCA_046566095.1 Gammaproteobacteria bacterium | reverse complement strand
ACCTGGCGACCATCGCCGCCCTGTGCGCCATGGCCCTGCTGTGGCTGGGCCTGGCGGCGACCGCCCGCGCCCAGTCGCTGCCGGTGAAGGTGCAGGCTTCCGGCAACATCGCCACGATCGAGGTTTCCTCGCCGCTCGGCGAGCCGCTGGCCGACCTGACCCTGACCTTCGACGACGCCGCCGGCCTGACCCCGGCCGCGCTCGGGGTGAGCGCGCAACTGGTGAACCTGAGCGACGCGAACCTGCTGGCGCGGCTGCCGGATCCGAACCTGACCACGGTGGACGCCTCGCTGCCCCTGCTGGTCACGATCGAACCGCCGTCGGACGGCGGTCTGGCGTTCCACCGCAGCGTGCGGGTCGAGGTCCATACCCACGCCCTGGTCTACGAGACCGGCAGCGCCTACCGGCTGTTCAAGGCGCCGCTGGGCGGCAAGTTCCGCGACATCACCGACGAGGTCGCCCCCGGCAGCGTGCGCGCCCGCGGCACCACCGAAGGCTTCTCCGAGTTCCTGGTGCTGACCGACCTGCGCGAAACCGGCCAGGTCGTGTCGCAGAAGATCGGCTGGCTGCGCAACCGCATCGACCGGCTGCCGCTCAGCGAGCAGGGCGCCTTCGACGCCTACCTCGACAGCGCCGAAGGGGCGATCGGGCGCCAGGACTACTCCAATGCGATCGCCGCGATCGACATGATCCGGGCGCGCGCCGCCGAACGCGCCGGCACCTTCATCCAGGACGAATGGCGCGCCACCCGCGACGTCGAAAACCACGCCGGCGCACTGATCGCGGGCGCCGCCACGCTCAAGTACAGCGTCGCCTACCTGCGCGACTACGGCCAGTAGGAGCGAGCGGGGCCCGACCCGCCCGCGGGCGGGTCGTCCGGCGGCGGGCCGTATCGACCGGCCCGCCACGCGCTAAGATGGCCGCATGCTGGCGCGACTGATCGCCTATCCCCCCGAAAGCGCCGCCGTGGTGCGCCACCTCGGCGGAGGTGAGGCCCTGCGCATCGGCCGCGCCGAGGACTGCGGGCTCCGGCTCGAGCATCCTTCGATCTCGCGCAACCATGCCGAGCTCTCGGCACACGACCGTGGCTGGCGCCTGCGCGACCTCGGCAGCAAGAACGGCAGCTTCCTGGACGGCAGCGCGGTCGCCGACTCGCCGATCGCCGGCGAATGCTGGCTGCGCTTCGGCGACGTCTACTGCGAATTCGCGCCGCTCAGCGACGCCCAGGCCGCGGCCGAGGCGCAGGGCCGGGTCGCGCGGCGCGCCGCGGTCACCGCGCGCACCGCGCGGATCCAGCGCCTGACCGGCCTGCACGACCTGATCGACGACAGCCTGCGCGCGGTGCTGGAACTGGCGCAGTGCGAGCGCGGCTTCGTGCTGCTCGACCAGGGCGACGGACTGGCGGTACGCGCCAGCCTGGCCCTGGACCCGACCCGGCTGGCGGCGCGCGAGTTCTCCGGCAGCGTGGGCGCGGTCCGCCGCGCGCTGGAAACCGGGAGGCCGGTGGTGGTCAACGACGTCGGCGGCGAAGCCTGGCTGGCCTCGCGCCAGTCGGTGGTGGCCGCCGGCCTGAGCGCGCTGGCCTGCCTGCCGCTGCTGGAGGACGGACGCGCCTTCGGCGCGATCTACGTCGACCGGGTCCGGCCCGGGCCCGCGATCACCGAACTCGACCTGGAGCTGTTGCAGGCCTTCGTCGAGGGGGCCGCGGTGTGGATCGCGGCGCAACGCGCCGCCGCCATGCTCGACGGCGGCGGCGCCGGCAGGGAACGCCCCGCGACCCGGTGGGACGGCATCGTCGCCGCCCACGCGGACGCCCCCTGATGCAGGGCGCGGGCAGCCCGCCGCCCGCCGCGGGCGAGGCCACCGCGACCGGGCTGCACGCGCACGCCGACTTCGCCCCCGGCACGGTGCTGGCCGGCCGCTTCCGGATCGAGGCCCTGCTCGGCGTGGGCGGGATGGGCGTGGTCTACCGCGCCACCGACCAGGCGCTGGACGTGCCGGTCGCGCTCAAGCTGCTGCGCCCTGAACTGGCCCAGCGCGCCGGCGCCTTCGAGCGTTTCCGCCAGGAACTGCTGCTGGCGCGCCAGGTGTCGAGCCCGCACGTGGTACGGATCCACGACCTGGCCCAGCATGAGGGGCGCTGGCTGATCAGCATGGACTTCGTCGACGGCGAGTCGCTGGACCGCCGCCTCGACCGCGACGGCGCCTTCCCGGTCGAGGACGCGCTGCGGATCGCGCGCCAGCTCGCCGTCGGCCTCGGCGCCGCCCACCAGCGCGGCGTGATCCACCGCGACCTCAAGCCGGCCAACGTGCTGCTCGACGGCGAAGGCAACGGCTACATCGGCGACTTCGGCGTCGCCCGCTCGCTGGCGACCAGCGGCCTCACGCTGTCCGGCACGGTGATCGGGACCCCGGACTACCTGTCGCCCGAACAAGCGCGCGGCGAGCCGGTCGACGCGCGCAGCGACCTCTACTCGCTGGGGCTGATCCTGTACGAGATGCTCGCCGGGCGCATGCCGTTCGATGGCGGCACCATGAGCGAGATCCTGGCGCAGCGGATGACCCGCAGCCCGCAGCCGGTGCACGAGCTGCGGCCGCAGGTGCCGCCCTGGGTCTCGCGGCTGGTGGACCGGCTGCTGCGGCCGCAGCCGGCGCACCGTTTCCAGGACGCCGCCGCGGTGGTCGCGGCGATCGACCGCCGCCAGGTGCCGCCCGATCCCCTGCTGCAGCGGCTGCTGGCCCGGCCGCGGCGGCTGGCCGCGGTGGCGGCGGTGGCGCTGCTGGCGGCCGCCGCCGGCGGCGCCTGGTGGTGGCAGGCGCACGCCCCGGCGGGCGCGCCGCCGCCGCAGCCGCTGGACCGGCTGCTGGTGTTGCCGCTGGAGGCTCCCGCCGACGCGGGCCTGCCCGCGCCCCGGCTGGCGGGCATGGGCGCGCACCTGCGCGAAGCCCTCGCCGCCCTGCCCGGCCACGCCGTGGTCGACCGCGAACGCACCCTGCAGGCCCTGCGCCAGCTCGACGCCACCGGCGGGGCGCGGCTGGATCCGGCCGCGCTGCGCGGCCTGGCGGCCGCGCGCGAGGTGCTCGCCCCGGGCCTGGTGGCACGCGACGGCCGCTGGCAGCTGATCGCCCAGCTGCACCTGCCGGGGGCGGCGCCGCAGGCGCTGGCCGGCCCGCCGGCGGCGACGCCGGGCGAGGCGCTGCAGGAATGGATCCGGATGCCGGCGGTGGCCGCCGCGCTGGAACTGGTCGCGACCCCGCTGCTCGCCCTGCCCCAGGACGCCGCGCTGGACGCGCACGGCGCCGGCCTGCTCGCGCAGGAACGCGCGCAGCTGGAACCGGCGCTCGAACACCTGCGCGCGGCGACCGCCGCCGCGCCCGGCTCGGCGGTGGCCTGGCTGTCGCTGGCCGAGGTGGCGCAGGCGATCGGCGAGCAGGACCTAGCCCAGGAAGCCCTGCAGCGCGGGCGCGAGGCCCTCGGCGCCGACCCGCCGCAGCGCCTGCGCGGCCGCTTCGACGCCGAGCTGGCGCTGGCCGCGGGCGAACCGGAGCGCGCCGCCGACGCCTGGCGCGAGGTCCTGCAGGCCACGCCCGACGACAGCTTCGCCGAGCTCAACCTGGCGCGCGCGCTCGGCGCCGGCGGCGACTTCACGGCCGCGGTCGCGGCGCTGGAGGCGCTGAGCCAGCGCGACGCCAACGACCCGCGGATCTGGTACGAGCTGGGCAAGTTCTCGATCCTCAGCGGCGACGCCCGGCGCGCGGTCGACGAATACCTGGTGCGCGCGCTGGTGCTGTACAAGCGCAGCGGGCATCGCTACGGCGAGGCCGAGACCCTCAACGCGCTGGGCATCGGCTACGGCCGGCTGGGCCAGACCGCCGACGCCGCCGAGCAGTACCGTCGCGCCGCCGAGCTGCGCCAGGCGGTCGGCAACCGCCGCGGCATGGCCACCAGCCTGCGCAACCTGGCCAACGTCGAGGCGCTCACCGGCGACTTCGCCGGCGCCGCGGCCAACCTGGCGCGGGCGCGCTCGGTCCACGAGTCGCTCGCCGACCGCGAGGGACTGGCCGCGGTCGACAACGAGCTGGGCCTGCTGGCCGAGGAACGCGGCGACTACCCGGCCGCGCTCGAATCGTTCCGCCGCGCCCTGGCCGGCTGGCGCGAGCTCGGCGACACCCGCGGCCTCGCCCAGGCGCTCAACAACATCGGGTTCGCCGACTACCAGCTCGGCCTCTACGACGACGCCCAGGTCTACTGGCAGCAGGCCGCCGACACCTACGCGCAGCTGGGCAGCGACACCGGCCGTATCCGCATCGAGCAGAACCTGGGCCTGCTGGCGACCGCCCGCGGCGACTGGGAGCGGGCCCGCACCCTGCTGCAGGCCTCGCTCGCCGACGCGCAGCGCCTGCAGATGGTCGAGGAGGCCGCCGTCAGCCACCGCAACCTGGCCGAACTGGACCTGGTCCAGGGCCGGATCCGCGCCGCGCTGCAGCAGGCGCGGACCGCGCGCGAGCTGTTCCGCCAGCGCGAGGACCAGCGTGGCCAGGCCGATGCCGGCCTGCTCGAAGTGCAGGCGCTGCTGGCCGCCCATGCCGACGGCGAGGCCAGCGCCGTGCTCGAGGCGCTGGCGCCGCTGCTGGAGGGCGCCTCCGCCGAGCAGCGCGCGATCGCGCGGCTGCTGCGCGCGCAGCTGCACGCCCGCGCCGGCGCCGCCGGCGATGCCGCCGCCGCACTGGAGGCCGCCGCGCGTCTGGCCGCCGGCTCCGGCGTGCGCAGCCTGCAGCTGCAGATCGCGCTCGAGCGCGCGCGGCTGGCGGGCAGGCCCGATCCTTCCCTGGAACAGGACATCCGCGCGCTCGGCCATGCCGGCCTGCGCCTGGCCTGGCTGGAGTGGCGGATGCGCACCGCGCTGGCGCGCGGCCGCCCCGACGAGGCCCTGGCCGCCTGGGATCAGGCGCGCGGACTGCTGCGCGCGCACGAGTACCTGCGCGCGCACGTGCTGCTGCGGCTGGCGGGCGAGGCGCATGCGGCCGCCGGCGACGCGGCCGCGGCCGCGGCCGCCCGCGGCGACGCCGCGCGCGCGCTGACGGCCCTGCGCAACCAGGTCCCCGAGCCGCTGCGGCCGGCCTTCGACCTGGCCGAGGGGATCGCGGTGGCGACCGCGGCGCCGTCCCCGTGAGCGCATCGATGGACGAGCCCGGGCCCCCACCGGTAACGCTCGACGCCCTGCGCCGCCAGTACGCCCAGCTGCTGCAGCGCCTGCAGGCCAACGAGCGCGAGTTCCGGCGCCTGGGCCGCGCGGTCTGGCGGGTGCAGGAGGACGAGCGCCGGCGCCTGGCCCGGGAACTGCACGACGGCATCGGCCAGAACCTCACCGCGCTCAAGCACCGGTTGGCGCAGCTCGGCGAGGCGATCGCGCCCGCGCACCGGGCCAAGCTCGAGGCCGCGATCGGCCTGTGCGCTGCCACCCTCGAGGACACCCGCGAACTCTCGCGGCTGCTGCGCCCGCCGATCCTCGACGACCTCGGCCTGGAACCGGCGCTGCGCTGGCTGGCACGCAGCCAGGGCGAGGCCTCGGGCATCGAGGTGCTGGCCGAGATCGAGCCGCTGCCGCCGCTCGACGGCGAGCTGCAGACGCTGCTGTTCCGGGTGGCGCAGGAGGCGATCAACAACGCGGTCAAGCACTCGGGCGCGGGCACCATCCTGCTGCGCCTGGTGGCGCGCGAAGGCGCCCTGCAGCTGCAGGTGGCCGACGACGGCCGCGGCTGCGACCCCGACGCGGCCATCGCCGGCGGCGGCAGCGGACTGGGCGGCATCCGCGAGCGCCTGCGCCTGCACGACGGCAGGCTCGAACTGCACGCCAGCCCCGGCGAAGGCACCCGGCTGCGCGCGATCGTGCCGCTGCCGGCATCGTGAGCCGCGTCCGCTGCGCGGCGGCCGCGGCCCTGCCCGCCGCTTGACGCCCGCGCGGCGCGCGCGCACCGTGCCGGCATGGGGCCCAAGCGCATCCGCGTCCTGATCGCCGACGACCACACCCTGGTCCGCGAGAGCCTGGTCGGCCTGCTGCAGGCCGAGGGCGACGTGGAAGTCGTGGCGCAGGCGGCCGACGGAGTGGAAACCGTCGACAAGGCCCAGGCCGCGCGTCCGGACGTGGTGGTGGCGGACCTGTCCATGCCCCGGCTCAACGGCATCGAGGTGGTGCGCCGCCTGCGCGAGACCGTGCCCGACTCGCGGGTGCTGGTGCTGACCATGCACCAGGAGGAGGAATACGTGCTGCAGGCGGTGCGCGCCGGCGCCTCCGGCTACCTGGTCAAGGACAGCGCCGCCGCCGAGCTGCTGGCGGCCGTGCGCAGCCTGCATGCCGGGCGCGGGCATTTCGGGCCGCAGGCGGCGCGGGCCCTGGCCGAACAGATGCAGCA
>JBKHXI010000110.1:0-5596 GCA_046566095.1 Gammaproteobacteria bacterium | reverse complement strand
CGCGCGGCCAGGGCCTCGGCGTCGCGGGCCTGTTCCAGCTGCAGGATGTGGTCGCGCAGCTGGTACTGGCGCTCGCGCCCGCGCAGGGCGCTGCGCAGCGAGGTCACCAGCGCCGCGACCCGCATCGGCCGTTCGAGCAGGGTGACGTTGCCCAGGGTGCGGATGGCGTCGCCCAGCGTGATCGAGTCGGCGCCGCTGCGGGTCATGATCAGCACCGGCAGGTCCGACCAGCGCGGCTGCTCCTCCAGCGCGCGCATCAGCACCGCGTGCGCGCCGTCCTGGGCCAGCGATTCCTCCGACACCATCACCGCGCCGGCGCCGCGGCCGATCTCGCGGTGCAGCTCGGCCGCGTCCGCGCACAGGTGGCTGGCGATGCCGTTGCGCCCGAGCAGCTCGCCGGTGAGGTCGGCGTCGCGCGGGGTCGACAGCAGCAGCAGGATCCGCTGCCCCGGGTCTTGCGTGCCGCCCCCGCTCACTGCCCGGCCCTCTCCCCGGCCGGCTCGAGCCGCTCGTGCGGGACCCCGGTCAGGATCCCGCGGAAGTCCGACAGCGGTTCGCCGATGCTCAGGCCCTCGCGCCCGATCCGCAGTTCGCGGATGGTGCGCTCGTGCGCGCCGGTGCGCTTCTTCAGCACCGAGATCGCCTGGCGCACCGCGCCGCGCGACTCGAAATAGCGCAGCAGGATCACACCGTCGGCCAGGTAGCTGACGTCGATGTTGTTGATCATGTGGCCGATCAGGCCCTGCTGGGCGCTGACCAGGATGGTGAGCACGCCCATCTGCCCGAGGTAGGCCAGCACCTCGTGCAGCTGCACGATCATGAAACGCTCCTCGGGCATGGCGTTGAGGTAGCCGTTGAGGCTGTCGATCACCACGACCTTGGCATCGTTATCCTCGACCGCTTCGCGGATGCCCTGGATGAACTCGCCGGGCGACAGTTCCGCGGGGTCGATCGCCTGCAGCCGGATCAGGCCCTCGTCGACATGCCGTTGGATGTCGAAGCCGATGCCGTGCGAACGGGTGATCAGGGAACGCACGCTCTCGTCGAAGGTGAACATCGCCGAGGCCTCGCCGCGCTCGGCCGCGGCCATCATCACCATGGTTGCCAGCGAGGACTTGCCGGTGCCGGCGGCGCCGATGATCAGGGTGCTGGTGCCGCGCTCCAGGCCGCCGCCGAGCAGCGCGTCGAGCGCCGCAGAACCGCTGCCGACCGGCTCGTGCTCGCCGCCCCGGCGGTAGTGCGCGGCGACCAGGCGCGGGAACACGATCAGGCCGCCGGTACGGATCTCGTAGTCGTGGTAGCCGCCGCGGAAGCGGCGCCCGCGGAACTTGCTGATCCGCAGCCGGCGCCGGTCGCCGCCGTATTCGGGGCGCAGCTGGTCGAGCGAGACCACGCCGTGGACGATGGTGTGCACGTGCAGGCCCTGCTCGGCGATCTTGCTCTCGTCGAGCAGGAGCACGGTGCTGCCGCGGCCCGCGAAGTACTGCTTCAGGGCCAGCACCTGGCGGCGGAAGCGCAGCACCGCACCGGCCAGCAGTCGCAGTTCGGCGAGCGAATCGAACACCACCCGGTCCGGCTTGAGGCGCTCGACCTCGTCGAGGATGCGCCGGGTGGTGCGCCCCAGTTCCACCTCGGAAGGGTGGAACATCGTGTACTGGTCGTCCGGATCGAGCTGGTCGCCGGAAGGCGGCAGTTCGTGGATGTGGACCCCGTCCAGCGACCAGCCGTGCGAGGCGGCGACCTCGCGCAGTTCGTACTCGGTTTCCGACAGGGTGACGTAGAGGACGGTCTCGCCCCGGCGCAGCCCGTCCAGCAGGAACTGCAGGGCGAGCGTGGTCTTGCCGGCGCCGGGAACCCCCTCGACCAGGTACAGGCGGTTGGCGGTCAGGCCGCCGCCGAGGATGGTGTCGAGGCCCTCGATGCCGGTGGAAACCGGGACGCGCTCGCTTCTGGACTGTTCGTTCATGTCTTGTACGCCCCACGTACGTCGACGGGGCGGGCGGAGTGCGCGACCCAGGAAAGATGCGGATTTCACCGGGGATTCAGCCCGGCGGCATGTCAACGCCATGTGCAGGCGGCGCGGCCGGGACCGCCTTCGGGTTCCATTGTCGCGCTGCTGGCCGCAGGATGGCGGCGATGCGCCTGGCCTTCGACAACCGGTTCGTGAACGAGCTTCCGGGGGAGCCGGAACAGACGCCGGGCGTGCGCCAGGTCGAGGGCGCGCTGTGGTCGCCGGTCGCGCCCACGCCGGTGCGGGCGCCGCGGCTGCTGGCCTGGTCGCCGGAGCTGGCGGCCGCGCTCGGACTGACGCCGGCGGACCTGCGCGACCGGGAGTTCGCCGCGGTGTTCGCCGGCAACCGCCTGCTGCCGGGCATGTTCGCCTATGCGGCCAACTACGGCGGCCACCAGTTCGGGCACTGGGCCGGGCAGCTGGGCGACGGACGCGCGATCGGTCTGGGTGAGGTCGTGGACCGCGAGGGCGCGCGCTGGGAGCTGCAGCTCAAGGGCGCGGGGCCGACCCCGTACTCGCGCCACGCCGACGGCCGCGCGGTGCTGCGCTCCTCGATCCGCGAGTTCCTGTGCAGCGAGGCCATGCACCACCTCGGCGTGCCGACCACCCGCGCCCTGTGCCTGGTGGCCACCGGCGAGCAGGTCGAGCGCGACATGTTCTACGACGGCCATCCGCGGCTGGAGCCCGGTGCGGTGGTGTGCCGCGCGGCGCCGTCGTTCATCCGCTTCGGCAGCTTCGAACTGCCGTTCGCCCGCGGCGACGTGCAGCTGCTGCGGACGCTGGCGGATTTCTGCATCGACCGCGACTTCCCGCAATTGCACGGGCAGGGCGAGGACCTGTACGCGCGCTGGTTCGGCGAGGTGTGCGAACGGACCGCGGTGCTGGTCGCGCACTGGATGCGGGTCGGCTTCGTGCACGGCGTGCTCAACACCGACAACATGTCGATCCTCGGGCTGACCATCGACTACGGCCCCTACGGCTGGATCGAGGACTACGATCCGGACTGGACTCCCAACACCACCGATGCCCAGGGCCGTCGCTACCGTTTCGGCTGGCAGCCGCGGATCGCCGGCTGGAACCTGGTACGGCTGGCGCAGGCGCTGTCGCCGCTGTTCGCGGATCCGGCGCCGCTGCAGGAAGGCCTGCGCCGCTTCGAACAGGCATGGGATGCCAGCGAACGCGGCAACACGGCCGCCAAGCTCGGCCTGGAGCATTGCCGGGAGGGCGATCCCGGGCTGATGCAGGACCTGCTGGCGCTGTTGCATGCGGGCGAGGTGGACATGACCCTCTGGTTCCGGGCGCTGTCGGACCTGCCCGCGGACACGGTTTCGCTGGACCGGTTTTCCGATGCGTTCTACGACGAGGGCAGGCGCCGGCAGGTCGAACCGGGGCTGCTGGGCTGGCTGCGGCGCCGCAAAGCCAGGCTCGCCGAGGACGGCCTGTCGGCGCAGGAGCGGCGGGCGCGGATGCGCGCGGCCAATCCGAAATACGTGCTGCGCAACTGGCTCGCCCAGCGGGCGATCGAGCGCGCCGAGGCCGGCGACCTGTCGGAACTGCATGCGCTGCAGGAAGTCCTGCGCCGTCCCTACGAGGACCAGCCCGGTCGCGAGGACTACGCCCGGCGCCGGCCGGACTGGGCGCGCGACCGGCCCGGCTGCTCGATGCTTTCCTGCAGTTCCTGAGCGGTCGGCAGGCACGTGCAGGCGATTTCACAACCGCGCGCAGCGGGGACGCGCATTCGCGGGCGGCGATGGCCGCGGTCGCGACGGCTGTGTCGTGCCCACCGCTCTGCAGCGGGGTGCGGCCGATGGTTCTTCGCTAAAGCCTCGCTGAAGCCGATCGCGCGCAATTATCCTGCGTTCACGACGGCTGTTCCCATGATGGGGCCTGTTTCGGCCGCCCCTGGGCAGGAGTACGCGCATGACCCGCCTGCATCCGCCATCTTCCCCGTCTTCGCCGCTGCGGCGCCGGTTCGCGGCGACGACGCTGCTGGCCGGCGCGCTGCTGCTGGGCGGCTGCGCGACCTGGCCGGGCGCCTACGGTGGTTACCCCGGCGGCTATCCCGGCGGCGTGGCCGGCTACCCGGATCCCTATGGCGGCGGGCAGTACGGCCAGTACGGCTCGCAGATGGTGGGCACGGTGCAGCGGCTGGACCGCGGCTACAACCGGATCGTGCTGGTGGTCGAGGACGGCTACGGGCGGCGCGGGCAGCAGGTCGCGGTGCAGTACGACCATCGCACCCGGCTGTTCTACCAGGGCCGCCAGCATCCGGTGGAAGGCCTGGAGCGCGGCGACGTGATCAGGATCGATGCCGCCGGCACGGGCAACCGCCTGTACGCGCGCACCATCGAGGTCGTGCGCAACGTCCGCGAAGGCGGCTACTACGGCGGCGGCTACGGGCACGACCCCTATGCGCCGGGCGGCGGCTACGGAATGCAGGAACTGCGCGGGCGCATCGCCTACGTGGATCCGCGCTCGCAGACGCTCCGCCTCGACGGCGGCCACGGCGGGCGCGGCGAGATCGTCCGCTACGACGCGCGCACCCTGGTCGAGTGGCAGGGCCGCCGCTACCAGCCGCGCGACCTGGACCCGGGCGACATCGTGCGGATCCAGGCGCGGCGGGTCGGCAGCCAGTGGTGGGCCGAGCGGATCCTGGTCGAGGTCAACTCGCGGCGCTGACGGGGCTGCCGCTGCCGGCGACCGGCCGTCGTTCCGGGGCGCCTTCGACCCCGGCGAAGGCATGCGAGGAACCTGCTTCCGGATCGAGCAGGTTCCTCACTGCGTTCGGAACGACAAGACTGCGTCCGGAACGACAAGGGGACCAGAGCAGATTCTTCGTTGCGTCCGGAACCACAGGGACAGCCGGTGTTCTGTTCCTGAAATATCGTTCGCAGGACGTTGTCGTCCTGAGCGAAGCGAAGGACCTGTTTTTCGAACAGGTTCCCCACGGCGTCCGGAACGACAACGCAGGCGTAGTCGTGCAGGGAACCTGCGGGACAGAACAGAAACGCTAGGCGGGCGCGAACGGCTTGCCGGCCTTCTTGTCGCGCTTGACCTGCTTTTTTTCCTTGGCGGTCTTGGCCGGCTTCTTCTTGTCTTCGCGCTTGCGGTCCAGGCCCTTGCTCATGGTCGCGCTCCGGTTCGGCATGCCGCCGGCCGCGGGATGCGGCCGGGGCGCGGCGACAGTATGCCCCGCCGGACCCCGGGCCGCCTCGCAGGAGCGGGCCTTGCCCGCGATGCTTCCCGGCATGCCGCGGAGCGCGCCGGATGGGGCGTGCCGGCGGATCGGGGGGTGCGGCGGGGCAGGGAGCCGAGTGGCGGCAGTCCGGCGGCCGGAAAGACCAACGGCCGGCAGGTTCCCTCTGCCGGCCGCTGCGCGTCTTCCGTGACGTCCAGGCGATGCCTGTCCTGCGAAGGAGGCCCTTACTGGCCGGCGTTCACCACCGCGCGGGTGAGGGTGCTGTCCAGGGTGTAGTCGGCCAGGACCGTGGCGTAGCCGGTGACCTGGTACTTGTAGGTGCCCGGCTGGGTGACCGCGAACTCCAGCACCTCCGGGTTGGCCAGGGTGGCGCCGGACGCGACCTG
>JBKHXI010000109.1:0-9916 GCA_046566095.1 Gammaproteobacteria bacterium | reverse complement strand
GGTGTACCGCTTCATGGCCGGCGAGTGGCTGGCCGGCTGGGTGGACACCGGGATCGTGGTCAGCATCGCGCTGGCGGTCGCGCACGTGTGGCGGGGCGGCAGCATGCGGGCGGCGTCGGTCGCGGTGGTGGTGGCTACCACCTTCGGCTGCCTGTGGGTGGCGCTGCTGCTGGGCCTGGCCGGCCTGCTGTGGATGTACCCGGTCCTGATCTCGCATTACCTGCTGCTGGACCGGCGCATGGCCGCGGTGGTCTCGGTCGCCGCGGTCGGCTTCCTGCTGCTGCACGGGGGTCCGTTCGAGTCGGGCCTGCAGCGCGCGATGTTCCTGGTCAGCGCGGGAGTGACGGCGCTGTTCGCCTACGTGTTCGCGCAGCGTACCGACCGCCAGCGCGAGCAGCTGGAGGCGCTGGCCAACCAGGATCCGCTCACCCAGGCGGCCAACCGCCGCGCGCTGGACCGGGAGATGGAGATCGCGGTGGCCTCGAAGCGGCGCGGCCAGTCCGGCCACGGCCTGCTGCTGCTGGATCTGGACCACTTCAAGCAGGTCAACGACGAATACGGGCACGAGGCCGGCGATGCCGCGCTGGTCGAGTTCGTCCGCATCGTGCAGCGCGCCAGCCGGGCCAACGACCGGCTGTTCCGGGCCGGCGGCGAGGAGTTCGTGGTGCTGGTGACCGGCAGCAGCCCCGCCGACCTTGCGGCCTGCGCGGAGAAGCTGCGGGCCCGGGTGGCCGAGCGGATGCGGGTCGACGGGCGCCCGGTCACGGTCTCGATCGGAGGCGCCGTGCTCGCCTCGGGCGAAAGCCCGCAGGACTGGCTGGCGCGCGCCGACGCCGCCATGTACCGTGCCAAGCGCGCCGGCCGCAACCGCGTGGAGATCGCGCCGAAGCCGGCATCCGCCGCGCCTACGCCCAGTCCGGGGCCCGCGGTAGCCGACTGAGCGGCCGCGGTGACCGAGAGCGCCGCCCGATCCCGGCCGCAGTTCCAGCGGCTGGGACCCGGTCGGCAGTGCATGCTAGATTCGCCGCCAACAGGGAACGGGGGCGATGCGATGAAATGGAAACTCCTGCTGCTGGGTCTGTTGTTGGCGGCTCCATGCTTGCCGGTCGACGCGCAGAAGCCGAGTGCGATCCGCGACACGTTGGAAGCACGGATGCTGGTCACCGGAAGCGTCGACATCGAACCCGACGGCAGCGTGGGGGCGCTCGCACTCGATGACTTGGAGAAGATTCCGGATCCGGTGGTGGACCTCGTGGTGCGGGCTGCGGCCCATTAGCGGTTCGAGCCGATCCTAGTCGATGGAGCTCCGGCGGCGGCGCGCGTCGCCATGAATCTGAAGGTCATGGCGAACAAGGTGCCGGGTACCGAGGACGAATTCGTCTTGCGCCTGGACAGCGCATATTTCGGGCAAGCGGACCGTGAGGCCGGCCCGACCGGGGTCCAGATGAGGCCACCGGAATTCCCGAAGGATCTCTATGCGACCGGCGTTTCCGGGGTGGTCTATCTCGTATTGAAGATCGGTCGAGACGGCACCGTAGAGGACGCTGTGGTCGAACAGGTCAATCTCAAGGTTGTAGGCTACGCGAGCGACATGGAACGTTGGCGCAAGACCCTTTCCGACTCGGCATTGAGGGCCGCTCGCAGGTGGACCTTTGCCGGTCCTAGCAAGGGCGAAGACGTGGATGCGCCGTTCTGGTTGGTGCGGGTGCCCGTCGATTACCAGCTCTGGAATACTCCGAGGCCGCGGGCGGGGAAATGGGAGGCTTACATCCCGGGGCCGCGCCAAGCGGTGGCGTGGCTGGGCGAGAACGAATCGAACACGCAGCCCGATGTCCTGGCCGCGGGTGGCGTGTATCCTGTGGGTCAAGGCCGCAGGCTTGTGACGGCGCTCGATCCGAGTACCTGACGAAGGCCGCGACGCCAACGAGAACGCCCCGCACTGCGGGGCGTTTTTCGTTCTGGATGGTCGCCGCGCTCAGCGCTTCATCGAGGCGAAGAACTCGTCGTTGGACTTGGTGTTCTTCATCTTGTCGAGCATGAACTCCATCGCGCCGATCTCGTCCATGCCGTGCAGCAGCTTGCGCAGGATCCAGATCTTCTGGAGCAGCTCCGGCTCGATCAGCAGGTCCTCGCGGCGGGTGCCGGAGCGGTTGATGTTGATTGCCGGGTACACGCGCTTCTCGGCGATGTTGCGCGACAGGTGGACCTCGGAGTTGCCGGTGCCCTTGAACTCCTCGTAGATCACCTCGTCCATCTTGCTGCCGGTGTCGATCAGCGCGGTGGCGATGATGGTCAGCGAGCCGCCTTCCTCGACGTTGCGTGCGGCGCCGAAGAAGCGTTTCGGGCGGTGCAGGGCGTTGGCGTCGACGCCGCCGGTCAGGACCTTGCCGGAACTCGGCACCACGTTGTTGTAGGCGCGCGCCAGGCGGGTGATCGAGTCCAGCAGGATGACCACGTCGCGCTTGTGCTCGACCAGGCGCTTGGCCCGCTCGATCACCATCTCGGCGACCTGCACGTGGCGCCCGGCCGGCTCGTCGAAGGTCGAGGACACGACCTCGCCGCGCACGGTGCGCTGCATCTCGGTCACTTCCTCGGGGCGCTCGTCGACCAGCAGCACGATCAGGTGCACGTCCGGGTGGTTGGTGGTGATGGCGGTGGCGACCTGCTGCATCAGCATGGTCTTGCCGGCCTTGGGCGGCGACACGATCAGTGCGCGCTGGCCCTTGCCCTGCGGCGCCATCAGGTCGAGGATCCGGCCGGTGATGTCCTCGGTGGAGCCGTCGCCGCGCTCGAGCCTGAACTTGCGGCGCGGGAACAGCGGGGTCAGGTTCTCGAACAGGACCTTGTTCTTGCTCGCCTCCAGCGGCTCGCCGTTGATCGTGTCGACCACCGACAGCGCGAAGTAGCGCTCGCCGTCCTTGGGCCAGCGGATCCGGCCCGACAGGTGGTCGCCGGTGCGCAGGTTGAAGCGGCGGATCTGACTGGGCGAGATGTAGGTGTCGTCGGGGCCAGCCAGGTACGAGGCCTCGGCCGCGCGCAGGAAGCCGAAGCCGTCGGGCAGGATCTCCAGCACGCCGTCGGCGGCCACGCCCTCGCCGTGCCGGGTCAGGACCTTGAGCAGGGCGAAGATCACGTCCTGCTTGCGGGCGCGGGCCACGCCCTCGTGGATGTTCAGCTGCTCGGCGATCTCCAGCAGCTTGGGCGCCGGCATCCGCTTGAGGTCGCCGAGCGAGTACTGCGGGAAGCCCTCCGGGACCTGGGGGTTGGCGCGCGGGACGAAGGTCTCGTTGCCGCCGTCGTCGCTGGGCATGCCGTCGCGGTTGCCGCCGCCGCGCTCCCCGCGGTTGCGGTCGCGGCGGTTGCGGAAGCGCTCGCGGCGCGGATTGCGGCGGCCGCCCTCGGCGCCGGCCTCGTCGCCGCTGCCGGATTCGGCCGTGGGCTTGCCCTGCGGCGCGTCGGCGGGGGCGCGGGCGGCGGCGTCCGCCGCGGGCGGGGCGTCGTTGCTGGCGGTGAGCGGCTTGCGCGCGCGCTTCTCGGCGGTGTCGCCGGAATCGGTGTCTTGTTCGGACAAGGGTGGATCCTCGCTAGGCGGCGAGCGTCCGCGCACGGGGCGGACGGGACGTCGGGGACGTGGTGACGGGAGATGGGTGCGGCGGTGGGCCCGCGTCGCCGGCCGGATGCCGGGTCGCGGAAGCCGTTCAGGCGCCGGGTGTCGGGGAAACTAGCACCGCCGCGCCGCCGCGCGCAAGCGGCGCGCGGCGGCGGTTCAGCTCGGGCCGGCGGGGGCCGGGGCCCGCGGGCGGGCTCAGACCGCCTTGTCGAGCATCTGCTGCAGCTGCGCCTTGCCCACCGCGCCGACCTGGGTGGCCTGGACCTGGCCGTCCTTGAACAGCAGCAGCATCGGGATCGAGCGCACGTGGTACTTGAGCGCCGTCTGCCGGTTGTGGTCCACGTTGACCTTGGCGATCGTGACCTTGCCGTCGTAGGCCTCGGCCAGCTCGTCCAGCGCCGGGGCGATCATCTTGCAGGGGCCGCACCATTCGGCCCAGAAATCGACCAGCACCGGCCGGTCGGACTGCAGCACCGCGCTGTCGAAGTCGGCGTCGCCGACGTGCCTGATCTTGTCGCTCACGAAGTCCTCCTGCGGCGGGCGCGGCCCCGGCATGTGGCGGCCGGCCCGGGTGGCGATGGGGGTTTGCGTTAAACTGGGGCGTTTCGCGGCGGCTTCAAGCCGCCGCAGCTGCGGTCAGGACGAGACACTGGCCGACCCCCCGGCAGTCTGCTGCGCCGGCGCCACCCGCGCAAGCACCGCCCCATCCAGCGCCGACCGCGCGATCCGAGGACGCATGAGCGACAAGCCCCTGACCGACATCACGTTCGACTCGTTCGAACTGCATCCCGCCCTGCTCGCCGGCCTGGAAGCGGCCGGCTTCACCCGCTGCACCCCGATCCAGGCCCTGACCCTGCCGCTGGCCCTGGCCGGCCGCGACGTCGCCGGCCAGGCCCAGACCGGCACCGGCAAGACCCTGGCCTTCCTGGTGGCGGTGATGAACCGGCTGCTGACCCGGCCGGCGCTGGCCGACCGCAGGCTCGAGGATCCGCGCGCCCTGATCCTGGCCCCGACCCGCGAACTGGCGATCCAGATCCACAAGGACGCGGTCAGGTTCGGCTCCGACCTGGGCCTGAAGTTCGCCCTGGTCTACGGCGGCGTCGACTACGACAAGCAGCGCTCGATCCTGCAGGCCGGCGCCGACGTGATCATCGCCACCCCCGGCCGCCTGATCGACTACGTCAAGCAGCACAAGGTGGTGAGCCTGCACGCCTGCGAGGCCTGCGTGCTGGACGAGGCCGACCGCATGTTCGACCTGGGCTTCATCAAGGACATCCGCTTCCTGCTGCGGCGCATGCCGATCCGCACCGTCCGCCAGACCCTGCTGTTCTCGGCCACCCTGAGCCACCGCGTGCTCGAGCTCGCCTACGAGCACATGAACGAGCCCGAGAAGATCGTGGTCGAGACCGAGACCATCACCGCCGCCCGGGTGCGGCAGAAGGTCTACTTCCCGGCCAACGAGGAGAAGATCCCGCTGCTGACCGGACTGCTCTCGCGCAGCGAGGGCGCGCGCACCATGGTGTTCGTCAACACCAAGGCCTGGGTGGAGCGGGTGGCGCGGGCGCTGGAGCGGGCCGGCTACCGGGTCGGCGTGCTGTCGGGCGACGTGCCGCAGAAGAAGCGCGAATCGCTGCTGAAGAAGTTCCAGGCCGGCCAGCTGGAGATCCTGGTGGCGACCGACGTGGCCGCGCGCGGCCTGCACATCGACGGCGTCAGCCACGTCTACAACTTCGACCTGCCGTTCGACGCCGAGGACTACGTGCACCGCATCGGCCGCACCGCGCGGCTGGGCGCCGAGGGCGACGCGATCAGCTTCGCCTGCGAGCGCTACGCGATGGGCCTGCCCGACATCGAGGCCTTCATCGAGCAGAAGATCCCGGTGGAGCGGGTGACGCCGGACCTGCTCGAGGCGCTGCCGCGCAAGCCGCGCGAGCGCGTCGAGGGCGAGGACGCCGAGAGCATCAGCGAAATCTTCCGCGAGGCGCGCGAGCAGCGCGCCGCCGACGAGGAGCGCCGCGGCGGCGGCCGCAGCGGCGGCCCGCGCCCCGGCAGGGCCCGGAGCGAGGGCGGCCCGCGCCGCGAGCCGCGCCCGCGCAGGCCGCGGGCCGATGCGGCGGATCCGGCAGCGGCGGCGGGCGCAGCTGCGGGCACCGGCGCCGATGCGTCCGCGGCTGCGGACGCGCACGTGCCGGCGGCCGCCGCCGGAGCCACGCCGGCCGCCGCGCCGGGATCCGGCGCCGCCGGGGACGGCGGCCCGGGCGAGCGCCCGCCGCGCAAGCGCCGGCGCCGGCGGCGCGGCCAGCGCATCGACGCTGCCGGGACGACGCCGCAGGCAGGCGCCGACCGCACCGAGGCCGGTCCGCGCGGCGCGCCGGGGCCACGCAGCGCGCCCGGGGCGCAGGGCGAGGCCGGGCCACGCAACGCCCCGAAGCCGCGCAGCGCCCCGCGCCAGCCGGCCGCCGGCGAATCCCCGACGCCGCGGCCGCCGGCGCGGCAGGCCGCCCGCAAGCCCGGCGAACCTGCGTCCGCGCGCGCCGGCGAAGCCGCGACGCCGTCGCTGCTCGGCCGCATCGGCCGCGGCCTGAAGTCGCTGGTCACCCGCGCCCCGCGCAACCAGCACTGAGCCGCCGGCGCGCCGACGGGCGCGCCGCCGGGCCGTTCGGCAACTGCCGCGCCCTTCGGCATCGGCCGGGTCGCGGGCAAGGAGGGACGCGATTCGTAGGAGCGGGCCTTGCCCGCGATCGCCGCGCGGGCGCGCTGCCGCCCCTGCGCCGCGCGCTGCCGCTGCGGACGCTGCGTGCAGCGGGCGCTGCGTGGCGCCGCTGGCCTTCGCCGCCGCCGCCGCCGATACTTGCCGCATCCGCTCTCCCGGCCCGGCGATGCCCGTCCTGCGCTTCGACAACGTCAGCAAGCAGTATCCCGGCGGCCGCGCCGCGCTGGAGGACGTGAGCTTCGAGGTGGAGGCCGGCGAGATGCTGTTCGTCACCGGCCATTCGGGGGCCGGCAAGAGCACCCTGCTCAAGCTGATCCAGCTGGCCGAGCGCCCCAGCCGCGGCGCGGTCCTGTTCCGCGAGCGCAACCTGCTGAAGGTGCGCGGGCGCAAGGTGGCGCTGCACCGGCGCGCGGTCGGCAGCGTCTACCAGGACCACCGCCTGCTGACCGACCGCAGCGTGGCCGAGAACGTGGCGCTGCCGCTGATCCTGCGCGGACTGTCGCGGGCGGAGATCGGCAAGCGGGTGCGCGCGATCCTCGACCGGCTCGGCCTGGGCGAACGCGCCCGCGCCCTGCCCACCCAGCTGTCGGCGGGCGAGCAGCAGCGCGTGGGCATCGCCCGCGCGATCGTCGCCGAGCCGGCGCTGCTGGTGGCCGACGAGCCCACCGGCAACCTCGACCCGACCCTGTCGGGCGAGATCATGGCGCTGTTCGCGGCGCTGCCCGAGCGCGGCACCAGCGTGCTGGTCGCCAGCCACGACCTGGGCCTGGTCAAGCGCATGCGCAAGCGCGTGCTGGTGCTCGACCACGGCCGCCTGGCCGACGACATCGCGCCCGAGGACCTGGCCGATGAATGAGGCGCGCGTGGTGCAGGCCGGGCACGACGCGGGCGGGCCCGGCGCGCGCGGCCCGGGCGGGCATCCGCCGGGCCTGCGCGGGCGCGGCGGCCCCCTGACCTGGCTCGACCACCACCTCTACAGCTTCGTGTCCAGCCTCGGCCGCTTCGTCCGGCGGCCCTGGGCGACGCTGCTGACCATCGGCGTGATGGCGGTGGCGCTGGCCCTGCCGCTGGGCTTGTGGCTGGTGCTCGACAACGTCCAGCGCTTCGCAGGCAGCGCCCAGGAATCGCGGCGCATCGACGTGTTCCTGGCCGAGGGCGTCGACGCGGCCCGCGCCCGCGCGCTGGCGGCGGAACTGGCCGCGCGCGAGGACGTGGCCGCGGTCGAGGCGGTGGCGCCGGCCGAGGGCCTGGCGCAGCTGCGCGCGGTCGACGGGCTCGGCGAGGCGATCGACGCCCTGGCGCTGGCCGATCCGGCCGACAACCCCCTGCCCTGGCTGCTGCAGGTGGTGCCCGCCGGCGACGAGCTGCGGGTCGCCGACACCCTGCGCGCGCTGCCGGAGGCGGCGCTGGTGCAGCACGACGCGCAATGGCGCCAGCGCCTGGACGGCTGGCTGCGCTTCGGCGGCCGGGTGGCCTGGGTGCTGGCCGCGCTGCTGGGGCTGGGCGCGCTGCTGGTGGTCGGCAACACGGTGCGCCTGGACATCCAGTCGCGGCGCGAGGAGATCGGGGTGCTGCAGCTGCTCGGCGCCACCGACGGCTTCATCCGCCGCCCCTTCCTGTACCTGGGCGCCTGGTACGGGCTGGCCGCGGGCGCGCTCGCCCTGGGCCTGCTGGCGGCGGCCGGCGCGGCGCTGCGCGCGCCGCTGGCGGAACTGGCCGCCAGCTACGGCAGCGGTTTCGCCCTGGCCGGCTTCGATGCGGCGCGCACGCTCGCGGTGCTGCTGGGCGCGACCGTGCTCGGCTGGCTCGGCGCCGGGGTGGTCACCGGCCACTTCCTGCGCCAGACCCGGCCCACCGGGACCTGAGCGGCCATGCAGCCCAACGACCTGCGCCACCTGGTCAGCGACGCCCCGCGGGTGATGGTCGTCGACGGCTCGCGGCTGGTGCGCAAGCTGATCGGCGACGTGCTCGCGCGCGAGCTGCCCGGGGTCGAGGTGCTGGCCTGCGGCGGACTGGCCGACGCCCGCAACGTGCTGGCCACCGGCCCGGTCGACCTGGTCACCACCGCGCTGGCGCTGCCCGACGGCGACGGCCTGCAGCTGGCGCGGCTGGTGCGCGAAGCCGCCGGCCAGGCCTACGTGCCGGTGATCGTGGTGTCCGGCGAGGCCCAGGCCCGGCTCGAGGACCGCAGCCTGGGCGAGGACGTCACCGACCATTTCGACAAGGCGCTCGGCCACCAGGCGCTGGCCGCCTTCGTGCGCGGCTACGTGCAGCCGCAGCCGATCCCGGGCGCGCGCGTGCTCTACGTCGAGGACAGCCGGGTGGTGGCGGCGGCCACCAAGCGCATGCTCGAGCGCTGCGGGATGGTGGTGCAGCATTTCGCCGACGGCGAGGACGCGCTGGCGTACCTGGAGCGGCACCGCGGCGACCCGCAGGGCCCGGGCGACATCGGCACCGACCTGGTCCTGACCGACGTCTACCTCAAGGGCGCGCTCAGCGGCCGCGACCTGCTGGCCCGGATCCGCGGCGAGTTCGGCTACGGCAAGCGCCGGCTGCCGGTGCTGGTGATGACCGGCGACGCCAACCGCGACAACCAGAGCGGCCTGCTGCGCGAGGGCGCCAACGACCTGGTGCTCAAGCCGATCGAGGAACGCCTGCTGGTCACCAAGGCCCTGTTCCAGCTGCGCCTGTCGCGCCTGCCCGAGACCCGCGACTTCGCCTGACCGCCCGCCGCCGCGTCCCCGCACCCATGGGCGCGGGCATCGCGCCCAAGGGGCGCTCCTACGGAACGGGCGCATCGTCGCAGGTGCCCGGCCGTCTCGCCCCACGCCGCCTCGTAGGAGCGGGCCTTGCCCGCGATGGCCTGCCCGGCGATCCGGCACGGCGCGGGCATCGCGCCCATGGGGCGCTCCTACGTCGTCGCGGGCGGCGGCCGTCGCGCGCGGACGCGCCCGCGTCGCCTCCTACAATGCGGGCATGGGCGATGACCGGATCCGGCTGGAACCGTCGTGGAAGGCGCGGGTCGGCGACTACCTGCAGCGCGAGGACATGCGCGCGCTGGCCGCCTTCCTGCGCCAGCGCAAGGCCGCCGGCGCCCGGGTCTACCCGCCCGGCCCGGAGATCTTCGCCGCGCTCGACGCCACCCCCTTCGCGGCGGTCAAGGTCGTGGTGCTCGGCCAGGATCCCTACCACGGCCCCGGCCAGGCCCACGGCCTGTGCTTCTCGGTCCGGCCCGGGGTGCCGGTGCCGCCCTCGCTCGACAACGTCTACCGGGAGCTGCAGCGCGACCTCGGCCTGCCGCGGCCGGACCACGGCTGGCTGATGCCCTGGGCGCGGCAGGGCGTGCTGCTGCTCAACGCGGTGCTGACCGTGGAGGAGGGCCGCGCCGGCGCCCACGCCGGCCGCGGCTGGGAGGGCTTCACCGACCACGTGGTGCGCACCCTGGCCGCACAGCGCGAGGGCCTGGTGTTCCTGCTGTGGGGCAGCTACGCGCAGAAGAAGGGCGCGGTGGTCGATCCGCGCCGGCACCGGGTGCTCAAGGCCCCGCACCCCTCGCCGCTGTCGGCGCACCGCGGCTTCCTGGGCTGCGGCCA
>JBKHXI010000108.1:0-8115 GCA_046566095.1 Gammaproteobacteria bacterium | reverse complement strand
CAGGCCAACCCGTCGCCCCCCGTGGGCCCGGCGCTGGGCCAGCGCGGCCTGAACATCATGGAGTTCTGCAAGGCGTTCAACGCCGCCACCCAGAAGCTCGAGCCCGGCCTGCCGATCCCGGTGGTCATCACCGCGTACTCGGACCGCACCTTCACCTTCGTCACCAAGACGCCGCCGGCGTCGATCCTGCTGAAGAAGGCCGCGGGCATCCAGTCCGGTTCCAAGCGCCCGAACACCGAGAAGGTGGGCAAGGTCACCCGCAGGCAGCTCGAGGAGATCGCCCGGGCGAAGGAGCCGGACCTGACCGCGGCCGACCTGGACGCGGCGGTGCGCACGATCGCGGGCTCGGCCCGTTCCATGGGCCTGGTGGTGGAGGGTTAAGACGATGGCGATGACCAAGCGACAGAAGGCGATCAGGGCGGCCGTCGAGCCGGGCAAAGCCTACGCGATCGACGAGGCCCTGAAGATCGTCAAGGCCAACAGCAAGGCCAAGTTCACCGAGGCGGTCGACGTGGCCGTGCGCCTGGGCGTGGACGCCAAGAAGTCCGACCAGCAGGTGCGCGGCTCGACCGTGCTGCCGGCCGGCACCGGCAAGTCGGTGCGGGTGGCGGTGTTCTGCCCGGCGGGCGCCAAGGCCGACGAGGCCCTGGCCGCCGGCGCCGACGTGGTCGGGATGGACGACCTGGCCGAGAAGATGCAGGGCGGCGACCTGAACTACGACGTGGTGATCGCCACCCCGGACGCGATGCGCGTGGTCGGCAAGCTCGGCCAGGTGCTGGGCCCGCGCGGGCTGATGCCCAACCCCAAGGTCGGCACCGTGTCGCCGAACCCGGCCGAGGCGGTCAGGAACGCCAAGGGCGGCCAGGTGCGCTACCGCACCGACAAGGCCGGCATCATCCACTGCACGATCGGCAAGGCCGATTTCGACGACGAGAAGCTCAAGACCAACCTGCAGGCGCTGCTGGCGGACCTGGTCAAGGCCAAGCCGGCGACCGCGAAGGGCCAGTACCTGCAGAAGATCGCGCTGAGCTCGACCATGGGCCCGGGCGTGACCGTCGACCAGTCGAGCCTTTCGCTCGTCAAGTGACCTCGCGGCGCAGCCGCGAGGTCATCCCGAGCGAAGCGAGGGATCCGCTTTCGTCCGCGAAAGCAGGAGCAGGTTCCTCGCCACGCTCGGAACGACATTAGAAGGTTCCGGAGTTGGCGGCATGCCGCCTCCGGGACAGGATTTGAGGGCATCGCCGAGGCTCCGCGCCGGAGCGATCGCCGTCAAAGACCGCAGGTGCGGTCGGGGTGCGTCGACGACGGGCACGGAAGCTCGGACTGGCAGGGAATCGCCGTCGCCGCCAACCCGGGCCGCTTAATCGCTCCGCAAGGACGACCTGCGCAGATGGTGCCGCCCTCCGGGATCGAAGGATCCGGAAACGGCCACCGCAAGGGATGCCGCAAGGCGTCCCGGCGCCGAGGGAACGGCGTCGCCACTGGACCATCCCGGCTGGAGCCGGGGTGGCGTCGAGGGAAGCCCCGCCGCGCCGGCGTGCCGGCAGGCGGGATCCGAAGAGGAATGCAATGGCTCTCAATCTGACCCAGAAGCAGGAAGTCGTTGCCGAACTGGCCGAGGTCGCCGGCAAGGCGCACTCCCTGGTCGCCGCGGAGTACGCGGGTCTGTCCGTCGGTCAGCTGACCGACATGCGCAAGAAGGCCCGCGAGTCGGGCGTGTTCCTGAAGGTTGCGAAGAACACGCTGGTCTCGCGCGCAGTGGAGAACACCGATTACGCGGTCGTCAAGGACGCGCTGACCGGTCCGCTGCTGTACGCCTTCTCGCAGGAGGATCCCGGCGCCGCCGGACGCCTGATCAAGGAGTTCGCCAAGTCGAACGACAAGCTGAAGCCGCGCCTGGTGTCGCTGGGCGGGCAGATGTACCCGGGGTCCCACGTGGACGTCCTGGCGTCGCTGCCGACCCGCGACGAAGCGCTGTCGATGCTGCTCAGCGTCATGGTGCAACCGGCCACCCAGCTGGTGCGCCTGCTCAGCGAGCCGGCCTCGCAGGTCACCCGCGTGATCAACGCGGCGGGCCAGGCGAAGGCGGCCTGACGCCCAGTTCGGCAGTACGTTTCCAAATCAAACAGTCGTTTCCAATCCAGATAACCGAGGTAAAACACGATGTCCCTTTCGAACGAGCAGATCATCGAAGCGATCGCCGAGAAGTCCCTCATGGAAGTGATGGAACTGGTCAAGGCGATGGAAGAGAAGTTCGGCGTCTCCGCGGCCGCCCCGGTCGCCGTGGCCGCCGCCCCGGCCGCCGGCGGTGCCGCCGCCGCCGCCGAGGAGCAGACCGAGTTCACCGTGGTGCTGAAGGCCACCGGCGAGAAGAAGGTCGAGGTCATCAAGGTGGTGCGCGCCGTCACCGGCTTGGGCCTGAAGGAGGCCAAGGACCTGGTCGAGGGCGCCCCGAAGGAAGTCAAGGAAGGCCTGTCCAAGGCCGACGCCGAGAAGATCAAGAAGGATCTCGAGGCCGCCGGCGCCACCGCCGAGCTCAAGTAAGCGGTACCCGCGCCGCCGGTGCGAGCCGGCGGTGCCGGCCGGGGTCGGGGGCGCAGGCCCCCGGCCCGCGGCCGTTGCGGGAACCGGGCCAGTCCCGGCCCGCAGCCACGTTCCACGGCTACACGTTCCACGGCTACAGGAAAACCCAACCGAGTTGGTAGTTGGAAGCAGCAGCAGAGGGCGTGCGGGTGCCGGCAATACCCGCGGCTTCCAACTGACAGTTCCCTTCCCCGAAGGGATTCGAGATTCGAGATTCGAGGTTCGCGCAGCAAGCCGCATCCCGGGCGTGTCCCGGGACCTGCTTCTGCCGCTCGCCCCGGAGCAGCGGAGCCATCGCTGCGCCCGGCACGACCGGCCGACCCGACTCCCGTCCCGCGGATCCCGGCTCCAAGACACGAGGCGGCAGCCCCATGACCACAGCGTCCCAGACGACCCAGGCTTCCCAGAAGCGCTACTCGTTCACCGAGAAGAAGCGCATCCGCAAGGACTTCGGCAAGCGCCGTTCGATCCTGGAAGTGCCCTTCCTGCTCGCAATCCAGGTCGACTCCTACCGCGAGTTCCTGCAGGAGCACGTCGCGCCCGGCAAGCGCGAGGACAAGGGCCTGCACGCGGCGCTGAAGTCCGTGTTCCCGATCTCCAGCTACAGCGGCAACGCGGCGCTGGAGTACGTGAGCTACAAGCTGGGCGAGCCGGCGTTCGACGAGCGCGAGTGCCGCAACCGCGGCCTGTCCTACGGCGCGCCGCTGCGGGTGACCGTGCGCCTGGTGATCTACGACCGCGAGTCGAGCACCAAGGCCATCAAGTACGTGAAGGAGCAGGAGGTCTACATGGGCGAAATCCCGCTCATGACCGACAACGGCACCTTCATCGTCAACGGCACCGAGCGGGTCATCGTCAGCCAGCTGCATCGCAGCCCGGGCGTGTTCTTCGACCACGACCGCGGCAAGACCCACTCCTCCGGCAAGCTGCTGTACAGCGCCCGGATCATCCCCTACCGGGGCTCCTGGCTGGACTTCGAGTTCGACCCGAAGGACGCGCTGTTCACCCGCATCGACCGCCGCCGCAAGCTGCCGGTGAGCGTGCTGCTGCGCGCGCTGGGCTACTCCAACGAGGAGATGCTCAACGAGTTCTTCGAGATCAACACCTTCCACATCGACCCGAAGGAAGGCGTGCAGCTCGAGCTCGTTCCAGAGCGCCTGCGCGGCGAGACCCTGGACTTCGACCTGGCCGACGGCGACAAGGTGATCGTGGAGGCCGGCAAGCGCATCACCGCGCGCCACGTCAAGCAGCTCGAGGCCTCCGGCATCGCGGCGCTGGCGGTGCCCGACGCCTACCTGGTCGGCCGCATCCTGTCGCACGACGTGGTCGACGCCGGCACCGGCGAGCTGCTCGCCGCGGCCAACGACGAGATCGGCGAGGACCACCTGGAGGCCTTCCGCAAGGCCGGGGTGGAAGTGGTGGGCACGCTCTGGGTCAACGACCTCGACCGCGGCCCCTACCTGTCCAACACCCTGCGCATCGACGCGACCAAGACCCAGCTCGAGGCCCTGGTCGAGATCTACCGGATGATGCGCCCGGGCGAGCCGCCGACCAAGGACGCGGCCCAGAACCTGTTCCACAACCTGTTCTTCACCTTCGACCGCTACGACCTGTCGGGCGTGGGCCGGATGAAGTTCAACCGCCGGATCGGCCGCAAGGAGACCACCGGCGCGCCGGTGCTGTACGACGCGCGCTACTTCGCCGAGCGCAAGGACGAGGAGTCGGTCCGGCTGCGCGAGCAGTGCGGCGACGGTTCGGACATCCTGGACGTCATCAAGGTGCTGACCGAGATCCGCAACGGCCGCGGCACGGTGGACGACATCGACCACCTGGGCAACCGCCGCGTCCGCAGCGTCGGCGAGATGGCCGAGAACGTGTTCCGCGTGGGCCTGGTCCGCGTCGAGCGCGCAGTCCGCGAGCGCCTGTCGATGGCCGAGGCCGACGCGCTGACGCCGCAGGACCTGATCAACGCCAAGCCCGTTGCCGCCGCGATCAAGGAGTTCTTCGGCTCCTCGCAGCTGTCGCAGTTCATGGACCAGAACAACCCGCTGTCCGAGGTCACCCACAAGCGCCGCGTCTCGGCGCTCGGCCCCGGCGGCCTGACCCGCGAGCGCGCCGGCTTCGAGGTGCGCGACGTGCACCCGACCCATTACGGCCGCGTCTGCACCATCGAGACCCCGGAAGGCCCGAACATCGGCCTGATCAACTCGCTGGCGGTGTTCGCCCGCACCAACCAGTACGGCTTCCTGGAGACGCCGTACCGCAAGGTCGTGGACGGCAAGGTCACCGACGACGTCGAGTACCTGTCGGCGATCGAGGAGAACGAGTACGTCATCGCCCAGGCCAACGCGGCGCAGGACGAAAAGGGCCGGCTCAGCGCCCAGTTCGTGGCCTGCCGCTACCAGGGCGAGTCGCTGCTCAAGCCGCCGGCCGAGGTCGACTACATGGACGTGTCGCCGATGCAGACCGTCTCGGTCGCGGCGGCCCTGGTGCCGTTCCTGGAGCACGACGACGCCAACCGCGCGCTGATGGGCGCCAACATGCAGCGCCAGGCGGTGCCGACCCTGCGCACCCAGAAGCCGCTGGTCGGCACCGGGATCGAACGCGCCGTGGCCCGCGACTCCGGCGTGATCGTTAACGCCCGCCGCGGCGGCGTGATCGAACAGGTGGACGCGGCGCGCATCGTGGTCAAGGTTTTCGACGACGAGATCTCCGGCGAGACCGACGCCGGCGTCGACATCTACAACCTGATCAAGTACACACGCTCGAACCAGAACACCTGCGTCAACCAGACCCCGCTGGTCAACGTGGGCGACGTGGTCGCGCGCGGCGACGTGCTGGCCGACGGCCCCTCGACCGACATCGGCGAGCTGGCGCTGGGCCAGAACATCCTGGTCGCGTTCATGCCCTGGAACGGCTACAACTTCGAGGACTCGATCCTGCTGTCCGAGCGGGTGGTCGAGGAGGACCGCTTCACCACGATCCACATCGAGGAACTGACGGCGGTCGCCCGCGACACCAAGCTCGGCCCGGAGGAGATCTCCGCCGACATCCCGAACGTGTCCGAGCAGGCCCTGGGCCGGCTTGACGAGTCGGGCGTGGTGTTCATCGGCGCCGAGGTCCGCGCCGGCGACATCCTGGTCGGCAAGGTCACGCCCAAGGGCGAGAGCCAGCTGACCCCGGAGGAGAAGCTGCTGCGCGCCATCTTCGGCGAGAAGGCCTCCGACGTGAAGGACAGCTCGCTGCGCGTGCCGCCGGGCATGGACGGCACCGTCATCGACGTGCAGGTGTTCACCCGCGACGGCATCGAGAAGGACAAGCGCGCGCGCCAGATCGAGGAGTCTGAGATCCGGCAGGTCAAGAAGGACTTCGACGACCAGTTCCGGATCCTGGAGGCGGCGATCTACGACCGCCTGCGCGGGCAGCTGCTGGGCAAGGTCGCCACCGGCGGCCCCGGCGTGAAGAAGGGCGAGACCGTCACCAGCCTGGTGCTGGACGGGCTGGCGAAGAAGGACTGGTTCTCGCTGCGGATGAAGGACGAGGACGCGGCCGAGGCGCTGGAGCGCGCGCAGCGCCAGATCGAGCTGCACAAGGCCGAGTTCGAGCGCCGCTTCGCCGACAAGCGCGGCAAGATCACCGCGGGCGACGACCTCGCGCCCGGCGTGCTGAAGATGGTCAAGGTGTTCCTCGCGGTGAAGCGCCGCATGCAGCCGGGTGACAAGATGGCCGGCCGCCACGGCAACAAGGGCGTGGTGTCCAACATCGTCCCGGTCGAGGACATGCCGTACATGGCCGACGGGCAGACCGTCGACATCGTGCTGAACCCGCTGGGCGTGCCCAGCCGCATGAACATCGGCCAGATCCTGGAAACCCACCTGGGCTGGGCCGCCAAGGGCCTGGGCCGCAAGATCCAGGCGATGCTGGACGCGCAGCGCAAGGTGTCCGAGCTGCGCGCCTTCCTGGACGAGATCTACAACCACGACAGCAAGCTGATCGGCCAGCGCGTGGACCTCAAGCAGTTCAGCGACGAGGAACTGCTGGCGCTGGCCCGCAACCTGGCCGACGGCGTGCCGATGGCCACCCCGGTGTTCGACGGCGCGGCCGAGTCCGAGATCAAGGCGATGCTCCGGCTCGCCGACCTGCCCGAGCACGGCCAGACCCGGCTGTTCGACGGCCGCACCGGCGAGCCCTTCGACCGCGAGGTCACCGTGGGCTACATGCACATGCTCAAGCTCAACCACCTGGTCGACGACAAGATGCACGCGCGCTCGACCGGCCCGTACTCGCTGGTTACCCAGCAGCCGCTGGGGGGCAAGGCGCAGTTCGGCGGCCAGCGCTTCGGCGAGATGGAGGTCTGGGCGCTCGAGGCCTACGGCGCGGCCTACACCCTGCAGGAGATGCTGACGGTGAAGTCCGACGACGTGCAGGGCCGCAACCAGATGTACAAGAACATCGTCGACGGCGAGTACGAGATGGTGGCCGGCATGCCGGAATCGTTCAACGTGCTGGTCAAGGAAATCCGTTCGCTCGGCATCAACATGGAACTCGAGGAGCACTGAGGACGGGAATAGGGAATCGGGAGCAGGGAATCGTCAGAGCAAGAGCTGCAGCTGCCGACGGTCCCTGAAACGCCTGATTCCCCGCTTTCATCCATTCCCGATTCCCGATTCCCGATTCCCGGAGATTTCAAATGAAAGACCTGCTCAACCTCTTCAACCAGCAGCGCCCGGTGCTCGACTTCGACGCGATCAAGATCGCGCTGGCGTCGCCCGACATGATCCGCTCCTGGTCCTTCGGCGAGGTCAAGAAGCCCGAGACCATCAACTACCGCACCTTCAAGCCCGAGCGCGACGGCCTGTTCTGCGCCGCCATCTTCGGGCCGGTGAAGGACTACGAGTGCCTGTGCGGCAAGTACAAGCGCATGAAGCACCGCGGCGTTGTCTGCGAGAAGTGCGGCACCGAGGTGACCCTGGCCAAGGTCCGCCGCGAGCGCATGGGCCACATCGACCTGGCCAGTCCGGTCGCGCACATCTGGTTCCTGAAGTCGCTGCCCTCGCGCATCGGCTTGATGCTCGACATGACCCTGCGCGACATCGAGCGCATCCTCTACTTCGAGGCCTACGTGGTCACCGAGCCGGGCCTGACCCCGCTCGAGCGCGGCCAGCTGCTCAACGAGGAGCAGTTCATGCAGGCGCGCCAGGAACACGGCGACGACTTCGACGCCGCGATGGGCGCCGAGGCGGTGTTCGACCTGCTGCGCACGATCGACCTGCAGTCCGAGATGCTGCGGCTCAAGGAGGACATCGCGGCCACCGGCTCGGAGACCAAGCTCAAGCGACTGACCAAGCGGATCAAGCTGATCGAGGCCTTCCTGGAGTCGGGCAACCGGCCCGAGTGGATGGTGATGACCGTGCTGCCGGTGCTGCCGCCGGACCTGCGCCCGCTGGTGCCGCTGGACGGCGGCCGCTTCGCCACCTCCGACCTCAACGACCTGTACCGCCGCGTCATCAACCGCAACAACCGCCTGCGCCG
>JBKHXI010000107.1:0-8621 GCA_046566095.1 Gammaproteobacteria bacterium | reverse complement strand
TCGGCCAGCCACTGCAGGTAGGTCGGCGACAGGTCCACGCTGGTGGTCTCCGCCGCTCCGCCGGCCGCGGCGTGCACGGTTGCCGCGCCGGTGTAGCAGAACAGGTTGAGGAAGCGCCGGCCGCGCGCCTCGTGCGCGATCCGCAGGCGCAGCGGCCGGTGGTCCAGGAACAGGCCGGTATCCAGGTAGTCGAACAGGTTGACCTGCAGCAGCGATTCGCCCTCCCGCACCAGGATCCGATCCGCATCCGGCTGCCCGCCTTCGCGGTACCGCGCGTACTTGCTGCCGCCCTTGCCGCGGGCGCGGGTCTTGAGCGCGACGCGTTCGCGCGGGACCTCGAACACATCGCGCGCCGCCGCCAGCAGGTCGCCGAGGCGGCCGCGCGCCAGCGGTTCCGGGATGTCGGCCGGGGGCGCGTACTCCTGCACGTGCAGCCAGGCCCGGCCCGGGTGCGCGCCGCCGGCCTCGGTGTAGACGTCGATCGCCGCGGCGTATTCGGGCAGGTCGGCGTCGTAGGCGCGGAAGCAGTCCACGCCTTCGCGCGCGCGCCAGGGTTTCAGCCGACGCAGGTTCCGGCGCAGGCGGTTGGCGACCATGCGCGCGCCTTCGTTCAATGCCGCCGGCGCCGCCGCTTCCACGCGCGGCGACGCGACCGGATCGGCCACCAGCAGCGCGCATTCCAGCGCGCCGTTGTACATCGGGTAGAGCTTCTTCGCCCGCAGTCCGGTCGCGCGCGCCAGCCCGGCATCGCCGCACAGCAGGCTCGCGCGCCAGTCGGGCACCGCGCGCCGCAGGGCGTCGCCGAGCGCGCGGTACAGCGCCGGGTCTGCGGCCAGGCGCGCGTCGTAGGGTGGGTTGCAGACCACAAGGCCCGGAGCTGCCGCGTCCGGCGCGGACGCCAGGGCGGCCACGTCCAGCACCTGCCAGTCGATCGCAGCGGCAACGCCCGCCGCCTGCGCGTTGCGGCGCGCCGCATCGATCGCATCCGGATCGCGGTCGCGGCCGGAGAAGGCGGGACGCAGCGCCGCCAGTCCCGCCGCCGCGCGCGCCTGCGCCTCGGCCCGCATCGCCTCCCAGGCCGCGGCGTCGAATCCGCGCCAGCGCGTCGGCGGCGCATCGCCGTGGCGCTGCAGTCCCGGCGCCACGTCGGCGGCCATCAGCGCGCCCTCGATCACCAGCGTTCCGCTGCCGCACATCGGATCCAGCAGCGCGCCGCCGGCCGCGTACGCCTGCGGCCAGCCGCCGCGCAGCAGCACCGCCGCGGCCAGGGTTTCCTTCAGCGGCGCCTCGCCCTGGGCCTGGCGCCAGCCGCGACGGTGCAGCGGGCCGCCGCCGAGGTCGACCGACAGGATCGCGCGGCCGCGGCGCACCACCAGGTTCAGGCGCAGGTCCGGGGCCTCGAGATCGACGTCCGGACGCATTCCCGTCGCCTCGCGCAGCGCGTCGACCACCGCGTCCTTGACCCGCTGCGCGGCGTAGCGCGCGTGGGTGAGCGCCGGGCCGGAGACGTGCGCGTCCACCGCCAGCGTGTGCCCGGGCGCCAGCTGCTCGGTCCACGGCAGCGCGGCGGCGCCTGCGTACAGCGCATGCTCGTCTGCGCATTCGAACTGCGCCAGCGGCCACAGCACGCGGCTGGCCAGGCGCGACCACAGCACCGCGCGCTGGGCGTCGGCCAAGTTGCCCTCGACATTCGCGCCGGCCACCGTCGCGGTCGCATGCGCGCAACCGAGCGCCTGCAGCTCGTCGACCAGCAGGTATTCCAGCCCCTTGGCGCAGGCGGCGAAGAAGCGCACGTCAGAGCCCGGCGAGCAGTGCGGCGAAGGCGTCGGCACTGGCCTGGACGTGCTCCGACAGGCGGTGGCCGTCGTCGACCAGCAGCAGCCGCGCGCGCCGCGGTCGCGCCCAGGCCACCACCTCCGCGGCCGCAATCAGTTCGTCGTCCCAGCCGTGCACGATCGAGATCGGCACCGCGCCCGCATCCAGCGCCGGCGCCGCGCCCATCCGCACCGGCAGCGCCATCAGGAACAGGCCGGCGACCGGCAGCTGCAACGAGGCGCGCGCCGAGATCCAGGCACCGAGGCTGGAGCCGGCCAGCACCAGCGGCCCACGGTCGGCGGCGGCGCGCGCCAGCTGCAGCAGGCGCTCGAGTCGGGCCGTCACGTCGCCCAGCTCGCCGACATCGGAACGGGCGTCCAGGTCGGTGTAGTCGGGGCGTTCGTGGCTCCAGCCCAGGCGCTCGGCCACGGCGGCCAGGGCGGTGACCTTGGTCGCGTCGGGGCCGCTCTCGAAGCCGTGGGAGAGGATGCAGTGTCCGCGCATTGCAGGGTTCCTTCAGTCGGCGAGCGCGACCACCGCATCGCCGATGCGCAGCACGCCGCCCTCGATGATCCGCGCGCACAGGCCGCCGTGGCCGCGCATCGCGTTGTACCCGCCCGGGCCGAGCGCGTCCTCCATCCGCGAGCACGGATCGCACGGAGCGGTGCCCTCCAGCAGCACTTCGCCGATCCGGAAGCGCCGGCCGCGCAGCGCCGCCAGCGGGATGCCGGACACCACCAGGTTGCGGCGCAGCAGCGCCGGCGCGACCGCGGTGCGCCCGGCCAGCGCCGCGATCGCCGGCAGGTGTTCGGCCTGGACCAGGGTGGCGCCGCGCTTGCCGCTGCCGCCGGGCCTGGCGCCGTAGCGGTCCCCGGCCAGGCCACCGCCCGCCTCCGCCACGACCGACCCGACCTCGCGCATCGGCTGGTCCCGCGCCGGCCGCAGGCCGATCCACTCCAGCCGCCCCGCGCGCGGCAGGGTCGCCATCAGGCGGGCCAACTGCGAATCGGAAGGAAGCGGCATCGGCGAATGCTAGCATCCGCGCCGATGCCCGCCGCGCCCTTCCAGGTCGACCTGCTGCCCTATGCCGGGCGCCTGCAGCGCCGCGACGTCGGCGACATCGACCTGGCCGTGGTCCACTGCACCGAACTGCCCGACCTCGCCACCGCACGCGCGTATGCCGAGCGCGTGCTGTACCCGGACAGCGGCACCGGCAACAGCGGCCACTGGTACATCGACCGCGACGGCGGCACATGGCAGTACCTGCCGCACGACCGCATCGCCCACCACGTGCGCGGCCACAACCCGCGCTCGGTCGGCATCGAGCTGGTGAATACCGGGCGTTACCCGGACTGGCTGGATTCGCGCCGGCAGGCGATGGCCGAGCCGTATCCCGAGGCGCAGCTCGATGCCTTGCTGCGCCTGCTGCAGCGGCTGCGGGAAGAGTTGCCGTCCCTGCACTGGATCGCGGGGCACGAGGACCTCGACACCGAACAGGTCGCGGCCAGCGACGACCCGACGCTGCGCGTACGCCGCAAGCGCGATCCGGGCCCGATGTTCCCCTGGGCCCGCATCCAGCCCGCCTGTGGTCTGCGACGCCTGCTTCCCTAGGGGCCTGTTTCCCTAGGGGCCTGCTTCCCTAGGGCTTTCCCTGGACAGTCGTCCTCCTGAGCGAAGCGAAGGATCTGCTTGCAAGCAGATTCCTCACTGCGTTCGGAATGACAATGGGGTGTAGTTATCGAACGAGCTGGGCGGACGGCACGCCGAGTCCCGGCATGCCGGGGTACCTTGGTGCCCGTAGGGCGACCCCTGCTTCGCCGTGCCGCTCCGTATAATCGGCCGATGGCAGATTCCGCAGTGCCCTCCCCCGTCTCCGAACTGGTCGACCTGCTCTCGCTGGAACGGCTGGAGGTCAACCTGTTCCGCGGCCAGAGCCGCGACATCGGCACCAAGTACGTGTTCGGCGGGCAGGTGCTGGGCCAGGCGCTGTCGGCCGCGCAGGCCACGCTCGACAACCTCGACCAGGCGCGGACCGCGCATTCGCTGCATGCGTACTTCCTGATGGCCGGCGACATCGAGGCGCCGATCGTCTACCAGGTCGACCGCACCCGCGACGGCGGCAGCTTCTCGGTGCGCCGGGTCACTGCGATCCAGCACGGCCGCCCGATCTTCTTCCTCGCCGCCTCGTTCCAGCGCGGCGAGGACGGCGCCGAGCACCAGCTGTCGATGCCCGAGGTGCCGCAACCCGAGGACCTGGAAGCCGGCCATGCGGTGCCCGCCGAGGTGATGGCTGCGCTGCCCGACAAGATCCAGCGCTGGCTGTCGCTGGAGGGCCCGTTCGAGTTCCGCCACGTCTATCCCCGAAACGCGCTCAAGCCGCCCAAGCGCCCACCCTTCCAGCAGTTCTGGTTCCGGCTCAACGAGCGCATCGGCGACGCGCCGGAGCTGCACCGGGCGATGCTGGCCTACGCCTCCGACTTCCACCTGCTCGGCACCGCGACCTTCCCGCACGGCATCAGCTACTACCAGCCGAACGTGCAGATGGCCTCGCTCGACCATGCGCTCTGGTTCCATCGCCCGTTCCGCGCCGACGAGTGGCTGCTGTACGCGATGGACAGCCCCAGCGCCCAGGGCTCGCGCGGCCTTGCGCGCGGCCTCGTCTACAGCCGCGACGGCCGCCTGGTCGCCTCGACCGCGCAGGAAGGCCTGATCCGGGTGGTCGACGACGCCGCGGCCACCACCCACGTCCCCGCCCGCGCCTGATGCGCCAGGTCTTCTCCAGCCCGCGGCTCGAGAACGTCGAGGGCGTGGCCAGGCTGCTGCGCGAGGCCGGCATCGAGGTCCGGATCAGCAACGGCCGTTCCTACAGGAGCGGCTGGAGCGGGCGCCGCAGCTACCGCGAGGGCGCCGGCGGCCCGCAGGCCTCGGTCTGGGTCAGCCGTTCCGAGGACCAGCCCAAGGCCCGCGCCCTGCTGCGCGAGGCCGGCCTGCTGCTCGACACCACCATGCCCGTCGACAGCTACCTGCCCGAGCCGGCGCTGCAGCGCGCCGAGCGCCCCGGCATCGGCGCCGGCAGCCGCGCCACCCGGATCAAGATCGGCCTGCTGGTGGCGATCGCGCTGGTGATCGCGCTGTCGTTGATGCGCGCGCCGCAGGTCGTCGAACCGGCGGCGCCGGACCTGGCGCCGGCGCCGGCCGCGGCGCCGACGGTGGAACCGCTGGCCCCGGCCGTCGAACCCTGGCGGCTGCCGGTGCCCACGGCGCTGGCGGCGCTGCTGCTGGCCCGGGAGATCGAGGCCGCGGGAAACCGCGCCGCATGCGTGGCGGTCGACGGCGCCGACCCGCCGCCCGCGGTGCTGCAGGCGCTCGCCGCCCCGGGGCGCGACATCCTGCCGGCATCGGCATGCGATGCCGCCGCCGGCGACCGGCTGCGGGTGGACGTCCACGACTACCGCACCGACGGCAGCGGCCGCGGCACGGTGCGCAGCGCGCGCGCCGGCAACGGGGGCGACCGCCAGTCGCGCAGCTACGCCACCGAGCGCGAAGGCGACGCCTGGACCGCGACTGCCCTGCCCTAGCGCCGGCCGGGCCGCAGTTCGCCGCGGTCGAGGAAGCCGTCGCGGTTCGTGTCCAGCCAGGCGAAGCGCGCCGCCAGGCGCGGCAGCTTCTCGGCGACCTCGACCCGGCTCAGGCGGCCGTCGCGGTTGAGGTCGGCCTCCGCGAACGACTTCTCGAAGCGCTCGGCGCGGGCCGCTTCGCGCTGCGGCCGCGTCCGCTCCCGCCAGGCCTGCACCTCGGCACGGACGATGTAGCCGTCGCGGTCGGCGTCGATCTCGTCGAACTTTTCCTCCAGCCGCGCCCTGCCGGCGATCTCGGCGCGGCTGATGCGGCCGTCGCCGTCGGCGTCCAGGCGGGCGATGCCGCCGTGCCCGCCGCCGCGGCCATGCATGCCGCGCTTGCCTTTCCCGCCGGCCAGCTCGCCGCCGGCCAGGCGGCCGTCGCCGTCGCGGTCGACCCGGTCGAAGCGCGCCGCCAGGCGCGGGTGCGCGGCCGCCTCGCGGCGGTCGATCGCGCCGTCGCCGTTGGCGTCGATGCGCGCGTGCCGCTGCCGGTCCGGCGCCGTGCCCTGCGCGGAGACCGCGCCGACCGCGATCGCCAGCGCCACGGCCAGCGCGACCGCGGAACCGGCGACCGCGCCGCGCCCGTTGCCCATGCCATTGCCTTTGGTATGCCTGCCCATCCGCTTGCTCCGTCCGCGACGGCATGCGCCGCCAGTACCGACAGCAAACGCGCACCCGGCGATGGCGTTGACCGGCGCATCGGCTCCGTTCAGGCCGTGGACAGCGCGCGGCGGCGGTATGCTTGGCACATGGGAGCCCGTCCCGACCCGCCGCCGACCGCCGAGCGCGAGGCCCTGCGCCTGTTCCACAGCGGCGCCCACCCCTGCGGCTATTTCGCCGGCCGCAGCGCGCGCGACCTGGTGCTGGATCCGCGCGATCCGCGCCTGCCGCAGCTGTACCCGATGGCGCTGGACTGGGGCTTCCGCCGCTCGGGCGACCTGGTCTATCGCCCGCATTGCCGCGGCTGCCGCGCCTGCGTCGCGGTGCGCGTCCCGGTCGCCGGCTTCGTCCCCAACCGCAGCCAGCGCCGCTGCCTGGCCCGCAACGCCGACGTGCAGGCGCGGGTGCTGCCCGCCGAGCGAAGCGACGAGCATCTGGCGCTCTACCAGCGCTACCTGGCCGCGCGCCACCCCGGCGGTGGCATGGACGGCCACGGCGCATCGGAATTCGACCAGTTCCTGGTCGGCAGCTGGTCGCAGGGGCGGTTCCTGGAACTGCGCGAACGCGCCAGCCAGCGGCTGCTGGCGGTCGCGGTCACCGACCTCGCGGCCGATGCGATGTCGGCGGTCTACAGCTTCTACGACCCGGACCAGAGCAGCCGCGCGCTGGGAACGCTGGCGGTGCTGCGGCAGCTGGAATGGGCCCGACGCGACGGGCGCCGGCACCTGTACCTGGGTTACTGGATCGAGGGGCATCCGAAGATGGACTACAAACGCAGGTTCCGCCCGCTGGAGGCCTTCGACGGCCGCCGCTGGGTTCCGCTGCCCGCGGATCGCGCGGCATGAGCCGCATGCGGCGGCTGCTGCTGGCCGCGGCCGGCGCCTGCCTGCTGGCCGGCTGCGTGCGGGTCAACATCCACGGACAGCCGCCGGCGCCGGCGCCGCTGCGGGTCGCCACCTACAACGTCTCGCTCTACGACGAGCAGGCCGGCGGGCTACTGCGCCGGCTGCAGGCCGGCGACGAGGGCGCGCGCAAGGTCGCGGCGGTGCTGCAGCGGGTGCGGCCGGACATCGTCCTGCTCAACGAGTTCGACCATGTCGCCGACGGCAGCGCCGCCGATCTGTTCCAGCGCGCCTACCTGGAGGTGCCGCAGCCCGGCGGCGGCCCCGCGCTGCGCTATCGCCATCGCTACTTCGCGCCCGTGAACACGGGCGTGCCGAGCGGTCTGGACCTGGACCGCAACGGCCGGGTCGGCGGCGAAGGGCGGGAACGGGGCAACGACGCCTGGGGCTACGGTCTGCATCCGGGCCAGTACGGGATGCTGGTGCTGTCGCGCCACCCGATCGACCATTCCGCGGTACGCAGCTTCCGGCTGCTGCGCTGGAGCGCGATGCCCGACGCGCGCATGCCGCGCGACCCCACGACCGGTGCGCCCTGGTATCCGCCCGAAACCTGGTCGCGGCTGCGGCTGTCGTCGAAGGCGCACTGGGACGTGCCGGTGCGCACCCCGCACGGCACCGTGCACCTGCTGGCGGCGCATCCGACCCCGCCGGTGTTCGATGGCCCGGAGGACCGCAACGGCGCCCGCAACTTCGACGAGATCCGGCTCTGGGCCGAATACCTCTCGCCCGGGAACGAGGACTGGCTGTGCGACGATGCCGGCCGCTGCGGCGGGCTGCCGGCGCAGGCGCGCTTCGTCGTCGCCGGCGACTACAACGCCGACCCGTACGACGGCGATTCGGTCCCCGGCGCCATCGACCAGCTGCTCGGGCATCCGCGGATCGATGCGCGCTTCGTGCCGCGCAGCGCGGGCGCGGCGGCCCGTGCCGCGGCCTACGGCCTGCCGCGCCGCGGCGACCCCGCCGCGCACACCGGCGATTTCGGCCCGCGCACCGGCACCCTGCGGCTGGACTACGTGCTGCCCTCGCGCGGCCTGGCGGTGCTCGACGGCGGGGTCTGGTGGCCGCCGCCGGGCACGCCGGCGGCGGCGATCGCAGAGGGCTCCGACCACCGGCTGGTGTGGCTGGACCTGCGCGCGGTTCCGGACTGAAGGCAATCGCTGCGATGCCCTGCCCGGCAAAGGGCATTCGCAGCGGGCTGTCGTCCCGGGCGAAGCGGGAGGATCTGTTTCGAGCAGATTCCTCACTGCGTTCGGAATGACAGCGGGAATGGGTCGTCCATGGAGCTTGTGGGACGGGACACGCTGCCCTAGGCGGACGACTTCTTGCTTGCGTTGTTCTTCTTCGTGGCCTTCTTCGGGGCCTTTCTGGGGGCTTTCTTCGCGACCGGCTGCTTCGCGTTCCTGTCCGCGCTCTTGCTTGCCGCACGCTTCTTGGCGGAAGGCTTCCGCCCGCCGCCGGCCTGCCCCGGGGTCGCCGGCGGGTGCGCGGGGCCCGGTTCGTCCTCGACCACCGGTTCGCGGTCGGGCACCGGCGCGACGGCGGTGCGCGGGCCGAAGCCGAAGGCCGGGTCGCTGCGCGCGGACACGATCATGCGGACCATGTTGGTCGGCAGGATCAGCTGCAG
>JBKHXI010000106.1:0-6548 GCA_046566095.1 Gammaproteobacteria bacterium | reverse complement strand
CACGCCCAGCGCGTCCAGGGTGCCGGCGGCCTTGGCCGAGAAGCCGCACTGCGGCGCGCGCGGCTCGCCCTTCATGAACAGCACGACGCGGTTGGCGTCGAGCAGGGACTGGATGCGCTCGCGGACGGCGGGATCGAGGGACATGGCGGTCTCGGCACGGCGGGGGAACCGCCCATTTTACGCTTCCGCGCCGTGCCCTGCCGGCGCTGGCATGATGCGGCGATGCGCGCCGATCCGACCGTCCCGCACCGCCCGCCGCGTCGTCCGCACGCCTGGGCCTGGCTGCTGCTGGCCTCCCAGGCGCTGGTGGCGCTGCTGTGGTGGCGGCTGGGCTGGCGCTGGGGCCTGCCGCTGCTGCTGCTGTCGCACCTGCCCTTCCTGTGGGGCACCTTCGTGCCCGGATCGCGCCTGTTCAGCCCGGTGCTGCGGCGGCTGCCGACCGGCGAGAAAATCGTGTGGCTGACCATCGACGACGGTCCTTCCGACGACACCGCCGCCCTGCTCGACCTGCTCGACGCGCACCGGGCGAAGGCCACCTTCTTCCTGGTCGGCGAACGCGCCGCGCGGCGGCCGGATCTGGTGCGCGAAATCGTCCGCCGCGGCCATGGCGTCGGCAACCACAGCATGCGCCACCCGCAGGCCTGGTTCTGGGCGCTGGGTCCGCGCCGGATGCGCGCGGAAGTGGCCCGGGCGCAGGCCCTGCTGGCGGAACTGGCCGGTACGCCGCCGCGCTGGTTCCGCGCCGTGGTCGGCATGGCCAATCCCTTTGTCGCCGCCGCGATCGCGCCGCACGGCCTGGCCCGCGTCGCCTGGAGCGCACGCGGCTACGACGCGCTCGACGGCGACCCGGCGCGCAGCGTCGCCCGCATCGAGCGCGCCCTGCGCCCCGGCGCGATCGTGCTGCTGCACGAGGGCGCCCGGCACGGCCGCAACGTGGAGCAGCTCGCCCGGCTGCTGCAGCGCCTGGACGAACTCGGCTACCGCTGCATCCTGCCCGCGGTATCCGCGCCCGCCACGCGCGCGGCGCCCGAACCCGCACTGTAGGAGGGGCCCTTCGACTCGCTCAGGCCAGGCTTCAGCCCCGACCCCGCGAACAGGCCGTAGGCCGTAGGAGCTGCGTAAGCTGCGACCGCCCCACTCGAGCAGGTGAACCATCCCGGTGCCACCCGCGCAACACGCCGGGGTCGCAGCTTACGCAGCTCCTACGCGGGGTGGTGACGGCGCGCGGGGTCGGGGCTGAAGCGCCTCCTACAGGGGAGCGACCGGGGCGCGCGGGCGTTCGGCGACGATGCGCCAGTTGTTGAAGGGTGTGTTGCCGTGCAGCGGGGTGAAATCGGCATGCAGGCCGGCGGCGGCGAAGCGCGCGCGCAGGGCGCCGGCGTCGGGATAGCGCTTCGGGCCGGCGTTCATCCAGCCGAGCATGCGCGAGAGCGCGTCGATGCGGCGGGTGGTGCGGGCGCGCGCGCTGCCGTCGTCCAGCCCGGTGCGGATCACCAGCCGCGCCCCGGGCGCGAGCATCGCCACCGCGGCGTCGAGGAGCGCGTCCTGCACCTGCGGCGCGACGAACTGCAATACGTCCAGGAGCGCGACGCTGCCCGCGTGCGGCGGCGGGCCCGCCGCCAGGTCGTGGCAGTCGAAGCGCACCTCGCGCAGTCCGGCGCGGCGCGCGGCGCGTGCGGCCTGGGCGACCTTGGCCGCGTCGTTGTCGAGGCCGCGGTAGGGCATCGACAGCCCCGCCGCGCGCAGCGCATGCGCCAGCAGGCCGATGCCGCAGCCCAGGTCCAGCAGCGGCGCCTCGCAGCCGCGCAGCGCCTCGACCACGCCGGGGTAGAGCGGGTCGGTGCGCAGCTTGATCCGCGCGTAGTGGTAGTGCCAGCGGTTGCCGAAGCGGCGGTCGGGCAGGAACGGGCGCGCGATCGCAGCCGCGCTGGCCGCGTCGAACGCGGCCGGCGCGCTCACCGCGCCAGCAGCCCGCGCGCAACCGGCAGCGCCGCCTGCGCCCACAGCGCGTACATCGCCGCCGACGGGTGCAGGCCGTCGTCGGCCAGCATCCCCGGCTCGGCGCCGCGGTCGCGGCTGATGCCGGTGATGTCGACGAAGGCCACGCCGTGGCGTGCGCTGATCTCGCGTGCGGCGGCGTTGTAGGCGTCGAGCTCGGCGGCGATCTTCGCCGGGTCGCGGCCCTGCGACTGCGCGAACGGGGTCACCCCCCAGTCCGGGATCGACAGCACCATGACCCGGTCGGCGCGGCCGCCCGCGTAGCCGATCGCGCGCAGCAGCAGCGCCTCGAACTCGGCTCGGTAATCGACCACGGTGCGCCCGCGGTACTGGTTGTTGACGCCGATCAGCAGGCTGACGAACTGCCGCTGCCCGAGCGGCTCTTCCATGTCCAGCGCCGAGGACAGCTCGTCGGTGGTCCAGCCGGTGGTGGCGATGATCCGCGGATCGGGCAGCGCGATGCCTTCGACGCGCAGCGCGCGCGCCAGCTGCACCGGCCAGCGGCCGTCTTCGGGAACGCTTTCGCCGATGGTGTAGCTGTCGCCCAGGGCCAGGTAGCGCATGTCGGGAGCCTCCCGTGGGGGAACGCCGGCGGTCGAGGCGCAGGCCGCGAGCAGCGCGGCCAGCGGCAGGGCCAGCAGGTCACGCCACCGCGGCATGGCGCGGAACCTCGTCCAGGGCGGCATCCGCGGCCGCCGAGGCGACCTGGCGGTCGAGCAGCCGGCCGATCCGCGCGAACACCTCGCGCAGCACCGGCGGCTCGGGCAGCAGGGTGACCCGGAAATGGTCGCGCCAGGGCACGTTGAAGCTCGAGCCCGGCACCACCAGCACGCCTTCCTCCTCCAGCAGCCGCAGGGCGAAGGCATGGTCGTCGAAGCCGCGGGCGGCGGCGCCGACCACCCGCGGGAAGGCGTACAGCGCGCCCTCGGGCGCGACCAGCGACAGGTGCGGGCTGGCGGCGCAGGACTCGAGCACCGCGCGCCGCGCCTCGTGCAGCCGGCCGCCCGGCGCGCACAGCGGGGCGATCGTGTCCTCGCCGTGCAGCGCCGCCTCGATCGCGAACTGGCCGGGCACGTTCGCGCACAGCCGCAGCGCGCCGAGCAGGTCGAGCGCGTGGTGGAAGTCGCCGCTGGCCAGCGGATCGCCGGACAGCACCGCCCAGCCCACCCGCCAGCCGCAGGCGCGGTGGACCTTGCTCAGGCCGCCGAAGCTCAGGCAGGGCAGGTCGCCGGCGATCGGCGCGACTGGTTCGAACGCGGCGCCGTCGTAGGTGATGCCGTCGTAGATCTCGTCGCACAGCAGCAGCAGCCGGTAGCGGGCGGCGACCGCGACGATGCGTTCGAGCAGCGCGCGCGGGTAGACCGCGCCGGTCGGGTTGTTCGGATTGATCAGCACCAGCGCGCGGGTGCGCGGCGAAACCCGCGCGGCGATCTCCTCGGGGTCGGGCAGGAAGCCGTTGTCCGGCTCGCAGCGGTAGTAGACCGGGCGGCCGTCGTTGAGGATGGTGGCCGCGCTCCACAGCGGGTAGTCGGGCGAGGGCAGCAGCACCTCGTCGCCGGGGTTGAGCAGGGCGCGCAGCGACAGGTCGATCAGCTCGCTCACGCCGTTGCCGACGAACACCCGTTCGGCCGTGGCGCCGGGCGTGCCGCGGGCGCGGTGGAAGGCGGCGATCGCCTCGCGCGCGGCCGGCAGGCCCTGCTGGTGGGTGTAGGGGTCGGTGTCGTGGATGCGGCCGGCGATCGCGCGCTGCAGGTGCTCGGGCGCGCGGAAGCCGAAGGCGCCGGGGTTGCCGATGTTGAGCTTGACCAGGCTGCGGCCGGCCGCTTCCAGCTCGCGGGCGCGGCGCGCCAGCTCGCCGCGGATCTCGTAGCGCACCTCGGACAGGCGTTCGCGGGTCTTGAGCGGGGACATCGCGGGCGGCACGGCGGAAAGGGCGCCAGCCTAACCGAAACCGGGCAGCCGGGCTGGGTGCGCGCAGGGGCCGGCACGGTCCGCCCGCGGGCGGCGGCTAGAATGCGGCCATGGGCCCGAACCGCCACGAATGAACCCGCTGCGCGCCATCGGCTGGCCGGCCGACGCGGACGCCGGTGCGCCGCTGCCGCCCGGCTGGGGCGAGGCGCTCCAGGCCCACCCCGAGGCCCGCCCGGCACGGGTGGCCGAGCAGCACCGCTCCGGCTACGTGCTGGCCGACGGGCCCGGCCGGTCGTTCGGCGCCGAATCGCTGCCCGACTGGCAGCGGCCGAAGTTCCCGCCCGAGCGCCGCGCGGCGGTCGGCGACTGGGTGCTGGTCGAGGGCGAGGGCGCGGCGGCGCGGATCGTGGCCCTGCTGCCGCGGCTGTCGGCGATCAAGCGCGCCATGGCCGGCGAGCACTACGGCCAGCAGGTGATCGCCGCCAACGTCGACACCGCGTTCGTGGTCACCGGCCTGGACGGCGACTTCAACCCGCGGCGGATCGAGCGCTACCTGCTGCTGGTGCGCGGCGGCGCACAGCCGGTGGTGGTGCTGACCAAGGCCGACCTCGTCGCCGCGACCGATCCGGACGCGGTGCGGGCCGCGGTGGCGGCCCTGGACGACGTCGCCGCGCAAGGCGTGCCGGTGGTCGCGCTGAACGCGCGCGACCGCGCTGCGGCCGCGCAGGCGCTGGCCCAATGGCTGCAGCCGGGGCGCACCGCGGTGCTGGTAGGCAGCTCCGGCGCCGGCAAGTCGACCCTGACCAACAGCCTGCTCGGCATCGAGCGCATGCGCACCGCCGCGGTGCGCGCCGGCGACGACCGCGGCCGCCACACCACCACCCACCGCGCGCTGGTGCCGCTGCCCTCCGGCGCCTGCCTGATCGACACGCCCGGCATGCGCGAACTCAAGCCGACCGGCGAGGAGGACCTGGCCGAGAGCTTCGCCGACATCGAGGCGCTGGCGGCGCAGTGCAGGTTCCGCGACTGCATTCACGACCGCGAGCCCGGCTGCGCGGTGCGCGCCGCGGTCGATGCCGGCGCGGTGGATCCGCGACGCGTGGCCAACTTCCTGAAGCTGCGCGACGAGGTCGCCGGCGCGGCCGCAAAACTGGCGGCGCGGCGCGCGCAGAAGCCGGCCGGCAAGCCGCAGGACAGGTGCCAGGGCGGCAGGCACGGGAAGCGTTGATGGCAGCCGGTCCGTTCCAGCCACGCGCGATCGACGCCAGGCCGGTGCATCCTGCCGCCCCCCGCATCCTGTCGTCCCGAGCGCAGCGAGGGACCTGCTTGGATCTGTTCGTCGAGGAGGGAAAAGCAGGTCCCTCGCTGCGCTCGGGACGACAACGACGGATGATTCGCGAGGAATGACCGGTTTTCCGCCCGAAGTCGCCCACCACGCCGCGCTCGACGCGCGGATGGTCGACGCCGCGCGCGGCATCCGCCTGCTGACCCTGACCAGCTGGCCGGCGCGCGAGCAGGACGCATTCCTGGCAGGGCATGCGCGCGGCGAGCTGCGCCTGCCCACCCACGAATATCCCCGGCTCGACTTCACCGACCAGCGCCGCGAGCTGGAGGCGGTGGCCGCCGCGGCCGATCCCGACCACCCGCTCGGGGCCTACATCGCCGATTCCGCGCGCAGCTGGGCCACCGCCGCGCAGCTGCTCGAGGCGCTCGGCACGCCCGAGGTCACCACCCACTCGGTGGCGCTGTACGGCCGCCCGGACGAACCGTTGCCCGGCGGGCCGAGCACCCGCGAGGCCGCCCGCCACTTCATCGACATCGCCGACGAGCTCGACCGCGAGCTGCTGTCGCCGGCCGAGCAGGTCTCGATTTCGGCCACCGCGCTGCAGCTGCAGCTGCAGAACGACCTGGACGCGTTCTTCAACGGCCGGGTGATCGACGTCGAGCTCGACCCCGACCTGATCGCCAAGGCCGCCGCCGGCGCCACCCGCATCCGGCTGCGCGCCGGCGCCGCCTACTCGGACTACGACCGCGCCCAGCTCTACCACCACGAGGCGCTGGTGCATTCGCTCACCGGCCTCAACGGCCGCGAGCAGCCGGTGCTCGGCAGCCTGTCGCTGGCCTCGCCGCGCACCACCGCCACCCAGGAGGGACTGGCGACCTTCGCCGAGCAGATCACCGGCAGCATCGACATCGAGCGGATGAAGCGGCTGAGCCTGCGGATCGTGGCGGTGTCGATGGCGCTGGACGGCGCCGACTTCATCGAGGTGTTCCGCCATTTCCTCGACGCCGGGCAGTCGCCGGCCGAGAGCTTCGCCTCGGCCCAGCGGGTGTTCCGCGGGGTGCCGACCGGCGGCGGCAGCGCCTTCACCAAGGACACGGTCTACCTGCGCGGCCTGGTCGGGGTGCACACCTTCTTCCGCCACGCGCTGCGCCACGGCCGCCTGCGCCAGTGCCGGCTGCTGTTTGCCGGCAAGATGACCCTGGCCGACGTGCAGCGCTTCGAGCCGCTGTTCGACGCGAGCGAGCATGCGCCGGTGCTGGCCAGCCCGCGCTGGCTGCCGCACTGGGTCTCGCGCGCCAACGGCCTGGCCGGGATGCTGGCGTTCTCGCTGTTCGCCAACCGCATCCGCCTGGAC
>JBKHXI010000105.1:0-4317 GCA_046566095.1 Gammaproteobacteria bacterium | reverse complement strand
TGGCGGCGGACCGCGTCGCGGTCGCCCTGGAAGTGGAACACCCGCGCATCCGGGTAGCCGCCGCGGCGCTTCCAGGCGATCCAGACGGTGCCCACCGGCTTGTCCGGGGTGCCGCCGCCCGGCCCGGCGATGCCGGTCACCGCCACCGCCACGCTCGCGCCCGAATGCACCAGCGCCCCGGACACCATCTCCACCGCGGTCTCGCGGCTGACCGCGCCGTGCTCTTCCAGCGTATGCGGGTTGACGCCCAGCAGCGCCTGCTTGGCCTCGTAGCTGTAGGCCGCCATGCCGCAGTCGAACCAGTCCGAGCTGCCGGGGACGTCGGTCACGGTCTTGGCGATCCAGCCGCCGGTGCAGCTCTCGGCGGTGACCAGCATGTGCCGGGACCGGCGCAGCAGCGCGCCGAGGCGTTCGGACAGGGCGTGCAGTTCGTCGTCGCTGGGAACGGGCATGGCCGGATCGTGCGGGCGGAACCGCGTTGTAACCGAAAGCACGGCGCGTTGTCTGCCCGTGCGGAACGCGACGGCCCGCCTCGGAGGGCCGTCGCGTCGCCGGGCCGCGGACTCAGTAGCGGACCCGGAAGGTCACCCCGTAGGTCGCAGGCGCGCCCAGGAAGGCATTGAAGGTGTTGAACGGGTTCCCCGGCACCGGCGATACGTTCTGCAAGGAGCCGTCGAAACCGACCTGGATGTACTCCTCGTCGAAGATGTTCAGGCCCCACAGCTCCAGTTCCCAGCTGCGGTCGCGGGCGCCGAAACCGACGCGGGCGTTGACCACCGAGAAGCCCTTCTGTTCCTTCTCCACGTCCAGATCCGAACCGGTGTTGTAGTCGGACATGTACTTGCCGCTGACGTTGAAACGGGCCAGCAGGTTGTTGCCGACATCCCATTCGTAGGTCGCGGCCATCGAACCGGACCAGTACGGCGCGAAGCTGACGCGGCTGCCCGGCAGCTTGTACAGCGCCCCGGTGGGCTCGACGAAGTCGCCGCCGGGGATGCTGTCGCCGTAGCGGGTGTCGGCGTACATCAGGCCGCCCTGCAGCATCAGCCCCGGCACCGCGGCCGGCTGCCACATGAACTCGGTGTCGATGCCCTGGGACACGACTTCCGGGATCGAGCGCACCACGAAGCTGGTGCCCAGGAAGCTGTTGAGCTGGAAGTCCTCGTAGGTCTGGTGGAACGCGGTGGCGTTCAGCAGCAGGTTCCCGCCCAGCCACGTGGTCTTGGCACCCAGTTCGAAGCTGTCGACGAACTCGCCGGGGAACGAGGTGTCGTTGACCGGAACGATGCCCTGCCCTGCGCTCGACAGGCCGTTGGCGGATTGCACGCGATCGAGGTTGAAGCCACCGGCCTTGTAGCCGCGCGCGGCGGAGGCGTAGCCCATGATGCTCTCGTTGAAGCGGTAGGCCGCCTTCAGCGTGCCGGACCACTCCTTCTCCTCGCGCTCCTGGCGGGTGACGCGGCCGTTGTGCAGCGGATTGGCCCAGGGCAGGCAGGAGAATCCGATCACCTGCGGGATCACCTGGGGCAGGGCCTGCGGCGGGACGCCGCGCGCCAGCAGCGCCGCCGCCAGCCGCTGCTGGCCGCCCGGGCCGAGCAGGCGCGAGCAGCCAGGGCTGCCGTTCGGGTTGCTGTAGCGCGACGACAGGTCCTTGTCCTCGATCGTGTAGCGCAGGCCAAGGGTCAGGTCGAGGGCGTCGGTCGCGTGCCAGGTGTTGTTCGTGAACAGCGCCAGGCTCTTGGCGCGCTGGTTGTGGCGGTCGTCGGCGCCGAAGCCGGCGAACACCGTCCCCGGCGGCAAGCCGGTCGCCTCGGACAGGAAGTTCTGCGGTCTCGCGGCCGGGTTGGCCAGCGCCGGATTGATCAGCGACAGCAGCGCGATCGACAGGTAGGGCTCGTAGTGGCGACCGATCTGGTAGGTCTCGTTGCGTGCCAGGGATTCGCTCGAATAGAACAGACCGAACATCCAGTCGAGCCGCTCGCTCGCACCGGTGAGCCGAAGCTCCTGGCTGAAGGTCTCGAACGCAGTCAGCGACTCGTCCGCCCTGGGGTTCCGGTAGAGGATGTCGGCGGTGGTGAAGTCGAAGTCGAGCCCGTTCACCGCCTCCCACTCGCGGAAAGCGGTGATCGAAGTGAACGCCGCATCGCCGAACAGCCCCACATCCCAGTCGGCCTGGATGCTGACCCCCTTGTCGGTGATGTCCTGCGCGGTGCTGCGGTTGCTGTACGCCACCCGCGCGAACGGGTCGCCTGCGGCCGGGAAAGGCGGGCCGGCGATCGGCAGGCCCTGGCCGCCGGTCAGCAGATTGATGATCTGCGAGGTTGCGCCGATGGTGGTCTGCACTGCCGTGCAGCAGTTCTCCTCGCGCCGGCTGAAGTCGCCGATGATGCGTACTTCCATGCTGCTGTCGGTGGGCGCGAACAACAGCTGCCCGCGCAGGGTGTGGAAGTTCTGGTCGTAGTCCTCGGTCTCGGTACGCGGCCCCTGGCCGGTACGCACGTCCATGAAGCCGTCGCGGTGGCGCTTGGCGGCATAGAGGCGGAAGGCGGTGTCGTCGTTGATCGGGGAGTTGAACGAACCTGCGACGCCGACCGCCCCATAGTTGCCGACGGTGAGCTCGCCCTCGACCTCGGTCTCGAAGTGCGGGCGGCGGGTCAGCACGTTGATCACGCCGGCGGACGTGTTCTTGCCGAACACCGTGCCCTGCGGGCCCTTGAGCACCTCGATCCGCTCGATCTCACCGAGATCGCCGAAGCCTACGCCGTTGCGCGGCCGGTACACGCCGTCGATCACCACGCCGACCGAGGATTCCAGGCCGGCGTTGTCGCCCACGGTGCCGATGCCGCGGATGCGGGCAGTGGTCTGCGCCTCGCTCTGGGTGCTGGTCACGGTCAGGCCGGGGACCAGCACCTGCAGGTCCTTGACGTCACGCACGCCGGCATCCTGCAGTGCCTGCTCGCCCAGGGCCGTCACCGAGATCGGCACGTCCTGCAGGGCCTCCTCGCGCTTCTGCGCGGTGACCGTGATCGTGGACAGCGTCACCGGCTCCTGCTCCTGCTGGCCGCGGCCGGCCGCCGGCTCGGGCGGTTCCTCCTGCGCCAGCGCGGGCGCGGGCGCCGCCAGGAACGTGGTGGCCAGGGCCGCCAGCACGGCGGACGCGAGCAGATTTCGACCGGGTTTCGCAACCGACATGATGACCCCTCCCAGGAAGTTCGACGTCCCGAGGGCGGCGGTCCCGCGCCGCCTTCGGCAAGTGGTTCGGCCACGCCTTCCCCCGCGGCCGGCGGCCGTTCCCCGGCCCGTGCGCCTGGCGGCGGCCCGGGCGATGGCGGACGGCCATGCGTGGCGGAACGTAGCACAGCCCCATACGCCTGGGAACGGTCTTCCGTCCCGCTGGCGTCGCGCTGGCCGGGCGGTCCGGCAGACGCGGCTGGCATACTGGCGCGCGCCGGCGCCCCGCGCCGGCGCCCGCGACCGCCCGCAGACGCCCAGTGCCCACCAGCAGCCCCGACCCCGCGACCGCCGCGCGCAACGACGCCCACACCCCGCTGATGCGCCAGTTCCTCGCCGCCAAGGCGGAGCACCCGGACGTGCTGCTGTTCTTCCGGATGGGCGATTTCTACGAGCTGTTCTACGACGACGCGCGGCGCGCGGCCAAGCTGCTGGACATCACCCTGACCCAGCGCGGCCAGTCCGCGGGCCGGCCGATCCCCATGGCCGGCGTGCCGGTCCACGCCAGCGAGGGCTATCTGGCGCGGCTGGTGGCGCTGGGCGAATCGGTGGCGATCTGCGAGCAGATCGGCGACCCGGCCCAGTCCAAGGGTCCTTCGACCGGGCTCCGGACAGGCCTGGTCGAGCGCAAGGTCGTGCGGATCGTCACCCCGGGCACGGTCACCGACGAGGCTCTGCTCGACGAGCGCCGCGACACCCTGCTGCTGGCGGTCGCCCGCGGCGGCTCGGCGGCGAAGGGATGGCGCTACGGGCTGGCCTGGGCGGACCTGGCCGGCGGCCGCTTCCTGGCCAACGAGGTCGCCGGCGAGGACGCGCTGGAAGCCGAACTGGCGCGGCTGGAACCGGCCGAGCTGCTGCTCCCGGACGAGGACGGCTGGCCGCCGGAGCTGACAGGCCGGGCGGGCCTGCGCCGGCGCGCGCCCTGGCTGTTCGATGCCGACGCGGGCCGCCGCCAGCTGCTCGCCTTCTTCCAGGTCCACGACCTGACCGGCTTCGGCATCGAGGACCTGCCGCTGGCGACCGCCGCCGCCGGCGCCCTGCTCGGCTACGTCGAGGAGACCCAGAAGCAGCGGCTGCCGCACCTGA
>JBKHXI010000104.1:0-4907 GCA_046566095.1 Gammaproteobacteria bacterium | reverse complement strand
AACGGCGACACCTGCCGGGCGGCGGCGCTCGACCACCAGGGCGTGATCCTGCAGCCGGACTTCCTGGTCGGCGCGGACCTGCGATCGGGCGCGCTGGTGGAGCTGATGCCGCAGTACCGTTCGCTGCGGATCGGGATCAACGCGGTCTACCCCAGCGGCAAGCACCTGCCGCTGAAGGTGCGACGGATGGTCGAGTTCCTGGTCGAGTCGTTCGCCACACCTCCCTGGGCGCTGGGTGCTCGGAACGGTGAATTGATCGCGCCCAAGGAGCGCTCCTACGCAACCGGCGACCCGTAGGAGCGGGCCTTGCCCGCGATGGCTTTCGCCGCGCGGTCAGGATGCGCGGGGATCGCGCCCAAGGGGCGCTCCTACGCGACGCTGGGTTCGCTGAAGGCCTCGATCTCGCCCTTGAAGTCGTTGATCGGGATGCAGGCGCAGAACACGTTCTTGTCGCCGTGCACGTTGTCCACCCGCGCCACCGGCGGCCAGTACTTCTGCCGGCGCAGCACCGGCAGCGGGAACGCCGCCAGCTCGCGCGGGTAGGCGTGCGCCCATGCCTCCGCGGCCACCTGGGTGGCGGTGTGCGGGGCGTGCTTGAGCGGGTTGTCCTCGCGGTCCAGGCGGCCGTCCTCGATCGCGCGGATCTCCTCGCGGATCTGGATCATCGCGTCGCAGAAGCGGTCCAGCTCGTGCAGGCTCTCGCTCTCGGTCGGCTCGACCATCAGGGTGCCGGCCACCGGGAAGCTCAGGGTCGGCGCGTGGAAGCCGAAGTCGATCAGCCGCTTGGCCACGTCCTCGGCGGTGACGCGGCTGCTCTTCTCCAGCGGCCGCAGGTCGAGGATGCATTCGTGCGCGACCAGGCCGTTGCGGCCGGTGTAGAGCGTGCGGTAGTGCGGGGCGAGCTTCCTGGAGACGTAGTTGGCGTTGAGCAGCGCGACCTGGGTCGCGCGGCGCAGGCCCTCGGCCCCCATCAGCGCGATGTACATCCAGCTGATCGGCAGGATGCTGGCGCTGCCGAAGCTGGCGGCCGAGACCATCGGGCCGTTGCCGACGCCGTCGGTGCGGATCCCGTCGCCGAAGGCCCGCGGCAGGTACGGCGCCAGGTGCGCCTTGACCGCGCACGGGCCGACGCCCGGGCCGCCGCCGCCGTGCGGGATGCAGAAGGTCTTGTGCAGGTTGAGGTGGCTGACGTCCGAGCCCCATTTGCCGGGCTTGGCGACGCCGACCAGGGCGTTGAGGTTGGCGCCGTCGGTGTACACCTGGCCGCCGTGGCGGTGGACGATCTCGCAGATCTCGACCACGTCCTCCTCGAACACGCCGTGCGTGGAGGGGTAGGTCATCATGATCGCCGCCAGGCGCTCGGCGTACTTCTCGGCCTGCGCGCGGATGTCGTCGACGTCGACGTTGCCGTCCTTGTCGCACTTCGTGACCACCACTTTCATGCCGCACAGTTGCGCCGAAGCGGGGTTGGTGCCGTGCGCGGACTCGGGGATCAGGCAGATGTCGCGGTGGCCCTCGCCGCGCGCCTGGTGCCAGGCGCGGATCGCCAGCAGGCCGGCGTATTCGCCCTGCGCGCCGGAGTTCGGCTGCAGGCTGACCGCGTCGTAGCCGGTGATCTCCACCAGCATCGCCTCCAGCTCGCCGATCAGCTGGCGGTAGCCCTCGACCTGCTCGGCGGGGGCCAGCGGGTGGATGTTCGCGAACTCCGGCCAGGTCACCGGGATCATCTCCGCGGTGGCGTTGAGCTTCATGGTGCAGCTGCCCAGCGGGATCATGGTGCGGTCCAGCGCCAGGTCCCGGTCGGCGAGCGTGCGCATGTAGCGCAGCATCTCGTGCTCGCTGTGGTGGGTGTTGAACACCGGGTGGGTGAGGAAGGCGCTGCTGCGGCGCAGGCCCTCGGGCAGCGCGTCGGGCGTCCGGCGGTCGAGCGCGTCGATGTCGGCGATCTCCGCGCCGAACAGGCCGGCCAGGCGGATCACGTCCTCGCGGGTGACCGTCTCGTCGAGCGCGATCGCCAGGCTGCCGGCGTCGATCGGGCGCAGGTTGATGCCGGCGTCGCGGGCGCGCGCGTGGATCGCCGGGGCGTCGACGCCGGTCAGGTGCAGGGTGTCGAAGAAGCCGTCGCCGACCGCGACGCCGGCGCCGCGCAGCGCCTGCGCCAGGATCGCGGCGAAACGGTGCACGCGCCGGGCGATGCGGACCAGGCCCTCGGGCCCGTGGTAGACCGCGTACATCGAGGCCATCACCGCCAGCAGCACCTGCGCGGTGCAGATGTTGCTGGTCGCCTTCTCGCGGCGGATGTGCTGTTCGCGGGTCTGCAGGGTGAGGCGGTAGGCCGGGTTGCCCTCGGCGTCGACCGACACGCCGATCAGGCGCCCGGGCATGGAGCGCTTGAACGCGTCGCGGCAGGCCATGAACGCCGCATGCGGGCCGCCGAAGCCGAACGGCACTCCGAAGCGCTGGCTGTTGCCGACCACGATGTCCGCACCCCATTCGCCGGGCGCCTGCAGCAGGGTCAGCACCAGCAGGTCGGCGGCCACGCAGACCACGCCCTGGCGCGCATGCACGGCCTCGGCCAGCGCGCGGTGGTCGCCGACGCGACCCAAGGTGTCGGGGTACTGCAGCAGCACGCCGAAGGCCTCGGCCTCCATCGCCTGCGCCTCGTCGCCGACCACCACCTCGATGCCGAGCGGCTCGGCGCGGGTGCACACCACCTCGATGGTCTGCGGGTGCACGCCGGCGGACACGAAGAACACGTTCGACCTGGAGCGCGCCGAGCGCCGCGCCAGGGTCATCGCCTCGGCCGCGGCGGTGGCCTCGTCCAGCAGCGAGGCGTTGGCGATCTCCATCCCGGTGAGGTCGGCGCACATGGTCTGGAAGTTGATCAGCGCCTCCATCCGGCCCTGCGAGATCTCCGCCTGGTAGGGGGTGTAGGCGGTGTACCAGGCCGGGTTCTCCAGGATGTTGCGCAGGATGACGTTCGGCGTGTGGGTGCCGTAATAGCCCTGGCCGATGAAGCTGCGGAAGACCCGGTTGCGCTCGGCGATGCCGCGGATCCGCGCCAGCGCCTCGACCTCGGACATCGGCGGCTCCAGCGCCAGCGCGCGCGGCGAGCGGATGCCGCCGGGCACGATGGCGTCGGTCATCGCGTCCAGCGAGTCGTAGCCGATGGCCGCGAGCATGGTGTCGATCTCGGCCTGGTTGGGGCCGATGTGGCGCTCGAGGAAGGCGTCGTGGTGCTCGAGGGCGCGGAGCGGGGCGGGCTGGGACATGGCGACGGGCGCTCTGGATGGGAGGGTGGACGCCAGACCCTTGCATGGGCCTTGGCGTTCGCAGGCTCGCAGCTGCGCTGCTCGAAATCCCTGCTCGCCCCTCTGTCCTTTTGCCTGAGAGTTTGGAGGCGGCGGGACGGGTCCGCGCGCTTCGTGCCCCTTCGGCGCCGGTGGCTGCACGCGGCAGGCCGGTCTCTCCAGAGTGTGTGCAGCACGCGCCGGTGTGCGGCCTGAGCGATTACGGGCGTTGCGCCTTCGGCAGCGGGGCGGGCCCCGCTTCTCCCGCCGCGTGCGGCATCGATTATACCCGGCGGGGCCGGCCACGGCGCACGCCGGCGCGGGCGGCCAGGCCGTACCATGGCGGATCGCTTCCCGTCCGGTCCCGCATGTCCCCGTCCGGCTTCGCGCGTCGCAGGCGCCCCGTGTCATGACGTCCCCACGTCCGCCCCCGTACCGCTGGCTGGCGCTGCTGCTCGGCGGGCTGGCGATGTTCGGCCCGTTCTCGATCGACACCGTGTTCCCGGCGTTCCCGGCGATGGGCGCGCAGCTGGGCGCGGACAAGGTGGCGATGCAGCAGACGATCAGCGTGTACCTGGTCGCCTACGCGCTGATGAGCGTGGTCCATGGCCCGCTGTCGGACGCGCTTGGACGGCGCCGGGTGATCCTGCCGGGGCTGGCGGTGTTCGCGGTCGCCTCGGTCGGCTGCGCGCTGGCGCAGGACCTGCCCACGCTGCTGGCGTTCCGCGCGCTGCAGGGCCTGAGCGCCGGGGTGGGGCTGATCGTCGGCCGCGCGGTGATCCGCGACGTGCTGTCCGGCGACGACGCGCAGCGGCTGATGAGCCAGGTGTCGATGATCTTCGGTATCGCCCCGGCGATCGCGCCGGTGATCGGCGGCTGGCTGCTGGGCTGGGGCAGCTGGCCGCTGATCTTCTGGTTCCTGGTGCTGTTCGCGCTGGCCCTGCTGGCGGCCGCCTGGTGGGGCCTGCCGGAGACCCATCCGCCGGACCGGCGGATCTCGCTGCGGCCGCGGCGGCTGCTGCGCGACTACGCGGCGATCTTCGTCAACCCGCGCTTCCAGCGGCTGGCGGCGGCCGGCGCCTTCAATTTCGCCGCCCTGTTCCTGTACATCGCCTCGGCGCCGGCCTTCGTGCTGGAGCTGCTGCGGCTCGACGGGCAGCGGCTGGGCGAGCGCGACTTCGCCTGGTTCTTCGTGCCGACCATCGGCGGGATGATGCTCGGGGCCTGGCTGTCCGGCCGCGCCGCCGGGCGCATCAGCGGCGCGCGCCTGGTGCGGCTGGGCTTCGCCTGCTGCGGCGCCGCGGCGCTGGGCAACATCGCCTACAACCTGGCCTTCGCGGTGCCGGAGCTGCCGTGGGCGGTGCTGCCGATGGCGTTCAACGCCTTCGGCATCGCCCTGGTGTTCCCGATCCTGACCCTGTCGATCCTGGACATGTACCCGCGCCAGCGCGGCAGCGCGTCCTCGCTGCAGGCCTTCACCGGGCTGGTGCTGCATTCGCTGGTCGCCGGCGTGGTCTCGCCGCTGCTCAGCCACGATCCGCTGTGGCTGGCGCTGGGGGCCGCGACGTTCACCCTGCTGGGCTGGCTGTTCTGGCACTGGGAGATGCGCACCGGCGA
>JBKHXI010000103.1:0-6805 GCA_046566095.1 Gammaproteobacteria bacterium | reverse complement strand
GTAGTACTCCAGGCTGGCCAGGGCGTCGGCCAGGGTGTCGAGCTGCTGGCCGTTGGGCACCCGCCGGCGCCCGACCAGCTCGACCTCGGTATAGCGGCGCACGCCGGTCAGGTATTGCGCCGGCTGCGGCAGCTCGAGCATGCGCAGCGCGCCGCCGACCTCGTCCAGCAGCCGCGGCACCTCGGCGAGCTCGCCATGGTCCCAGTTGGTCTCGACGAAGGCGACGAAGGCCTGGCGCGCGTCGCTGAAGTTGGCGATCGCCTCGCGCACGAGGGTGTCGAGCACCTTGCGCGCCTCGCCGGCGGTGACGTCCTCCTCGGCCTCGGCGTCGGGCAGGCCGAGCCTGGCGACCTGGTCGTCCAGCGAAGCGTCCACGTACAGCAGCGCGCCGGCCACGTCGAGCAGCGCGCCCTCGTCCGCGTCGCGGTTGCCGTAGACGATCTCGTGCATCGCGTCGCGCTGCTGCAGCACGACGTTGCGGGCCACGCCCAGGCCCATCATGCCCAGGGTGTCGGCCACCCGGCCCAGCGCCTCCACCTGCGGCTGCAGGTCGGCCACGCCGGCCTGGCCGGTGCGCAGGTGCAGGTCCAGCGCGTCCTTGACCCGCAGCAGGTCCTCCTTGATCGCGGCGGACACGGTGCCGAGCAGGGCCCGGTTGCGCCCGCTCACGCTGCCGCGGGCATGCGCCAGTTCGGATTCGGTCGGCAGCTGCTGGTTGAGCGCGAAGGTGTCGCGCAGGCCGTCGAGCGCCTCGTGGCGGCCGTCGCTGTGGGCGACGTGGTACAGAAGCTGCCGGGTCGGTTCCAGCGTCGGCTCGGCGCGCGGCGCGCTGAAGCCGTTGTCGTCGAACATGCGCCGCGCCTCGCGCTCCACGCTGGCGAAGGCCTGGCGCAGCGCCGCGGTCGGCGGCAGCGCGCCGTCGCGCAGGGCGTCGGCCACGGAGCTCGCGACCCAGAGCATGCGCCGCGCGGCCTCGTGGTCGGCGACCGCCAGCAGCGCCTCGACCGCCCGCGCCAAGGCGCCGGCGTCGGCCGGCGCGCCCTGTTCCGGCCAGTCCTCGACCGCGGCCTTGAGCGCGTCCAGCCGCGGCGCGACCTCGGCCTGGCGGGCCTGGCGCGGCTGCGGCGCGGGCGCGGGAACCGAATCCGGCAGCGGCCGGTCCAGGTCCGGCGCGAACAGCACGCCTTCCGACAGCCCGGACTCGCCGCGCGCGGCGCGCAGCTCGTTGAGCAGCGGCAGCAGCACGATCGGGATGTCGCGGTGGCCGCCCTGCAGCCGCTCCAGGTAGTCGGGCAGCAGCACCACGCCGCGCATCAGGGCGCTGCAGGCCTCGTCGTGGTCGGGCACGCCGCTGCCGGCCAGCGCCTGCGCCAGCCGCTCCATCTCCTCGGCCACCATCGCCGGCGCGTACAGCTCGACCATGCGCAGGGTGCCGTGCACCTGGTGCAGGAAACTGGCGCAGAAGCGCATCCGGCTGGCGTCGGTCGGGTCCTCGGCGAAGGCCTCGATCTCGTGCCGCGCCTGGCGCAGGGTCTCGTCCAGCTCCGGCTTGATCCAGCCGAGCGTGGTGGTGTCGATCGCGTCGCGCAGCGCGCTCATCGCCGGCCTCCAGGGGGGGCGGCGGCGCGCGCGGCGCGGCGTGCGAGGGCGGAAGGCGTCATCCTGGCGAAGATCCCGCCGCTCAGGCCGGCAGCTTGAAGTCGGCGACCGAGCGGCGCAGGTCCGCGGCGAGCTGGGCCAGGTTGCCGATCGACTCGGCGGTCTGGCTGGCGCCCTGCGAGGTCTGGGTGGTGATCTGCTGGATCGTGTTCATGGTCTGGGTGATGTTGGCCGCGGCGCCGGACTGCTGCTGGGCCGCGTTGGAGATGCCCTGGATGAGCTCGGACAGGTCGGACGAGACCTTTTCGATCTCGCCCAGCGCGGTGCCCGCGTCCTCGGCCAGGCGCGCACCGGCGACCACTTCCGAGGTCGTCTGCTCCATCGAGCTGACCGCCTCGTTGGTGTCGGACTGAATCGTCTGCACCAGCGTCTCGATGCGCTTGGTCGCATTCGATGCGCGCTCGGCGAGCCGCTGCACTTCGTCGGCCACGACCGCGAACCCGCGGCCGGCCTCGCCGGCCGAGGCCGCCTGGATCGCCGCGTTCAGCGCCAGGATGTTGGTCTGCTCGGAGATGTCGTTGATCAGCTCGACGATCGAGCCGATCTCCTGGGAGCTCTCGCCCAGGCGCTTGATGCGCTTGGAGGTCTCCTGGATCTGGTCGCGGATCGAGTCCATGCCGGCGATCGTCTGGCGCACCACGCCGGCGCCGTTGGTCGCGATCTCCACCGAGCGCTGCGCCACCTCGGCCGACTCGGCCGAGTTCCGCGACACCTGGTCGATGCTGGCCGCGATCTCGGTGATGCGGCTGGACGCGGAGTTGATCTCCTGCGCCTGGTGCTCGGCGGCCTCGGCCAGGTGCATCGCGGTGGCCTGGGTCTCCTGGGCGCTGGAGGCGACCTGCACCGAGGTGTCGGTGATGGTCTGCACCAGGCTGCGCAGCTGCTCGACCGCGAAGTTGATCGAGTCGGCGATCGCGCCGGTCATGTCCTCGGTCACGGTCGCCTTCACGGTGAGGTCGCCTTCGGCGAGCGAGCCCATCTCGTCCAGCAGCCGCATGATCGCCTGCTGGTTGCGGTCATTGAGTTCCTGGGTGGTCTGGAACCGCTTCTGCTGCTGGCGGTAGAGGGCGTACAGCAGGCCGACGATCGACAGCAGCAGGGCCAGGCCCGAGATCACGCCGATCCAGAAGTTGGGGAACAGCCGGGTGTCGCGCACCGAGCCGAACGCGGTGAAGGCGTCGAACAGGTCCCGGCTCTCGGTCAGCAGCTGGTCGGCGCCGGCGGTGATCGCCGCGGCCGCGGCCTGCGCCCGGAACAGGTCGTCGGACGACGCCAGGATGGCGTCGAGGTCCTGCTTCATCTCCTGCCACAGGGTGTTGGCCTGGTTCAGCGCGGCGACCGCGGCCGGCGCGGTGACCCGGCCGTCGCCCTCGCGCAGGCCTTCCATGTTGCGGTCGAACAGCGCCGCGTCGCGCGCCAGGGCGTCGCCGGCGAGCGAGGCGTTGGCGCCGCCGGCGCGGATCTCGGCGATGCGGCGGGCCATCGCCGCCGAGGTCACGACCATCTGCAGGGCGTTGTACACCTGCGCCGAGGGCGCGCCGCCGGCCGACAGGCCGCGCACCACCTCGTTGAGCTGCGCCTGCAGGTCCGGCACGCGCGCGGTGAAGCGCTCGGCGTTGCCGGCCAGGCCCAGCACCGCGGGCTCGGCGGCGATCAGCTGCTCGGCGTTGCCGGCGATCGGCGCCCAGGTCTGGGAGACCTCGGCGATCTGCCCGGACACTCCCGGCTCGTCGCCGTAGCGGTTGCGCAGCGTGGCCATGTCGCCGTCGATGGTGGCCTTGGTCTGCTTGAAGTCGGCGAAGCTCTCGCTGTCGCCAGCCACCGCCTCGCGTCCCTGGATCGCCAGCTGCTGCGACAGCACCTGCAGGCTGGCGGCCGAGGAGCTGGCGCCGGCCAGGCGCGTGCCCTGCCAGGTCGCCACGCCGGTGTTGGCCGCCAGCACCACCACCGAGACGGCCAGCACGATCAGCCAGAACCTCACGCCGAGGTTGCGTGTGCGCCCGGAAAGGTTGTCGATGGTGGTGCTCATGGTCTTGGCCTCGTTGCTGCGTCTGGGAGCGGCGGCTCAGGCCGCGGCTTGTCGGAATTCGGGCGTGCGGGCCAGCCGTTCCAGGCTGAAGACCCCCCACGGGTGTTCGTCCAGGCGGTAGGCGCGCTCGATGAAGTGCGCGTAGCGTCCGGTGGCGAGTTCGTCCGCGTCGATCAGCTGCGGTTCGGTGAAGCTGCGCTGGCCGTAGAGCTCGTCGATCAGCACCGCCACGTCGCCGCCGGGCTGGCGCACCACCAGCATGCGCTGGCCGTCGTGCAGCACCGTGCGCTCACCCTCCAGGAACTGCTTGAGGTCCACCACCGGCAGCAGGTTGCCGCGCACGTTGGCCACCCCGAGCATCCACGGCTGCGCCCCCGGCACCGGCGTGACCGGCGGCAGCGGGATGATCTCGACCACCTCGTCGAAGCCCGAAGCCAGCCGGTGGCGGCCGATGCGGTAGCCGACGCCGCGCCACAGGCCGGGCGCGTCGAGCTGCTCGGGCAGGCCGGCGACGTGCGCCAGGCTCTTGCGTTCGTACTCGGCCAGGACCTCGAACGGCGATTTGCCGGCGGCGGCTGCGGCGGACATCACGCGCGCCTCAGCCGCCCAGCAGTTCGTTGATGCGGGCGATCAGCGCATCCTCGTTCGGCGGCTTGACGATGTAGTCCTTGGCGCCCTGGCGCAGGCCCCAGGCCCGGTCGGTTTCCATGCCCTTGGTGCTGACGATCAGCACCGGGATGGCGCTGGTGTCGGCGTCGCGCGACAGCGCGCGGGTGGCCTGGAAGCCGTTCATGCCCGGCAGGACCACGTCCATCAGCACCAGGTCGGGCTGTTCGCGCCGGCACATCGGGATGCCGTCCTCGGCGCTGTTGGAAGTCAGCACCTGGTGGCCGTTGCGCTCGAGCAGCTGGGTGAGCACCGCCGTGTCGGTCGGCGAGTCCTCGATCAGGAGAATGCGTGCCATATGCTTGCCCTACCCCCCGGTCAGGCGTTGACGTGCTTGCGGATCGCGTCGAGGAGCTCCTCGCGCGTGAATGGCTTGGTCAGGTACTGCTCGGAGCCGACGATGCGGCCGCGCGCCTTGTCGAACAGCCCGTCCTTGGACGAGAGCATGATCACCGGCGTGCGCTTGAACAGCTGGTTGTTCTTGATCAGGGCGCAGGTCTGGTAGCCGTCCAGGCGCGGCATCATGATGTCGACGAAGATCAGCTGCGGCTGCTGGTCCGCGATCTTGGCCAGCGCCTCGAAGCCGTCGGAAGCGGTCACCACGTCGCAGCCCTCGCGCTTGAGCAGCGTCTCGGCAGTGCGCCGGATCGTCTTCGAATCGTCGATCACCATGACCCTCAAGCCGTCTAGGCTGGCGGGCCGACCCTCTTCCTGCATCGTGAATCCCCCGGGACGCGGCGCGGCCGGAACGTCCGCGCGCCGCTGTGCTGCCCGTCTATATCCCAGTCCGCGCCCGCAGTGTCAAGCCGAACGTGGCCTGCCGCGCCAGCTGAACGCGTTTTCGCGCCCGTTCCCCGCGCCGCCCCGCGCGCCGCGGCGCGACATGCGGCCCTGCTAACATCGCCCGCTCCCAGCCCGGCCATGCCGCTATCCTGCCGATGACGCCAGCGCCGCCGCTCGACGTGGTCGTGGTCATGGATCCGATCGAATCGATCCGGATCGCCAAGGACTCGACCTTCGCCATGCTGCTGGAGGCGCAGCGGCGCGGGCACCGCCTGCACTACGTGCTGCCGGGCGGGCTGGAGCTGGCCGGGGGCCGCGCCCGCGCCCGGGCCGCGCCGCTGGCGGTCCGCGACGACCCGACCGGCTGGTTCGAGCTCGGGCCGGCCGCGCCGCGCCCGTTCGGCCGCGGCGACGTGGTGCTGATGCGCAAGGACCCCCCGGTCGACGCCGAATACCTCCACGACACCCAGGTCCTGGGCATCGCCCAGGCCGCCGGCGCCCGCGTGGTCAACGATCCGCAGGGCCTGCGCGACTACAACGAGAAGCTCGCGGCCCTGCTGTTTCCCCAATGCTGCGCGCCGACCCTGGTCTCCCGCGACCCTGCCGCGCTCAAGGCCTTCGTCGCCGAACAGGGCCAGGCGGTGCTCAAGCCGCTGGACGGGATGGGCGGGCGCTCGATCTTCCGCGGCGACCGCGGCGATCCCAACCTGAACGTGATCCTGGAGACGCTCACCGGCGGCGGCCGCCTGCTGGCGATGGCCCAGCGCTGGCTGCCCGCGATCGCCCAGGGCGACAAGCGGATCCTGCTGGTGGACGGGGAACCGGTCGACTACTGCCTGGCGCGGGTGCCGCAGGGCGACGAGTTCCGCGGCAACCTGGCGGCCGGCGGCATCGGCGAAGGCCGACCGCTGACCGAGCGCGACCGCTGGATCGCGGCCCAGGTCGGCCCGGAGATGAAGCGCCGCGGCATGCGGTTCGTGGGCCTGGACGTGATCGGCGACTGGCTGACCGAAGTCAACGTCACCAGCCCGACCTGCATCCGCGAGCTGGACGCGCAGTTCGGCCTGAACATCGCCGGCCTGCTGTTCGACGCGATCGAGCGCCGCAGCCCATAGCCATTAGCCCGCAGCCCGCAGCCCGCAACCCGTAACTCGTAACCCGCACCCCGCACCCCGCACCCCGCACCCCGGAGCATCTGTCATCCCGAGCGCAGCGAGGGATCTGCTTCCGGTGCCTTCGGCGGGCAGACGCAGGTCCCGCGCGGCGCTCGGGACGACAGAGGGATGCCCCGGCTGGCCACGACCCCCTCGCGAGCGGGCGGCAGCACAAAAGCGTACTGCTGCCCGGCATCGCCGCCCCGGCGTTGCGGGATCGGGCCTCTGCCGCGAAGCTTGGGCGATGCCGGAACCCCGCGCGCCACCGCGGACGGTCCCCGGCCCCCGGCCCTGGTGACCCCGTTCCGCCCTTGTCAGCCACCCTGCCCCTGCCCAGCCACGCCCCGCCCCCCGCCCATGGCGAGGGCCAGCGCCTGGGCGCGACCCTGGTGCTGTCGCTGCTGGTGCACGCGATGCTGGTGCTGGGCGTCGGCTTCGCGCTGGAGGACGCCGCGCGGGTGCTGCCGACGCTCGACGTGATCCTGACCGAGACCCGCAGCCCGCTGACCCCGGA
>JBKHXI010000102.1:0-17261 GCA_046566095.1 Gammaproteobacteria bacterium | reverse complement strand
GCCGTGGGCGAATGCGGCCTGGACTACTTCCGCGACTTCTCGCCGCGCCCCGCCCAGCGCCGCGCCTTCGAACTGCAGCTGCAGCTCGCCGCGGACACCGGCAAGCCCCTGTTCCTGCACCAGCGCGACGCGCACGCCGACTTCATGGCGATTTTGCGCCAGTTCGACGGCCGCCTCGGCCCGGCGGTGGTGCACTGCTTCACCGGCACCCGCGGGGAACTGTTCGACTACCTGGACCGCGACTGGCACGTCGGCATCACCGGCTGGCTCTGCGACGAGCGCCGCGGCCTGCACCTGCGCGAACTGGTGCCGTCGATCCCGGCCGACCGGCTGATGGTCGAGACCGACGCCCCCTACCTGCTGCCGCGCAGCGTGCGCCCGCCGCCCTCGCACCGCCGCAACGAGCCGATGTACCTGGCGCACATCGTCGAGGAGCTGGCGCGCGACCGCGGCGAGGACCCCGCGGTCACCGCCGCCAACGCCACCGCCACCGCGCGCGCGTTCTTCGGGCTGCCGGCCGCGGGCGGGTAATTCCCGCCCTGTCGTTCCGAGCGCAGCGAGGAACCTGCTTGTTGTTTTCCGGAAGCAGGTCCCTCGCTGCGCTCGGGACGACAGCGGATGCGCTCAGCTGCGCAGGCCGGTGCCGCGCCGCAACAGCAGCAAGCCGATCGCGCCGAGCGCCGCCACGAAGCCCAGCATCAACGCGTAGGCGATCCACAGCGGCACGTCGCTGGTACCGAGCAGCCCGTAGCGGAACGCATTGACCATGTAGAAGATCGGGTTGGCGTAGGTGGCCGCCTCCGCCCAGGGCGGCAGCAGCGAGACCGAGTAGAACACCCCGCCCAGGTAGGTCAGCGGCGTCAGGATGAAGGTCGGCACGATCGCGATGTCGTCGAACTTCTTGGCATAGACCGCATTGACGAAGCCGGCCAGCGCGAAGATCGTCGCGCCCAGCAGCACGGTGCTGGCCGTGACCAGCGGATGCGGGATGCGCACCGTGGTGAACAGCATGGCGATCAGCAGCACGATCGCGCCGACCGCCAGCCCGCGCAGCACCGCGCCCGCGACGTAGCCGCCCAGGATCACCCACTCCGGCATCGGGCTGACCAGCAGCTCCTCGACGTGGCGGCCGAACTTGGCGCCGAAAAAGCTCGAGGAGATGTTGCCGTAGCTGTTCTGGATGATGCTCATCATCACCAGCCCCGGCACGATGAAGTCCATGTAGGCGATGCCGTCCATGGTCCCGATCCGCGAGCCGATCAGGCCGCCGAAGATCAGGAAGTACAGGGTCATGGTGATCGCCGGGGGCACCAGGGTCTGGCCCCAGATGCGCAGGATCCGGGTCAGCTCGCGGCGCACGATCGTGCCCAGCGCGACCAGGTGGCGGCGGGCGTTGCCGTCGGCGGATGCGGCGCCGTTGCCGGAGGTCGTGGCGTTCATCGGTTCGCGCCTGCGTTCGAGGGATTCATGCCGCCGGCTCCGGCGGCACCTGCGCCGTGCCGTCGGGTTCCTGCGCGCCCTCGCCGGTCAGGCGCACGAACAGTTCCTCCAGCCGGTTGGACTTGGTCCGCATCGAGCGCACCCGGATGCCGGCCCGGTCGAGCGCGGCGAACACCCGGTTGAGTTCCATCGCCCGCGGCATCTCCAGGTCCAGGGTGTGGGCGTCGACCGCGTGCAGCAGCGCGCCCTCGACCACCGGCAGGGTGCCGGGCAGCACGCCCTCGATGTCCAGCAGGAAGCCCTCGACGTCGAGCTTGGCCAGCAGCTGCTTGATCGGCCCGCGTTCCACGATCCGCCCGTGGTCGATGATCGCCAGGTTGCGGCACAGCTGCTCGGCTTCCTCCAGGTAGTGGGTGGTGAGGATGATGGTGGTGCCGGCGGCGTTGATGTCGCGCAGGGTCTTCCACATGCCGCGGCGGATCTCGATGTCCACGCCGGCGGTGGGCTCGTCCAGGATCAGCAGCCGCGGCCGGGTCATCATCGCCCGGGCGATCATCAGCCTGCGCTTCATGCCGCCCGACAGCGTGCGCGACATCCGCCGCGCCTTGTCCCACAGCTGTGCGGCGCGCAGCTCCTGCTCGGCGCGGCGCAGCGCCTCGGCGCGCGGGATGCCGTAGAAACCGGCGTAGTTGGCGAGGATGTCGAGCGGCTGCTCGAACATGTTGAAGTTGATCTCCTGCGGCACCAGCCCGACCATGCGCATCGCCGCGCCGCGCTCGCGGGCGATGTCGGCGCCGAACACCCGGACCTCGCCCGAGGTCTTGTTGACCAGCGAGCTGACGATGCCGATCAGGGTCGACTTGCCGGCGCCGTTGGGCCCGAGCAGGGCATAGAAGTCGCCGGGCGCCACGTCCAGCGACACGCCGCGCAGCGCGGTGACGCCGTTGTCGTAGGTCTTGCGCAGGTCGCGCACCGACAGCGCGGCCGCCGGATCGGCCGCGGCGGCCGGTTCCGGGGCGTGGCGGTGCGAGGTCGCGGGCGCGGCCGCGGCGCGGGCCGGTTCGAGGTTCATGCAGGGGCCAGGCGTGGGGGTCGGCGGCCGCGGCGCGCGGCCGGAGCATCGGCGGGAACCGTTAGTATAGGCGCCCTCCGGAGCCCGCTCCGGCAACGCGCCCCCTGCCGTGCCCGTCCATTTCCCGCTCAAGCTGGTCGACCGCCGCATGCTGGCGCCGACCGTCGCCCACCTCGCCTTCGTCCGCGACGACGGCCAGCCGCTGGATTTCATCCCCGGCCAGTTCGTACAGGTGCATTTCCACTACGCCGACGGCACCCCGACCCGGCGCTCCTATTCGCTGGCGACGATCCACGACCACGCGATTGGCCCGGGCGAGGCGGTGGAGATCGCGGTCAGCTACGTGCCCGGCGGCGCGGCGACCGCGCTGTTCGAAGGCCTGGAACCGGGCGACCGGATCGAGGCCAGCGGTCCCTACGGCCGGTTCTGCCTGATGCCCGGCGACGACAACCGCCGCTACCTGCTGATCGGCACCGGCACCGGCGTCACTCCCTACCGCTCGATGCTGCCGCAGCTGGAACGGCTGATCGCCGAACGCGGCATCCGGGTGGTGCTGCTGTTCGGCGCGCGCACCCCGGCCGAGCTGCTCTACGGCGACGAGTTCCGCGCCTTTGCCGCGCGCCACGCCGCGCATTTCCGCTTCGTCCCCTGCTTCTCGCGCGAGCTGCCCGCCGCGGGCGCGGCCCAGGACCACGCCGACGTGCGCCACGGCTACGTGCAGCAGTTCCTGTCCGAATTCGCCCCGGCCCCGGCCACCGACATCGCCTACCTGTGCGGCAATCCGAACATGGTCGACGCCTGCTTCGAGGCGCTGAAGGGGGCGGGGCTGGAGGTGAAGCAGATCCGCCGCGAGAAATATGTCAGCAGCAAGTAGTACGTCGGGCGGCGGATCCCCGGCCTTGCGCTCCCGCGCAAGGCGCTCGCAGCCGCGCGAGGCAGCGCCTCGCAGGCAGCGGCCGCTCGCCGGTCGCGAAAATTCCGTCAGCAGCACGTAGGCTCTCCCTGACGTCCTGTCGCGGCCGGCGGGCAGCCACGCGCAGGGGGCGCCGACCCATCTTCCGGTCCGAGGAGTTGCCATGAACCCCGCTTCATCCCTGCCCGTCTGGGCTGGCCTGCTCGCCCTGGCGCTGGCCGGCTGCGAGGCCGGGCCGCGCGCCGGGGCGGCGCCCGACGTGGTTGGCGAGCGCTACGGCCGCGTGCGGTTCGAGCCCTGCGGCCTGAGCGCGCCGATGGGCCCGGCGGTCGAGGCCCGCTGCGCGACCGTGCCGGTGCCGGAGGACCACGACGCGCCCGACGGCCGCCGCATCGACCTTGCGGTCGCCTGGGTGCCGGCGACCGGCACAGCCGAGGCCGATCCGGTGTTCATGATCGCCGGCGGTCCCGGCCAGTCCGCGCTCGAGTCCTATCCGCAGGTGCATGCCGCGTTCCGCGACGTGCTGCGCAACCGCCACGTGCTGCTGGTCGACGCCCGCGGCACCGGTGGCTCCCACCGCCTGGCCTGCCGCGACGAGGACGGCAACAACGCCTTCACCGATCCTTCCGAGCAGACCGCCGAGGCCGCGCGCGCTTTCGCCGAGCGTTGCCGCGACCAGCTGTCGCAGCAGGCGGACCTGCGCTTCTACGGCACCGCCGACCACGTCCGCGACCTGGAGGCGGTGCGCCGGCTGCTCGGCGCCCCGCAGGTGAACTTGCTCGGCATCTCCTACGGCACCCGGGTCGCCCAGCAGTACGCGGCCACCTTCCCCGAGTCCACCCGCACGGTGGTGCTCGACTCGGTCGCGCCCAACACGCTGGTGCTCGGCGCCGAACACGCCATCAACCTCGAGGACGCGCTGGAGCGCCTGTTCGGGCGCTGCCGCGCCGACGCCGCCTGCCTGGAGAACCTCGGCGACCCGGCGGCGCACCTGCCGCGCGTCGCGGCCACGCTGCGGTCCGGCGGACTGGAACCGGTGCGCTACCGCGACCCGGTGACCGGCGAGTGGCGCGAGGAAACGCCCGAGTACGGGCACCTCGCCCTGCTGCTGCGGCTGTACGCCTACCAGCCGGCGACGATGGCGACGCTGCCGCTGCTGCTGCACGAAGCCAGCCAGGGCCGCTACGAGGCGTTGCTGGCGCAGGCGCGGATGATGACCGCCGACATCGGCGACATGATCTCCCACGGCATGCAGCTGTCGGTGCTGTGCGCCGAGGACTTCCCCGACCTGCGCAGCCGTCCCGAGGACGCAGACACCGTGCTCGGCGCCGAGCTGGTCGACTTCACGATGGCGCAGTGCGAAGTCTGGCCGCGCGGCGAACGCGACCCGCGCTTCCGCGAGCCTCTGTCCACCGACGTGCCGCTGCTGGCGATCAGCGGCGAGTTCGACCCGGTCACCCCGCCGCGCTACGGCGACGCGGTGGTCGAGCACCTGCGCAACGGCCGCCACCTGGTGCTGCCCGGGCAGGGCCACAGCGTGCTCGGCGCCGGCTGCATGCCCAAGCTGCTGGCGCAGTTCGTCGAGACCGCGGACGCGGCGGCGCTGGATGCCGACTGCCTGGCGCGCCTGCAACCGACTCCGCCGTTCGCCGGCGCCTACGGCTGGGAGCCCTGACATGATCCAGGTCCAGGACCTGCACAAGACCTTCCAGGCGCGCACCGGCCCGGTGCACGCGGTGCGCGGCGTCGGCTTCACCGCCCGCGACGGCCAGATCACCGGCCTGCTCGGCCCCAACGGCGCCGGCAAGACCACCACCCTGCGCATGCTGTACACGCTGATGGCGCCCGACCACGGCAGCGTCCGGGTCGACGGCCTGGAGCTTCGCAGCCACGCCACCGCCGTCCGGCAACGGCTCGGCGTGCTGCCGGACGCGCGCGGCGTCTACAAGCGCCTGACCGCGCGCGAGAACATCGCCTATTTCGGGCGCCTGCACGGGCTGGACGAGGCGACCATCGCCGCGCGCATCGAGAAGATGGCCGGCGCGCTGCAGATGCACGACTTCCTCGACCGCCGCACCGAGGGTTTCTCGCAGGGCCAGCGCACCAAGACCGCGATCGCACGGGCCCTCGTCCACGAGCCGCGCAACGTGATCCTCGACGAGCCGACCAACGGCCTGGACGTGATGACCACCCGCGGCCTGCGCGAATTCCTGCGCCAGCTGCGCGCCGACGGCCACTGCGTGATCTTCTCCAGCCACATCATGCAGGAGGTCGCGGCGCTGTGCGACCGGATCGTGGTGCTGGCGCAGGGCGAGGTCCGCGCCGAAGGCACGCCCGACGAACTGCGCGCGCGCAGCGGCGCGGACAACCTGGAGGACGCATTCGTCCGGCTGATCGGCTCGGAGGAGGGCCTGCACGCATGAACACGCCCCGCCACGACCCGGCCGGCGCGGGACGGCGTCCCGGCCCGTTCGCCACCATCCTCACCGTGGCCCGCAAGGAACTGTTGGACCTGTTCCGCGACCGGCGCACGGTGATGCTCGGCCTGCTGATGGGCCCGATCCTGCTGCCGGCGCTGATCCTGGGCATGGGCGCGATGGTCGACAAGCGCATGCGCACCCAGCTCGAATCGACCCAGCAGCTGCCGATCGTGGGCGCGGAGCACGCGCCCAACCTGGTGCGTTTCCTGGGCACCCGCAACATCGAACCGCTGCCCGCGCCCGCCGACCCGGAGGCCAGCGTCCGCGACCAGGACCACGAGGTGGTGCTGCTGGTCCCGCAGGACTACGGCGAACGCTGGCGCGCCGGACGCAGTGCCCAGGTGGAACTGGTGCACGACAGTTCGCGCCGCGATTCGGACATCCCGGTCGGCCGGGTGCGCGGCGCGCTGGAGGAGTACGGGCGCACCGTGGGCGTGCTGCGCATCGTCACCCGCGGCATCAGCCCGGAGGCGACCGCGGCGCTGCGGGTGGCGCAGCGCGACGTCGCCACCCCCGAGGCCCGTCGCGGCATGCTGCTGGCCTTCCTGCCCTACCTGCTGATCCTGTCGGCCTTCCTCGGCGGCGCCTACCTGGTGATCGACGTCACCGCAGGCGAGCGCGAACGGCAGTCGCTGGAACCGCTGCTGGCGACCCCGGCGGCGCGCGGCGCGATCATGAGCGGCAAGATCCTGGCGGCCTGCGCCTTCGGCATGCTCAGCCTGCTGCTGATCCTGCTGGCGTTCAAGTTCAGCTTCCAGTTCGCCGGCGGTCCGTTCGCGCGGGTCGACGTGTCCTGGCCGGTGATGGCGCAGCTGCTGCTGGTGCTGCTGGTGATGGTGCTGATCGGCACCACCCTGCTGACCCTGATCGCCGCCAGCGTCAAGTCGGTCAAGGAGGCGCAGAGCTACATGAGCGTGCTGATGCTGCTGCCGATCGTGCCGACCCTGGTGCTGCTGGTGAACCCGCTGAAGAACGAGCCCTGGCAGTTCGCGGTGCCGTTCCTGGCGCAGAACCAGATGATCATGCAGCTGGTGCGCGGCGAGGCGATCGGCGCCCAGCAGTGGGCGGTCTACCTCGGCGCCGGGCTCGGCCTGGGCCTGCTGCTGTGGCTGGCGGCCGCGCGCCTGTACCACCGCGAGAAGCTGGCGATCTCGGTCTGAGGGCCGCGCCGCCTCCCGCAACAAGAAGCCCGGCTCGCGGCCGGGCTTCCCGTTCGCCGGCCTGACAAGGCCGGTCTCCTGCGCGCGTCACTCCAGCGAGAACTCGATCGTGCGCCGCGAGGTGATCGGCTCGGCCACCGGCTGGAAGCGCCAGCTGTTGACGGCGTTCAGTGCAGCCCGGTCGAACACCCGTCGCGGGTTGGAGCGCACCACCCGCGACGAGGTGACCGAACCGTCGGTGCCGACGGTGAATTCGACCTGGACCTCGCCGGACAAGCGGTTGCGGGCCGCCTCGGCCGGGAACTCCGGCGGCGGGGTGCTGACCGCGATCAGCTGCGTGTTCCCGCCCGGGCGCGCCGGCGCCGGCGTGGCGGCTTGCGGACGCGTCGGTGCGGGCTGCTGCGGCTGCGCCGCCTGCTGCTGCGCCTGCGCCGCGCGCTGTGCCGCGGCGCGTTGCTCGGCCTGGCGCTGCTCCTCGGCCTGGCGCGCGGCGGCCTGCTGGGCGGCCAGCTGCTGCGCCGCCTGCTGCTGCGCCTGCTGCTGTTCGCGCTCGCGCTGGGCGGCCAGTTCCTGCTGGCGCTGGGCTTCCTGCTCGGTGCGCGCGGCGGCCTGCTCCTCGCGGCGCGCGGCGGCCTCGCGGGCGCTGGCGATGCTCTGCTGCAGCCGCGGCAGGGCCGGCGCGTCGGCGTCGGTCTTCTCCATCAGCGCGTACAGGCGCTGCGCCTCGGCAAAGTCCTCGCGGCCGATCGCCTGCTCGGTGGCGATCAGGGTGTAGGGCATCAGGTCGGTGAGCGCGCTGGCCACCGCCGGATCCTGCGGCCGCTTGTCGCGCAGCGCCAGGTAGTACTCCATCGCGTTGTTGCCGGCGGGCGCGTACAGGCGCTGCTCGCGCAGGGCGGTGGCGGCCGCCTGCGACAGCTCCTCCGGGCTCATCGCGGCGACCGCATCGGAGACCGCCTGCGGCGGGGCCTCGGCGGCCGGACCGCCGGACGCGGCCGTGGTCGGCGCGGTCGGATCCGCTTCGTCGCGGCCGCATGCGGACAGCGCCGCCGCCAGCACGAGCGCCGCGCCCAGGCGCAGCCAGGTCGGCCGCAGCGGCCGTTGTTCAGCTTTCAGAATCGACATCGGCAAAACTCCCCCGTTTGATGCGCCCCCGGCACACAGGCGCCTAGTGACGCGCCAGCGCGCGCCGTTGTCAACCTCCCGCCCCGCGCCGGCGCTACTTGCCGATGCAGAAGCTGGCGAAAACGTGGCCGAGCAGGGCGTCGGCGGCGACCCGGCCGGTCAGTTCGCCGAGCGCGTCGTGGCTGGCGCGCAACGCCTCGGCCGCCAGTTCCGGCGCGTCCTCGCGCAGGTGGCCGAGCGCCGCGGCGGCGTGTTCCCGGGCGCGCAGCAGCGCATCGACGTGGCGCGCGCGGGCGCTGAAGGCGCCCTCGCCGCCCGCGTCCGAGGGGCCGGCGGCCAGTGCGCGCAGCCGGGCGCGCAGCCGCTCCAGGCCCGCGCCCGTGCGCGCCGACAGATACAACGCCTCCGCTTCGGGTTCGGGTTCGGGTTCGGGTTCGGGCGCCGGCGCGAGCAGGTCGGCCTTGTTGTACAGCCACAGGATCCGCGGCACCCCGGCGATCGCCGCGGCCACCGCCGCGCGGCCGGCGGCCGGGTCGCGCGCGTCGAGCACGACCAGGGCCAGGTCCGCGCGCCCGAGCTCGGCGCGCGCCCGGCGCATGCCCTCGCGCTCGATCGCGTCGCCGCCCTCGCGCAGGCCGGCGGTGTCGACCAGGGTCAGCTCGATCCCCTCCAGCCGCACCGCCTCCTGCAGCAGGTCGCGGGTGGTGCCGGCGATGTCGGTGACGATCGCGCGCTCGCTGCCGGCCAGCGCGTTGAGCAGGGAGCTCTTGCCGGCGTTGGGCGGGCCGACGATCACTGCGTGCAGGCCGTCGCGCAGCCGGCGTCCGCGTTCGGCCGCGGCCAGCAACGCCTCCAGGTCCTGCAGCGCGGCCTCGAGCCGGGCCTGCAGGCGGGCGCCGCCGAGGGCCTGGATCGGCTCGTCGGCGAAGTCGATCGCCGCCTCCGCATGCACCCGCACGGCCAGCAGCGCGGCGGCCAGGTCCTGGGCGCGACGGGAGAATTCGCCCTCCAGCGAGCGCCGGGCGGCACGCGCGGCGCGCAGGTCCGCGGCCGCGATCAGGTCGGCGACCGCCTCGGCCTGGGCCAGGTCCAGCTTGCCGTTGCGGAAGGCGCGTTCGCTGAACTCGCCCGGGCGCGCCGGGCGCGCGCCGAGCTCGCAGCAGCGCGCGACCAGCGCCTGCAGCAGCACCGGGCTGCCGTGCGCCTGCAGTTCGACCACGTCCTCGCCGGTGTAGCTGGCCGGCGCGGCGAAGTACAGGGCGATGCCGTCGTCGATCACCGCGCCGGCGGCATCGCGGAAGTCCGCGTAGTGCGCCTGCCGGGGCAGCAGCGCGCGCGCGGCCACCGTCTCGGCGATGGCGCGGCTGCGCGGGCCGGACAGGCGCACGATGCCGATCCCGCCGGCGCCGGCCGGGGTCGCGACCGCGACGATGGTGTCGGCGTCGCCGGGGACCGCGTCGTCTGCCATGGCGGGAAAGCGGCCGCTGCGGAAAGCGCAACTCTAGCGCGTGGCCGCGCCGGGCGGACGGCCGGGCGCACCCGGGTCCGCCGGCGGCGACGGCCGGTCAGGCCTTCCTGGCCGGGGCGTCGCCGTAGCGGCGGATGTTCCACCACTGCTGCAGCAGGCCGAGCGCGCCGTTGGTCACCCAGTACAGCACCAGGCCCGCCGGGAAGAAGACCATCAGTACGCCGAACACGATCGGCATCAGCTGCATCATCTTCTTCTGCATCGGGTCCATGCCCGGGGTCGGGGTGAGCTTCTGCGTGGCCCACATCACCGCCATGTTGACCGCCGGCAGGATGAAGTAGGGATCACGCGCGGTCAGGTCGTCGATCCAGCCCGGGATCCACACCGCCTGGCGCAGCTCCACCGATTCCAGCAGCACCCAGTACAGCGCCAGGAACACCGGGATCTGCAGCAGGATCGGCAGGCAGCCGCCGACCGGGTTGATCTTCTCCTTCTTGTACAGCTCCATCAGCGCCACCTGGAACTTCTGGCGGTCGTCGCCGTAGCGCTCCTTGAGCTGTTCCACGCGCGGCTGGAACCGGCGCATCTTCGCCGCCGACTTGTACTGCGCGGCCGACAGCGGGTACAGGATCAGCTTGATGATCACCACCAGCAGCACGATCGCCCAGCCCCAGTTGCCGGTGAGCTTCTCGATCTGGCCGAGCAGCCAGGCGATCGGCTTGGCGAGGAAGGTGAAGATGCCGTAGTCCAGGGTCAGACCCAGGCCCGGGGCGACCGCGTCCAGGCGGTCCTGCAGTTTCGGGCCCACCCACAGCCGCGCGCTGGTCTGCGCGGTCTGGCCCGGGGCCACGCTCACCCCCGGTCCCATGGCACGGACCAGGAAGCGGGTGTCGTTGCCGGCCGGTACCGTGGCCAGCGAGTAGGTCGCGGTCGCCTCCGGTTCCGGGATCCAGGCGGCGAAGAAGTAGTGCTGCAGCAGGCCCAGCCAGCCGCCGCGCACCTGCCTATCGAGCGGGCCGTCGCCGAAGTCGTCGTACTTGCGCTTCTCGAACTTCTCCTCGGGGCTGTACCAGGCCGCGCCGGTGAAGCTGAAGGATTCCGGGTTGGTGAAGCCGCGCGCCTGCGGCGGCGGGTTGCGCAGCAGCTGCCGGTAGACGTGGCCCGACCACGGCGCGCTGCCGGCGTTGACCACCTCGTCGCGCACGGTGACCGCGTAGTCGCCGCGGGAGAACGTCCAGGTGCGGCGGATGCCGACCCCGTCGGGGCCGTTCCAGACGAAGGGCACTTCGAGCCGGTCCTGGCCCGGTTCCAGCGTCAGCGTGCGCGCCGGCAGCGCCGGCACGAAGCCGTCGGCATGGGTCGGCGCGGCGCCGTCGGCGCGCACCCAGCCGCTCTGGGCCACGAAGTAGTCGCGCGGGTCGTCCGACAGCAGCCGCACCGGCGGGCTGCCGTCGTCGGTGTCGCGCGGATAGCCGAGCAGCTCGGCCCGGCGCAGGCTGCCGCCGTCGAGCACCACCCGCAGCACGTCGGTGGCGACGGTCACCGCGTCGGGCGCGGCGGCCGGCGCGGCGGCGCCCGCCGGTGCGGCCGCGGGCGCCATCGGAACCGGCGGGTCCGGCGGCGCCTGCGGCAACGCCGCCGGGTCCGGGATCGCATCCGGGATCGCATCCGCGCCCGCGGCCGGCGCCGGCGCCGCCGGGCCCGACGCGGGCGGCGGTGCGGCGCGTTCCTTGCCCCACTCCATCCACAGGAGCATGGCCACCAACAGCCAGGCGAAGATCAGGAAGGCGCGGGTCTGGTTCATCGGCTCGATGCGGTTCGGGGGCAGGCGCGCTCAGCCGGCGCGGGGCGGCGGCGGCACGTTGGCGGGCGGGGCGGCGGCGGGCATTGTGCCGGTCGCATCCTGCGGCGGCAACGCGCCGGCGCGCGCCAGCAGCCGGTCGAAGGCCTCGTGCAGCCCGCGCGCGTCGGCCTGCGCCGCGGCGGCGCGCGCCACCAGCACGTAGCTGCCGGGCGCGAGCCGCGCGCGCTGCTGGCGGAAGCGTTCGCGCAGCGCGCGCTTGATCCGGTTGCGCACCACCGCCCGCGGATCGACCTTGCGCGAGACCGCGAGCCCCAGCCGCGGCGGTACCGGTTCGCGCAGCCAGTGCAGGGCCAGCAGCGGCCCGGCCTGGCGGCGTCCGGAGGCGAACACGCGGTCGAAGTCGGCGCGCGCGCGCACGCGGGCGGCGCGCGGGTAGCGGCAGTCGGGAGTCATCGCGGCAGGGCCGGCGGCGCGGCGCGCGGCGCGGGCGGCGCGCGCAGAGGCGTGGAGAGGCTGGGACGGAAAGGCCGCGGCGACGGCGGCGTGGGCGGCTGGCGGCGCCCGGCGCGCGGCATCGGCGCGCTCAGGCGGTCAGGCGCTTGCGACCCTTGGCGCGGCGGCGGGCCAGGATCTTGCGGCCGTCGGCGGTCTTCATCCGGGCACGGAAGCCGTGGTCGCGCTTGCGCTTGAGGTTGCTGGGCTGGTAGGTGCGCTTGGTGGCCATCGTCGTGCTCGTGCGGTTAAGCGACTGAAAAGACCATCGATTCTAGCGGTCACCGCGGCGGCCGGTCAAGCCGGACGCGCCCCGCAGGCACGCCGCCGGCCTGCGCGCGCCGGCGCCGGCCACCGGCGCGCATGCTAGTCTGATCGGCCCTCCCCGGCCCCGCCGCAGCCTGCGCGCCGCGTCGCCGGCGCTTTCCCGCCCGCCCCCCGAGACCCGCACCCGCGATGGACGCCTGGCCCCGTTGCCTCGAACGCCTGGAAGCCGAGCTGCCGGCCGAGGACGTCCATACCTGGCTGCGGCCGCTGCAGGCCGGCCACCGCGACGACCGCTTCGTGCTGTACGCGCCCAACGCCTTCGTGATGCAGGAGGTGCGCGAGCGCTACCTGGCGCGGATCCGCGAACTGCTGCAGCACTTCGCCGGCAGCGCCGATGTCAGCCTGGAGATCGGCTCGCTCGCCCGCGGCAACGGCGCCGTGCCGTTCCCGGCGGCGGCCGGCGACGCGTCCGGGCGCACGGCCGCGGCCGAACCCTACCGCGGCAACCTCGACAGCCAGTACACCTTCGACAACTTCGTCGAGGGCCGCAGCAACCAGCTGGGCCGGGCCGCCGCCTGGCAGGCCGCGCAGCGGCCCGGGGACCGCGCCCACAATCCGCTGCTGCTGTACGGCGGCACCGGCCTGGGCAAGACCCACCTGATGTTCGCCGCCGGCAACGAGATGCGCCGCATCAACCCGGCGATGCGCGCGCTCTACCTGCGCTCGGAGCAGTTCTTCAGCGCCATGATGAAGGCGCTGCAGGACAAGACCATGGACGCGTTCAAGCGCCAGTTCCAGCAGGTCGACGCGCTGCTGATCGACGACATCCAGTTCTTCGCCGGCAAGGACCGCACCCAGGAGGAGTTCTTCCACACCTTCAACGCGCTGTTCGACGGCAAGCAGCAGATCATCATGACCTGCGACCGTTTCCCGCGCGAGGTCGAGGGCCTGGAGCCGCGCCTGAAGTCGCGCCTGGCCTGGGGCCTGTCGGTGGCGATCGAGCCGCCGGACTTCGAGACCCGCGCCCAGATCGTGCTGGCCAAGGCCCGCGAGCGCGGCGCGCACATGCCCGAGGACGTGGCCTTCCTGATCGCCAAGAAGATGCGCAGCAACGTGCGCGACCTGGAGGGCGCGCTCAACACCCTGGCCGCGCGCGCCAACTTCACCGGCCGGGCGATCACCGCCGAGTTCGCCCAGGAAACCCTGCGCGACCTGCTGCGCGCCCAGGCCCAGGCGATCGGCATCCCCAACATCCAGAAGACCGTGGCAGACTACTACGGCCTGCAGGTCAAGGACCTGTTGTCGAAACGGCGGACGCGCTCGCTCGCCCGCCCGCGCCAGATGGCCATGGCGCTGGCCAAGGAGCTGACCGAGCACAGCCTGCCGGAGATCGGCGACGCCTTCGCCGGCCGCGACCACACCACTGTGCTGCACGCCTGCAGGCAGATCCGCCACCTCAAGGAAACCGATGGCAAGCTGCGGGAGGACTGGGAAAAGCTGATCCGCAAGCTCAGCGAGTGAGCCGCCGCGGGCCGGATGCAGGCATGGGGATCGACGCCGGACAAGTTGTGGACAAGTCCCGGCGGCGCCGGCGGCGCGGGAGTTGTCCACAGCCTGTCCCAGCGGCACCGGGCTTGTTGTGCACGCCGTTCATTTCCATAAAAACGAAGTAAAAACAACAGGTTACCTGTGTTTTCCCGGGGATTTCGCCGCTCCAAGCACCACCAGCTTTAGATTTATCCATTCCTTCGGGAAGGGCGCAGGCCCTCCACCCGGGTCCGATCCATCGAGGGGTCCGCATGCGTTTCAGTCTGCAACGCGAAGTCTTCCTGAAGCCGCTGGCGCAGGTGGTCAACGTCGTCGAGCGCCGCCAGACCCTGCCGGTCCTGGCCAACCTGCTGGTGCAGGTGCGCGACGGCCAGCTGTCGCTGACCGGCACCGACCTGGAAGTGGAGATGGTGGCGCGCCAGGAAGTCGGGGACGCCAAGGACGGGGAAACCACGATCCCGGCCCGCAAGCTGTTCGACATCGTCCGCGCCCTGCCCGACGGCAGCAAGGTCGGCGTCAGCCAGGCCGGCGACAAGGTCACGGTCCAGGCCGGGCGCAGCCGCTTCACCCTGGCCAGCCTGCCGGCCAACGACTTCCCCTCGATCGACGAGGTCGAGGCGACCGAGCGGGTGACGGTGCCCGAGGCGGCGCTGAAGGAACTGATCGAGCGCACCGCCTTCGCGATGGCCCAGCAGGACGTGCGCTACTACCTCAACGGCCTGCTGCTGGACCTGCGCGGCGACAGCCTGCGCTGCGTGGCGACCGACGGCCACCGCCTGGCCCTGTGCGAGGCGCCGCTGGACGGCGGCGGCAAGCGCCAGATCATCGTTCCGCGCAAGGGCGTGAGCGAACTGCAGCGGCTGCTGGAGGGCGGCGAGCGCGACCTGGAGCTGGAGGTCGGCCGCAACCACATCCGGATCAAGCGCGACGACGTCACCTTCACCAGCAAGCTGATCGACGGCCGCTTCCCGGATTACGAGGCGGTGATCCCGATCGGCGCCGACCGCGAGGTGAAGATCAACCGGGAGGTGCTGCGGGCCGCGCTGCAGCGCGCCGCGATCCTGTCCAACGAGAAATATCGCGGCGTCCGGATCGAGGTGACGCCGGGCCAGCTGAAGATCAGCGCCCACAACCCGGAGCAGGAAGAGGCGCAGGAGGAGGTCGAGGCCCAGACCCGGGTCGACGACCTGGCGGTCGGCTTCAACGTCAACTACCTGCTCGAGGCCCTGACCGCCCTGCGCGACGAGGAGGTGGTCCTGCAGCTGCGCGACGCCAACTCCTCGGCGCTGCTGCGCGAGGCGGGCAGCGAGCGCTGCCGGCACGTGGTGATGCCGTTGCGGCTGTGAACGCCCGCAGCGCGGCCCCGCGTTCCACGTGGAACCAGAACGCCCGGCCCGGTCCGGGCGTTCTGCTATGCGCGTGCCGCAAGGCCGTGCCGGCGCGGTCGCGATGCGGGTGACGCGGCTGGACATCGCCGGCCTGCGCCGCTTCCGGCAGGTGCGGCTGGAGCCGGCGCCCGGACTCAACCTGCTCACCGGCGACAACGGCGCCGGCAAGACCAGCGTGCTCGAGGCCCTGCACCTGATGGCCTACGGCCGCAGTTTCCGCGGGCGGGTCCGCGACGGCCTGATCGGCACCGGTGTCGGGGCGGTGGAGGTCTTCGTCGCCTGGGAAGTGGCCGAGGCAGGCGGCCCGGCCCGGCAACACCGCGCCGGGCTGCGCCACGCCGGGCATGTCTGGGAGGGCCGCCTGGACGGGGTGGCGGTCGATTCGCTGGGCACGCTGTGCTCGGCGCTGGCGGTGGTCACCTTCGAACCGGGCAGCCACGCTCTGGTCGGCGGCGGCGGCGAGCCGCGTCGACGCCAGCTCGACTGGGGGCTGTTCCACGTGGAACCGGACTTCCTGCCGCTGTGGCGGCGCTACAACCGTGCCTTGCGCCAGCGCAACGCCCTGCTCAAGGCCCGCGGCGGCCCCGGCCTGCTGCACAGCTGGGAGCACGAGCTGGCCCAGGCCGGGGAGCCGCTGGGGCGCCATCGGCGGCGCTACCTCGAAGCCCTGCTGCCGCACCTGCAGCAGACGGTGGCCGCGTTGCTGCCCACGGCCGGCGCGGTCGGCCTCGACTACCAGCCCGGCTGGCGCGAACACGAGCTGCCGCTGGCCGACGCCCTGCTGCTGGCCCGCGACCGCGACCTGGCGACCGGGCACACCTCGGTCGGCCCGCACCGCGGCGACTGGCGGATCGAGTACGCGGCCCTGCCCGGACGCGAGGCGCTCTCGCGCGGCCAGGCCAAGCTGACGGCGCTCGCGCTGCTGCTGGCCCAGGCCCGGCTGCATGCCGCGGTACGTGGGTACTGGCCAGTGGTGGCGCTCGACGACCTGGCGTCCGAACTGGACCGCCGCCACCAGGCGGGGGTGCTGCGCCTGCTGGCCGACAGCGGCGCGCAGGTGCTGGTGACCGGCACCGAAGCGCCGGCGGCGCTGGCCGGGCTGGGCCTGGAAGCGACCCGGTTCCACGTGGAACACGGACAGATCGGACCCGGCACCGGCCCTCCGGCCCGATGAACGCGGCCACCGCGGCGCCGCGCCGGGGCGGCCGGATTGCTATACTGGCGCATCCATAGCTAGTGTCTGGGCAGGCCCTCCCGGGGCCGGTCCGGACCCGCCAGTCCGGGACAGGTCCGGATCGGCGCCCGCCGGGCGGTGCGCGAGCGTCGGCGGCGGGCAAACCACCCTGGGTCTGCGAGCCCGGCGAACACCGTTCGCAGGGTCTCGCCACGAGTCTCGGTGCGCGCGGGCAGGGCCCGGCGCGCGCCGCGGGAGCCCGTACCGCATGCCGCAGCACGAAACCGGCGCCAGCGCCGATCCGCCCGCCAGCGCGGGCAAGCCATCCCCCAGCGCGCCCGCCGGCGCCAACCCCTACGACTCCAGCCGGATCACGGTCCTGCGCGGCCTGGACGCCGTCCGCAAGCGCCCCGGCATGTACATCGGCGACGTCCACGACGGCACCGGCCTGCACCACATGGTGTTCGAGGTCGTCGACAACGCGATCGACGAGGCCCTGGCCGGCCACGCCGACGACATCGTGGTGACCATCCACGAGGACGGATCGGTCTCGGTGGCCGACAACGGCCGCGGCATCCCGGTCGACACCCACAAGGAGGAGGGGCGCTCGGCGGCCGAGGTCATCATGACCGTGCTGCACGCCGGCGGGAAGTTCGACGACAACAGCTACAAGGTCTCCGGCGGCCTGCACGGCGTGGGCGTGTCGGTGGTCAACGCGCTCAGCGAGAAGCTCACCCTCGACATCTGGCGCGACGGCCACCACCACCACCAGAGCTACACCCTGGGCGAGCCGGACGCACCGCTGGCGCGGCTGGAGCCCTCCGACCGCCGCGGCACCACCCTGCGCTTCTGGCCGGCGGCCAGCATCTTCACCGACACCGAGTTCCACTACGACATCCTGGCCCGGCGCCTGCGCGAGCTGTCCTTCCT